>CAYHHL010000162.1:0-13989 GCA_964356325.1 uncultured Enterobacteriaceae bacterium | reverse complement strand
AGCGAAGCTTGCCGCCGTCGGTGTGGTCGGTGCCGCCGTTGACGTGCGGCTCGCCGAAGTCGTAGCGGTCGATGCTGCCGGCCAAGCCGTTGAACACGAAGTAGGTGTTGCCGGTCGCCGCGGCGATGCCCATGCAGTTCGGCGTGTCGTGCATCATGTCCAGATGCACCTTGGCCGCGTCCGGGCCGAGCGACTCGAAATCGCTCAGGTCGGCTGGCCAGAGCACCGGACCCATGAAACCGTTGGGCTCACCGTTGCCGTGATACTCGTTGCTCGAATCGCCACAGGTCGCGAAGGTGCCGTTGTCCGAAAAGGCAATGGCGTCGACGAACTCCAGGAAGTGCAGCGCCTGATCGGCATAGCGCACGGGCTTGGCGCCGATCTTGGGCAGGATGGTCACGGAATCGTCCTTGCGGTTGACGACCCACAACTCGCCGGGTTGATTGGGGTTGAACGCCAGCGCGGAAGGCGTCGCCAGCTTCTTGTCCAGCACCACGGTCCAGGTCGCCGCGTCCGCATCGCCACCCTTGCCGAGCAGCCAACCGGGCTGGCTGCACAGTTGCTTGCGGCACAGGCCGCTTGCGCAGTCGGTCGGTGCGCTGCAACCGCCGCCGATCGCGCACGGGCTGCACGGGCCGCCGCAGTCGACGCCGGTTTCCATGCCATTGAGCTGGCCGTCCGTGCACGTGGGCGTCGGTGGCTGGTCGGCAGCCTGCGAGGCATCGGCGGCGGTGGGCGGGACGGCGTTGGTACCGGGGACAAGTTCGGCGCTGCAGGCCGACGCGAGAAAAGCAAGGGTGATGAAAACCAGAGTGCGCACGCTGAGATACCTCCAAGTGAGCCGGGATTATGTAGGAACCCACAGTCTGGTCAAGCAAGATCACAGGTAGTGGTAGTCGCTACGGCTGGGGCGCGCGAGCACATGACCGCCGCATGCCAGCGTAGCGTTGCGCGGCCGGCGCGGCAAGGCCAATGCGCCAGCCCGGCTGCTCGCGACTTGGGGCGCGGGCGCTTACGTCTTGCGAGCGGCCGGGCTGCCGTGCCATCGTGCGGCAGGAGGCTCCCTTGAAGCTGCAGCACACCGTTTCCCACGACCTCGGCCTGACGCGTTCCCGCGAGGTGCTCGAACAGGCGTTTGCCCACTACCAGGAACGCTACCCGCACGCCCACTTGCAACGGCAATGGCGGGGTGACCGCGAGTCGCACGTCGACCTGCGCGTCGGTGGTTTCCATCTGCAGGCGCGCATTCTACTAGGGGACAGCAACGTGACGCTGGACATGGACGTGCCGTTGTTGGCCCGGCTGTGGGTGCCGAAGATCAAGGCACGCATCGAACGCGAGATTGGCCGATGGTTGAAAGAGGCCAACGACGGTCCGGCGCCGACGTGATTCCGACGCGCCAGTGGATTCCGGCGCCTCAGTGCGATGCGCCCGGCGATCTGGCGGTCCTGCCCGAACTGGAAGCGCTGGAAGCCGCGTGGCAAGCCGGGCTGACGTCCGGTCAAGCCGCGCTGCAGGATCCCGGTCGACTCGCGTGCGTCTACGTGGCGCGAGGTGCACTGCGGCTGGCCGGCAAACGCTGGCTGCAAGGTCGGCGGCGCCCTGCCCTGCCTTGGACCCGGGATCTGCCCGAAGTGCGGCTGCTGGCGGAACGTCAGGTGTTCCGCGTCGAGGCGCAGGTGGCGGCGGGTCTGGTGCATTGGGCGCACGGCCGGCGCAAGCTCTTGGCCCTGTTCGAGATCCCGCAAGCGCGTCAGGTCTTGGCTTGGCAGGCGCAAGGAATGCGTTGCGTGTCGCTTCTGCCGGACGGATCGGAGACGGGACTGCAGGCGTCGACCCTGGAATTCGCCCTGCACGACCTCTGCCACGCCGAGAAGTTCTTCGACCCCGCGCACCACGTCGGTCAGGTCGGCTGGTCGGCCATGCTGGACGCCGCGCTGGACCGGCCAGAGTGGCAGACGATGATCCGCGGCTTCGACGAGACCTGGCCGGCTGAACTGGATCACGCCGCGGCGGACATGAACGGTTCTCCACTGTTCCTGTTCTCCGCGCTGCGCCGCAAGGTCGAACTCGCGACGATGCGCGCCGGTCGCGAACGGATGCAGGCCCGCGAGGCCTTGCTCGACGCCCTGCACATGCACGGTCCTGCGCGCACGGCGGGCGCGACGTTCACCGTACACAGCGACGTCGATCCCGCGGTAATCAAGCACAATGCTGAACTCCTGCTCGCCTGGTTCGAAGCGGCGGGACTGCGCGCTCTGGAGCGGTCGTAGCCGAAGCGCTTGCCCCTGCGCGTTGTTGCCGCGACACTGCCGTTGGTCCCGCGCCAACAGCGCCGAAACGAGAAGAAAGCGGAGTCCGCCATGTCCATCGCAGCCCAGATCGTGCTCGCGCTCGTCGCGTTGCTCCACGTCTACTTCTTCGTGCTCGAGTCCGTGCTGTGGGGTCGGCCGCGCACCAACAAGACCTTCGGCATCGACGCGGAGACGGCCGCCATCAACGCGACGCTGGCCAAGAACCAGGGCGTTTACAACCTGTTCCTGTCCGCGGGCCTGATCTGGGCGATCACGAATCCGCAGCCCGACGCGGCGCACCAACTCGGTCTGTTCTTCTGCGGTTGCGTGGTGGTGGCTGGCGTGGTCGGGGCAATGACGGCGAACAAGCGCATCCTGTTCATCCAGGCGCTGCCCGCGGCCGTGGGGATCGCGCTGCTGCTGGCGACCTGAGGGCTCAGGTCAGCGCACGCAAGGCTGGCACCAGAAGCGCGAGCAGCCCTTCCGGATCTTCGCTATGCAGCCAATGGCCGGCATCGAGCGAGTGGAGGTGCACGGCAGGCGGCAGATCCTGCAAACGCCGCAAGATCGCGGGGGTCCAACGGGGCTCGCGGCCCGCCCGGACGACGTGCAGTTCCAGGCCCGACGGCGGATGCTCGAGCACCGGCCAGAGATCGGTCGCGAAGTAGGAGGCGAGCAGTTCGCGCACGCCCGCGAGGTCGAACTTCCAGGTCAGCCCGCCCGCAGGTCCGGGTGGCGACACGGGTTTGACGTTGGTGGTCATCCACTGCGCCAACGCCTGCGAAGTCCCGCGCGCCGTCAGGATTTCGACCAGCGCCTGACGGGAAGCCAAGGGCAGCGGCACGTCTTGCAGCAGGTCGACCACGTGCGTGACGCCGAGTTCGTCCGGATCCGCAGGCGTGCGCGCTCCCGGCGTCGTGTCCAGGGTCCAGACCTGGCGCAGGGTATCATCCGTATTCTCATGGGCATAGGTCAGCGCGACCTTGCCGCCGAACGAATGGCCGATGACCGCCGCCGGCAGCGCGCCCAGGTGCTGGCCCAGCGAGCGCAGGTCTTCGGCGCAGGCCTGCAGCGTGTGCGGCGGCGGCGCGCCGGTCGAATCGCCGTGACAGCGCAGATCGACCAGGACCACGCGCAGCCGCGGCAGTTGCTCGACCAGCCGCGTGGCCAAAGTGCGCAGGTTGCGCCCCGAGCCCAGAATGCCGTGCAGGAACATCGCTGTAGCCACCGGCTTGGCGTCGGGCGCCTGAACGATCTGATGCGCTGCCACGAACATCGCCACCGCCTGCAAGGAAAGTACCGGCCCAGTTGACCACATCCGCGCCCGCGCCGACCATCGCGCGCCATGGAACCACGCCAGGATCGCCAGTTCGCACAGGTTCGCACAGCCAGGGGTCTGGTGCCCACCCGGCGGTTGGTCGCGCTGGCGGCGGTCGGCGCGGTGGCGTCAGTGTTCACGGCGGTGGCGCGGCTGCTGCAATGGCAAGAGGATCTGCTGGGTTTGCTCATCGTCTGGGACGCCTGTCTCGCCGCGCTGGCCCTGCTCGACGCCCTGACCGACCGCCGCGTGCCGGTGAGCGTGACCCGGCAATTGCCGCCCGTGCTCTCGGTGGCGCGGCAGAACGCGGCGCTGCTGGACGTGCGCAACCTCGGTGACAGGCCCATCACCCTGTGGATCCAGGATGATGGCGCGCAGGACGTGCTGGTGCAGGGGTTGCCGATCCGCGTCGATCTGCCGGCGCACGGCACGCAAGAAGTGCGCTACCACCTGGAACCGCGGCGCCGGGGTGCGCACACGCTGGGCGATTTGTGGGTGCGCACGCCTTCGCGCCTGGGTCTGTGGCACCGTCAGTTGCGCCTGCCGGCAGCGCGGGAAGTGCGTGTCTACCCGGACTTGCACCAGGTGCGCACCTGGGACCTGATGGTGCTGCAGGAACGGGACAGCCTGTCGCGGGCGATCCGCCAGCGCGGCGGCGAGTCCGAGTTCGAGCGGTTGCGCGAGTACACCCAGGACGACGACGTGCGCCACATCGACTGGCGCGCGACCGCCCGACACCGCACGGTGATTTCGCGCGAGTACCAGTTGGAACGCAATCAGAACGTCATGTTCGCGCTGGACTTGGGGCGCTTGATGACGGCGCAAGCGGCACCAGCGGCAGATGGCACGCCGGGACTGTCGCACCTGGATCACGCGCTGAACGCGACGCTGATGCTCGCCCATGTGGCGTCCCGAGCAGGCGATCACGTGGGATTGCTGACCTTTGACGCGCAGATCCGCACCTGCCTGACGCCCGACGGAGGTCCGCACGCGACCCGGCGCATCGTGCAGGCGTGCCACGACCTGTTCCCGGCGCTGGTGGAGCCCGACTACCGCGCGGTGTTCACCCAACTTCGGCAACGGTTGCGCAAACGGTCACTGATCGTGCTGTTCACCCAAGTGCTGGATCCGGCGACGCAAGAGACGCTGGTGCCGTTGGTCAAGGCGCTGACGCCGACGCATCTGCCGCTGTGCGTGCTGTTTCGCGACGCCTCGGTCGAGGCGCTGCTGGAACCGGGCCGCGAGGACGACCTGGACTTGTACACGCGCGGGCCGGCGGCAGCGGAACTGCTGTGGCGGGAGCGACTTGCCGAGGACATGCGCCGGGCGGGCGCGCTGGTGCTGCACGTGCTGCCCGAGGAACTGACCGGGGCGTTGATCCAGCGCTACTTGGAAGTCAAGCGGCGGCAGTGGTTGTAGGCATGGGTGCCCAGTTCGAGCCTTGCCCGCGCTGCGCGACCGACGTAGGCTGCGGACCGGTCCAGCTTCTGCCAGGGGGTCCGCATGTTCGTCCAGCCTGAGTCGCATTGCATCCGCATCTGGTCACTCGCGTTTTCGTGTGCGGCCTTGCTGGCATGCGCCCTGCCCGCCGCCGCGGCAGTGCCGCAACTCGTTCAGATCGAGGGCTCGCTCTCCACGGCGGCCGGCACTCCCGCCGCCGACGGCGACTACGACGTGGCCTTTCGCCTGTTTGACGCCGCGGTCAACGGCAACGAGCTTTGGGCCGAGCCGGGTGCCAAGGTGGCCGTGAAGTCCGGCGCCTTCCAGCACGTGTTGGGCGCCAAGCCCCCGCTGGACCCCAAGCTGTTCGCTACCGCGGCCGAGGTGTGGCTCAGCTTGCAGGTAGGCGCAGATCCTGCACTTTCACGCCAGCGCATGGTCGCTGTGCCGTTCGCCATGCGCGCGTCGATGGCCGAAGGGCTCGACTGCTCCGGGTGCGTCAAGCTCCAGCACCTCGACGCGCAGGTCCTGGCCGGATATGCCAAGACAGCCGACCTCGCCAAGGTCGCGACGAGCGGCAACTACGCCGATCTCACTGGCGCGCCAGTTCTTTCGGTCTACGCCAAGCTGGCGTCGCTCGCAGCCGTGGCGGTCAGCGGCGCCTATGCAGATCTCGAGGGGCTACCCAACCTGGGCGACTATGCCAAGACTGCGTCGCTCGCCAAGGTCGCCACCACCGGCAAGTACGCCGATCTGACCGGTGGACCCGCGACCGGCACCGCTTGCGGCACTGGGCTCGTCATGAAGGGCATCAAAATCGACGGCAGCTATGACTGCGTGGCGGGCGGAATCGACGTCGCGAACTTGCCCAAGGACGGCCTCGACGAGATCTCCAATGGACTCTTGTTCAATCAGTTCAAAGAGGTATCAGCCAGCACCAAGACGCCGGTCGACATCCCTGACAACAGCCCGCTGGGCGTCGGCGACGTGATTGACGTGCCGGACTGGGGCGTGGCCGAGACGCTGACTATCTCCGTCGATATCGCCAATAGTGACACTGCCAGCCTCAAGGTCAGCCTGTTCGACCCCGCGGGCAACAAGTACGTCCTGTGGGACAAGACCGCCAAGGGCACTGCGCTCAAGACCACCTGGCCCAGCCCCACCAAGACGGTGTCGGGCGACCTGGCGACCTGGATCGGCAAGAATCCCAAGGGCAAGTGGTCTCTCGAGGTCGTCGACAGCTCCTTCTTGAACAACGGCGTCGATGGCGCGCTCAAGGCCTGGAGCATCCAAGTGCAGGTGTTGGCGTCGGGCAAGGTAGGCGTCGGTGGCGCGCTGGTCCTCAAGGGTGCCGCGGATCCGCCGTTTGCCTGTGATGCATCCGTGGTCGGTTCGCTCTACTTCGACACCAAGACCAACGCCATCCGCTATTGCGCCCTGGGAGTTTGGCGCAGCCTGGCCGACTCGTGCGGCAACGGCATCCTCGAGGCCAACGAAGACTGCGACGACGGCAACAACGCCGACGGCGACGGCTGCAGCCCCATTTGCTTGGCTTCGCTGGGCTTTGCGAAAACCAAGCCGGGCGCGTCGTGCCTCCACGTGCTCACCGTCGCCAAGAGCGGCAACGTCACCGCCAAGGACGGCCTGTATTGGGTCGACACGAACGGCGGCAATACTGCTGACGCCGTGCAGGTCTACTGCGACATGACGAGCGACGGCGGCGGCTGGACCCTCGTGCTGCGGACCTACCCGAACAGTTCGAAGGTCTGGGGCGAGGGCGGCGCGGTCGGCTCGCTGACCAGTCCCACGATGAGTTCGTCGGCCAAGCTGGCGGACGCCTTCGTCAATGGCCTGAAGTACACGCTGCTGCGCGCTCGCGGCGACGGGCAGCCGGTGAACACCTATTGCCAGCACGACGGCGACTCGCCGGCCGGGTGGTCTTCGACGACCAACACCCACACCCGCCGCTGTGCCAGTTCTCTGGGCGCTGCTGTCGCGGGCAGTTGGGCAGGCCTGGCTAGCAACAACAACACCAATTCTTATCACTGGATCGACACCCACGACACGACGCTCGACGCGCAGTATGGCAGCTACGGCAACCACATGATCCTGCACCACGAAAGCTACGACAGCGGCTCGTGGTTTTGCATCAACGGCGACTGCGCGCAGAACCGGGCGGCGGTGGCCTACGTTCGGTAGTCGCCCACTGGCCAGCCGCCGTCAGTTCTCCGTGGGCGCGATGCTCAGCGGTGTCAACTGCCAGACATTGAAGGTAAACTCCAACACGCCCGTGACATCGAGATGCTGACCTTTGCTATAGTTCGCCTTGCCGTCCTTGCTCAGCGGAAAGACCCCGAACCCAGCGCCGATCCGCAACGTCAGTTCGTCCTCGGTCTTGCCCACCATGATCGTGTGCGGTTTGCCGTCCGAGCCCAGTGCGAGCGGATCGCTGACCACCACGTTGTCGATGGACACATACACGGATTCATACAGCTTGTTGGTCGCGGTCGCAGCTTTTTCGCCAATCGTGTCGACTTCGACTTGGGTGGCGACCGGTAGCACCACGCCTGCGCTCGCGACGACGGACTTGGGTTTGAACCAGGTCGAGCAGAAAAATTCCGCGACGTCGCCGATCAACGACAGCACCGAACCGGGCGTTGCATTGGTGATGTCGGCCTGGCTGCCCTTGTCCTCGGTCAGGTACAAGCCCGAACTCGGCCCGCCGCCTTGGGTTTGTACGAACAAGCCTTCGCTTTCCTTGCCCGCTTTGGAAGTGCTGAAACGCAAAGGTGAAACCACGACCACCTCGGACAACGTGACGCCGGCCAGCGTGCTGACGATCTTGGCGCAGTCGCTCGACGTGCTTTGTGCCTGGATCTTCGCGATGGTCCACGCAGTGGGGATGGCGACGTCGACCTCGGTGGTGTCCGCGGAGTCCTCGCTGACGACCGGCACGTCGGGTTCGGGTGTCGCGTCGGACGTATCTGACTTGACTTGCGAATCTGCCACGTCCGCGGCCGAGGCGCTGTCCGAAGTGGCGCCACTGTCGCCTGAGTTCGACGACGAATCACCTGAGTTCGACAACGAGTCACCGTCGTTGGCCGACTTGCACCCGCCGCACGGGCCGAAGCCAAGCCCGGCCGCCGTGCAGGCCTGCACGCCAAACTGCCCGCCTGCGCAGGGGCAGGCCAGCAGCGCGCCGGGTGCGCAGGTCACGGCAGCGCCACCGCCGCCGCCAGTAGCGCTGCCACAGGCGCACGAGGCGACCAGGGCCCAAAGTGCCAGGACACTGCGCAAGTTCTGGCTCATGGCGACACATCCGGGGTGGGCGACGCTGAGGGAAGGACGATTCGCAACCGCGGCTTGCAGGGCGCGGTGACCAGCTCGAGGTTGCCAGATCGACGGAAAGGTTGCCAGGGGCGACCGAGACCGCGGCTTTTCTCGCGGGTCAGGGCTCGATCGGCGGCATGCCCGTCAAGTAGCCCACGCCCGCTTGGCGCCCGCCACCCCACAGTTGGCCAATCAACGCGTTGACCGCCGGTTCGTTGCTGCCCGGATGCTGGAAGTGCACGGTCAGATAACCCTTGCCACCGAACAGAAACGGAAACAGCCCGGTCACCTCGGCGCCGCTCGGCACGCTGGCAATGCGCGCGATCTTGCCGGTGTCCAAGTCGACCGCCCACAAGAAGTTGTTGGCGTGCAAGCCGCTGTCCTCGCCCACGAACAGGGTGCGCCAGCCCGCCGCCACCTTGAGGTTGTCCGGATTGGCGATGGTGTCCGGATGGGCGACTTCGCCCTGCATCTTGCCGGTCAGCCACGCCGTCATGTCGATCGCCACCCACTCGCTGTCGATCGGTTGGCCGTCCGAATCCAGTTGGCCGCCCAGCATCTGGCACCGGTACACCGCACCTGTAGGCCCGGGCGGCAGTTTGATGTGGTCGGCCGCGGCGCCCGGCTCGGCCTGCATGCCGGCTTGCATGTAGGACATCGCGACGAACAGCGCCTTGCCGACCGGATCGTGCGCCACACCCTCCATCTTGTGGAACTCCGTGGTGGCCCCGCGCAAGCCCGCGTAACGACGCGTCTCCAGAAACGCAGCGGCCGTCTCCTGGCCGGGCTTGACCTGCAGCCATTCCTCGCCTTGCAAGGTGTGCACCCGCTGGAAACCGGGCTTGGCGGCACCGGCCACCGCGAATATATCCTTGAAATCTGTGGTCTTTGCCAATTCCGCCAGTTCCGCGTCGGCGCCGTGACCCAGCCGGATCCACACCAGTTGCGCGGCGCCTCCAGCCACGGCGCTTTTCTGCTGCCATTTCGCGGCGTACAGCGTGCCCACACTCAGGTCGCCGGCCTTGTCGGCCACGAACATGGCCAACGCTGTGTACGCACCGTCGTCGCCCATGTAAGCCGTGCGCTGGTCCGGCATCACTTCGATCTGTTCGCGCGACAACCTGCCCAGGGCGCGGTGCTTCACGGTGTTGGTCGAGCCGTCCGCCTGGACCGTCACCTCGGGCAACAGGCCGTAATCATAGGCAAGCGCAGTCGATTTGTCGCCGTACCAGAGATCGGCCGCCTGCAGGCCCAGCTTCTTTTGCGCCGCACAGTTGCCTTCCTGCACACAGCGGGCGTCGGGCTCGTACTCCTCACTGCCCAGGTGCGTGTGCCAAGGACTGCGCGAGGCGGCGCACGGCATCCACACCCCGAATGGTTTCATATCGATCGCGGTGTACGCCTGGGCCACCAACAGCCCGGCAGCGTCCTGCTGCAAAGTGGTCAGGCCCATCGTCATCAGGTACGTGCCATACATGCCGTCGCCGGCCAGATTGTGCGACACGTACTCGAAGTGTGTGATCATGTGCAGCAAGCCATCCGAAGTCGGCAGGATCGTCGTGCCGTCCGGACAGTCCGAGAACACCTGCGCGGTGCCGTCGAGCAGCG
Source organism: uncultured Enterobacteriaceae bacterium (assembly GCA_964356325.1). GTDB lineage: Bacteria > Myxococcota_A > UBA9042 > UBA9042 > UBA9042 > CAYHHL01. The sequence goes on along the minus strand of CAYHHL010000162.1, from coordinate 3,999 downwards.
GCGTCCCCGCGTGGTCGGTCAGGCCCGCGGTCACCTGTCCACCGATCGAGTCGCCGGTGCGGAACAACAATCGCCAGGTCAGCGGCTGGGTTTGCTGCGAGCCGTCGTCCCAGTCGAGCTTCACTTGTGCGCTCGACCACGCCGTCGCCCGTTCGCCAGGCGTGGCCGGCGCCGGCATCCCCACCCACGTCACGTGTTGCAGTTCCGGCGCGGGTGGCACGTCGGGCACGGGCGCGACATCTGCTTGGAACTCATCGGGCTGAAGCGACGAAGCATCGGTCGCGTCCTGGCTGTCAGGCTCCGTCGCCGCGTCCTCGACATTGGCCGCGTCGAGGGTGTCGAGCTGAAGATTGGCCACCGCCGGCGCTGCGGACGCTGCCACGCGCGATCCGCAACCTATCAGGATGACAACGAACAACGCACGAATCGACGTTGCGGGCATGGCTGGCCTCCCTCGAAGTTGCGCGCTCGCCGGTTGGACAGGGATACACCGTGGCGGTTCCCGCTCGCAAGCTTGGCGCGGGTTGCGCCAGACACCGGCCGTTGGGCACACTGCGCCGTCTCGCGCCCTTCCCATCGACGGTGTCGCGCCACTCGGAGGTCGGCATGGTCGGAAAGCGTTGGGTCTTGCTCAGTCTAGTCGCGGTGTTGACGGCCTGCAGTGGCGACGGGAAGGCGACTGACAAGATCGAGACCGATGCGCCGGCCGTCGACTCGGCTGGAGATACCGCGGCTTTGGACACGGCGACCCCTGACGCGGGCGGCGATCAAGACGATGCTGGCTCCGACACGCAAGCTGGCACAGATGTTGAAGATGTGTCCGCTCCAGAGGATGCGACCGTTTCGGACGATGCCGGGCCGGACGGTGACGACGGCGGCGATGCAGGCTCGGACGTCGCGGCGTGTCCCGGCCAGCCAGGATGCGCTTGCCAGACCCACGCGGACTGCCCCAAATCGGCGTGCATCGATCGCAAGGACGGCAGTCACATCTGCGCCACTCCTTGCACGGATGCAACCGGCTGCGCTACGGGCGAAGTGTGCCGCGACATCAGTGAGATCGACAGCATCCTGATGGCCTGCGTGGAAACCGATCTGGTGTTGTGCGACCCGTGTCTCGCCAACCAGGACTGCCAATTGCCGGGCTACGTCCAGGCAGTGTGCGCGGTCCACCCGGGCGGCCAGGGCAGCTTCTGCGCCTACAACTGCGTGAAGAATGAGGAATGCCCGGGCGGATTTGCGTGCCAGGCCGATGTCGTCGACACGTCCGGGTCCAAGTTCGGCCGGTGCATGCCGACTTCAGGCAGCTGCACTTGCACGCCGCGCGCTGGCCAGAAGGACCTGACGACCTCGTGTGGCCTGGGCGGTATCTGCAAAGGTGAACGTTCCTGCACGATTCCGATCGCCAGCCTGCCCCTGCAACCGACACTGACGGCTTGCGACGCGCCCGGCCCCGGCATCGAGGCGTGCAATGGCTTGGACGACGACTGCGACGGCGAAACCGATGAGGGCACGGCAACCGGCTGCAATGACGACACCGCCTGCACGGTCGATGCGTGCGTGGCCGGGAACTGCAGCCATGTCGGCAGTTCCGGCCCGTGCGATGACGACGACGTGTGCACCGTGGGCGACAGCTGCGACGGCGATACCTGCCTGCCCGGCGCCGCCACCGCCTGCACCGACGCCAACCCTTGCACCCAGGACGGTTGCGACGCCAAGGCTGGCTGTACGTTCGTGAATGCCGTGGGTGCCTGCTCGGACGGCGACGCGTGCACGGCGGGCGACTCCTGCCAGGACGGCGCCTGCCTGCCTGGCAGCGCGACCGTTTGCGACGACAAGAACCCTTGCACCGACGACAGTTGCGATCCAGCCAAGGGTTGTGTGCAACTGGCCAACGCGGTGACCTGCTCGGATGGCGACGACTGCACCGTGGCTGACAGTTGTTCTGCCGGGACGTGCAAGGGCGCGCCGAGGCTGTGCGACGACGCGAACGCTTGCACGCAGGACGTCTGCCTGGCCGGAGCCTGCACGGGGACGGCAATCGACGACTGTACCAGTTGTTTCAGCGAGACTTTTCCGATGGGCCCGGTGTTCGCGGGCAAGGCGTCCAGCGACAAGCCCGAGTCGATTGCCTGGAGCCTGCAGCCGTCCGCAAGCGGCGCGCCGTACAGCTTGGGTGCGGGTTGGACGACCGGTTCGTTGCCGCTGACCGCGACCTGGACGCTGCCGGTGGTGACGATGGGCGCGGGCACGACACTGGAGTTCCACCTGGAGGCCGAGTTGTCCGAACCGGGCTGTGGCCCTGACGATCTGGAACTGCTGGTCGGCGATCTGGTGGTCAAGACCTGGTGCGCGACGCCGCCGAGTGGGGTGCAGGTAGTGGCGCTGACACTGCCGGCCAGCCCGACGCCAACGCAGATCGCCTTGAGAGTTCGCGGGGGTACGGGCGGCAAGGTGCGAATCGACTACGTGGCGATCGGCGGCGCCTGCACTGCGATGACCTGCGCGGCTTGTGCGACCGGGCTGGCGTGCAACAAGGGCACCGGCGCGTGCGAGTACCACGTAGTGCTATCCGAAGTGGCGACACAGGGCCCCGCGAGTTCTAGCGATGAATTCGTGGAGTTGTACAACCCTGGCGATACGCCGGCGACGCTGACAGGACTGCTGCTGCAATACCGCGCGGCGACGAGCACGACGAACTGGATCAACAAGGTCGCGGGAGGGCTGCCCAATGCGACGATTGCCGCGCACGGCTATTTCCTGATCGCCTCGAAGTCGTACGTGGGCACCGTGGGCGCGGACCTGGCGCTGACCGTGGACATGGTGCTGGCCGCGACCGCCGGATCGCTGCAACTGCTGGTGCCCAATGCGATCGCGCCGATCGATCTGCTGGGCTACGGCGACACGCTGACGTTCGACGGCAAACCGGCCGGAAGCCCGACTGCTGCCGGCAGTCTGGAGCGCAAGGCCCATGCGGCGAGCACGGCGGGCTCGATGAGCACGGGCAGTGATCAGGGTGCGGGCAACGGTTTGGACAGCGACGTCAATGGCTTCGATTGGATCGTCAGATCGTCGCGGCAGCCACAGGGCAAGGCGAGTCCATTGGAGCCATAGTTGCGTCGCGACACGGAATCCGCCCTCGCTTGCTGTTCAGCTTGACCTTGCAAGCGCTGCCGGGCGTATGCAAACTGGTGGCGACTCCACTGCGCGCGACGGCGATCGAAATCGACTGTGTTCCTGGTGAACGCCCCCGGACCGAGGTCAGGCGGCAAATCCAGTCTATCTAGGCGGTTCCCGAGGCCCTCACCGTTGCACCAATTCCATCGAACCTGTGTGGTTGGGCTATTCGGCACTCAATCGACAATTTAGTCGTTAGAGTGCTTGCCGCAGAACCCCGGCGGCAGTAAGGTTCGCGCGGGCACGAAGCCGGACGTTCCGGCGCGGCCAGAACGAATTCAGGCTATGGCGGCCGGACACTGTACGGATGGCTATTCGCTGCACCCCCTGCAGTTGCCGGCTTCCGGTCTCGTCGCGAGGAGATTGGCCATGAAAGCAAATAAATACGGAATCATTGCCCGCAGTTCGTGGGTGACCTTGGTTCTCGCCCTCGCAGCGTGTACCGCTGACCCCGGCGCGGACGGCAAGAACGGCACGTCGTGTACGCTCACGGACAACGCTGACGCCAGCAAGTCCTTGAAGTGCACCGACGGCACCGCGGTCGACATCAAGAGCGGAACGCCTGGCAAGGACGGCGCCACTTGCAAGGCGGCAGTTGCCGCGGACGGCAAGAAGACCATCACCTGCACAGACGGCAGCACGCTCACCGTAGCCGACGGCGCGAACGGCAAGTCCTGCACGGTCAAGGACAACGCCGACGGCTCCAAGACGCTGACCTGCGAGGACGGCACCACCACGACGGTGAAGGACGGCGTGGCCGGTAAGGACGGCGCGGCCGGCGCGAACGGCAAGTCCTGTACTGTCAAGGACAACGCCGATGCCAGC
>CAYHHL010000161.1:0-14002 GCA_964356325.1 uncultured Enterobacteriaceae bacterium | reverse complement strand
GAACCCGAACCCGAACCCGAACCCGAACCCGAACCCGAACCCGAACCCGAACCCGTTCCCGAACCCGGAGCCGGAGCCGGAGCCGGAAACCCAGCCACTACACCCGCTTGCGCCGCCCGACCCTGACCTTGGCCCGCATCGCCCGCAGCGCCACCTCGATCTGGCCCTGCAGAGCCGCGTCGCCCGATAGCACGTAAGCCTGTGTATACAGCCGCTCCGCCTCCTCGTCCGCGCCGATAGCCCGCGCCGCCTTGGCGATTCGCGCGTACAGCAGCGCGGCGTGCTCCGGTTGGCCGCCCATCTTGAGGTGATGGCCAAGTCGCAGTCCTTCCTCCAGATCCGTGCGTCCCTGGCTGATGACCCAGGTCGCCACCCGCGCGTGCAGGGCTCGGCGATCCTGCGGCGCCAGCATGTCGTAGGCCACCCGCCGACGCAGCGTCGAGGTCAGCCGGTATTCGCGATCGCCCGCATAGCGACTCGAGGCATTGCGCACGATGAACCCTGCCTGTACGAGGTGTTCCAGCGCTTCGTCCAGGCGTTGCACGCCCAGGTCGCGCAGGGTGCCGGCCCAGAACTCGCCGCCCACTACCACAGCCGTCGACAGCGCCCGCTGCACGTACGCCGGCAACGTGCCGATCAGCACCCGCTCCACGCTGTCTATCTGCCCGGGCTTTGGATCTACCGGCAGTTTCTCGCGCACGAGCCGCCATTCCGCGGCGTGCAGTGCCATCGCGCCCAGCCGGGACAACGCATGCACCAATTCACTGGTCAGGAACGGATTGCCCAGGGCGTGCGTCTGGATCCACTCCATCAGCGCTGGCGCCACTGGAGCCGCCAGCATCTCGCGCACCAGCGTGGTAATGGCGCGATCGCTCATGGGTTCCAGGGCGATGTGCTCGTCGAAGTGGAACGGCGGCTGGTGCGGCAAAAGGTGTCGAAGCGCGGAGGTCTGCAGCGGCTCCACGTCGTCCAGCTCAGTCGAACTCGCCACCACCAGCACTGGCGACCCGCGCACCGTGGCCAGCAGATCGCCGAAGAACGTGCGACTCGATGGGTCCATGTGCTGGGCATTGCGGATGAACATCAGCACGGGCGTGGCCACGGCGATCGCCTGGAAGTAGCTGCCCAGGGCTTCGATCACCGCGTGACGGCCTTCTCGCGCCATGTCCCCGACCAGGAAATGCTCGCGAATGCCCATGCGTCCGGGCTCTTCGATGTCGAACGCCGGCAACGTCGCGATGATGTCGGCGATCCGATCGGCCTCCAGTTCGCGTTCCGGAGTCAACTCTCGGCGGCCCAGACGCGAAAACGCTTGCCGAAGCATGTGATGCAGCTTGGCCCGCGCTTGTTCCGCGGTGTCGGTCTCCAGGATGCCCGCGCGCAGCCGCACCAGTTCCACCACCGTCGAGTACGGCAGATCGCGGCGCAGGCGGTTGCAACTGACTTCCATCAGGAAATACAGCTTCTTCGGATGCTCCTCGACCGAGCGTCGGAACGCGTCCAGCAGCACGTTCTTGCCCATGCCCAGCGGACCAGCGACCAGACACGAGATCGGCCGGGAACGCAGTTCAGCGTTTTCCAGCAGTTGCCACAGCCGCGCCAGATCGACTTCCCGGCCGATCAGCGGCAGATCGCTCGACCAGGGATAGCAGAGCAGCAAGATGTCGCGATTCTGCTCGCGGACGTAGATCGTCTCCATCGCCTCGCGGTGACCGTCCAGCCTGGCAATCAGCACGTACGGCCCGATCGGCAGCTCCAGCTCCGACAGCGGCGTGGTGCCAAGCTCGAACTGCCCGGAAGGACGGCTGATATTGCCGCGGATCTCGTCGAACGGAATGGCGTACACCATCGCGCCCGGCGGCTGGCTGCGGATGTGCACGATGCCCGTCGCGCTCTCCGCCCCCTGCCGTGCCAGAGCGTGCGCCTGTTGCGCAAAGAAAAGCCGACTCGCGTCATCGCCTTGCGCCGCGGCCTCGTCGTGCCGGTGCCAGTACAGCTCGATGAGCTTTTCGCGCGCCGCCGGATGGCCGTCGACCTGGTCGATCGCTTGGCGCAGCAGCACGCTCGCCGTGGAAAAGGCATTGGCGTAGAGGACATCCAGCATCCGCAGCTGGTGGCGCAGGGACCACACGCGCTGCTTGTCCTCCTGGGTGTCCCACGGCCGCACGTCGTGTTCCTGCCGCTGCTCCTCCTCCAGCACGAACTGGCGCTCCTGCCGCAACGCTTCGTAATCGCCCAGGACCTGCAAACCCTTTTGGTAGCACTGCTCGGCCCGCGCCTTCAGCCGCTCGCGTTCCTGTTCGCCGGCCAGAAAGCCGTCCAGCGCCTGCCACACCTCGCGCATCGACTGCGGCCGGCGTTCGCGGCGCTTCTCCAGCATGCGCATGCACAGCAGTTCCAGGTCCGGCGGCACCACCCGATCGCGCGCCACTTGCGAGGGCAGCAGCGGCACCACGTTCTTGGTCGCCTCGAGCTGTTGCTGACTGTTCTCGCCGCGGTACGGTCGCTGCAGCGTCAACGCCTCGTACAGCATCACGCCCAGCGCGTAGATGTCCGAGCGCGCGTCCACCTCCGCGTCATGTCCGCTTGCCTGCTCAGGACTCATGTACGCGGGCGTGCCCACCACCAGCCCCTCGGCTTCGGGCACCGCCGGACCCATGCGCTTGGCGATGCCCCAATCGGTGATCTGGACCTCGCCCATGTCGCCCAGTTGCACGTTTTCCGGCTTCAGGTCGCGGTGTACCACGGCGCGGGTGTGGGCGAATTCCAGGCCCAGCGCCAACTGCGCGAACACGCCGACCAGGCGCCGCAGGGTGAACTGTTCCGCCGTCGCCTGGTCGCCCAACTTCAGTTGGTGCAGCACGTCGCCCAGCGAGCGGTTGGGCATCAGCTTCATGGTGTAGAAGGTCGTGCCGTCCGCGCGCGTGCCCAGTTCATGCATCGGGATGATGGCGGGGTGCTCCAACCCACCGAGAATGCGGGCTTCACGCCGCAGCGCGTTGACGTACTCGGGCCGCCCGGCCAGATCCTCGCGCAACAGCTTCATCGCGACTTCGCGGCGCAGGCTCTTGTCCTGGACGCGTAGGACAATGCCCATGCCGCCCGTGCCCAGTTGGTCGAGCACCTCGTAGCGGCCGTCGGGCTCCTTGGGCAGCACGCCGTCATCCTCGGGATCCAAGACCAGCATCGGCGCCGACGTCAGGTGCAGTATCGCGTCGGCGTCGGTGCGCGCTTGCGCGTCCTGGTCTGGGGCGCCACCGTCCATGGGCGTGCGATCGGCAACGTGTGCGCGAGCTTGCACGCGGGTCCGCGGTAGATCGGTCGGCCAGCGCGTCGGCGTGCGCTCGATCCCGGTCGGCTGCTGTCCCCCTGCTTGGCTCGCTTCGGCAAGCGACTCCCCGGCTTCGCTGCCCTGCAGGCCGGCTTCGAGAGCGCGCTGCAGCGCCCCTTCCTCGACCTGCTGCGTGACGCGAAACCGTTGCACGACGGTGCGATCCGAGTCGGGAGCGGACTCGGCCACCACGGGCGCGGTCGGCGAGACCGCGACAGGTTCAGCGTCGGGATCGCGCGGTGTGCGAGGGTCGGGCATTCAGGGCAGGCCTTGGACAGGTGTCGTGTGCCTCGATGGGCCCGTCGCGACCACTTTGCCATGCCGGACAGCGCGCTGCAACGCAACCGCCGCCCAAGCTCGCGCAAAACCGGCCCAGCCGTCGGGCCTTTTATTTTTTGCACCCGATGCGCGCAAGAACTTGCAATCCGCGCGCCGATCACTGAACATCTGTCCAGGCGATCGGGGCTCAGCGCCGGTCATCCAGACGACCTTGAATGCCAGTTACTGCTTTCATCTTCACAGCTTCCTTCATCCACCAGCACACAGGAGCCAGCCATGGCGCGCGTCAAGAAAGAATCCGTCGAAGTCGGCGTCCCGTCGGACAAGCAGGCTGCCATCGCCGCCGCCCTGGCCACCATCGACCGCGCATTCGGCAAGGGCACGATGGTCCGCCTGGGCGACAACGAGGCGATGATGCGCGATGTGCAGGTGGTCCCGACCGGCGCCATCGGCCTGGACATCGCGCTGGGCGTGGGCGGCATTCCCAAGGGGCGCATCACCGAGATCTACGGGCCCGAGGCGAGCGGCAAGACCACGCTGACGCTGCACCTGATCGCCGAGACCCAGAAGCAGGGTGGTATCGCGGCCTTCGTGGACGCCGAGCACGCGCTGGACGTCAGCTATGCGCGCAAGCTGGGCGTGAAGATCGACGACCTGCTGGTCAGCCAGCCCGACACCGGTGAACAGGCGCTGGAAATCGTCGATACGCTGGTGCGGTCGAGCGCGGTGGACATCATCGTGATCGACTCGGTTGCGGCGCTGGTGCCCAAGGCGGAAATCGAAGGCGCGATGGGCGATTCCCAGGTCGGCGCTCAGGCGCGGCTGATGAGCCAGGCCCTGCGCAAGCTCACCGCCAGCGTCAGCAAGTCCAACACCGTGGTCGTGTTCATCAACCAGTTGCGCATGAAGATCGGCGTGATGTTCGGCAGTCCGGAGACCACGACCGGTGGCCAGGCGCTGAAGTTCTACTCGTCGATCCGCCTGGACGTCCGCCGCATCGGCGCGTTGAAGAGCGGCGAGGAGAGCATCGGCAACCGCACCCGGGTCAAGGTCGTCAAGAACAAGGTGGCGCCGCCGTTCAAGCAGGCCGAGTTCGACATCTTGTACGGCGAGGGCATCTGCTCGGCGGGCGACCTGATCGACGTGGCGGTGGAGTTGGGCGTGCTCGAGAAGATGGGCGCTTGGTACAGCTTCGACGGCGAGCGCCTGGGCCAGGGTCGCGAGAAGGTGCGGCAATTGCTGAAGGACGAGAAGGCGCTGTTCGACAAGCTGGACAGGAAGGTGCGCGACATCGCCTTTGCTCCGGACGTGAAGCTGCCGGTGGCGATGACGACGCAGGAGATGGCGGAGGGCTGACCGTGCTACAACTCCCGCTGCCGACACTTACCCCGGCATCGAGGACTCGCCATGGCCGAACTCACCCGTAAGGAACTGGTTCTCGCCCTCATTCCCTGCCACGAGGAGCACCGGCCGCGCCTGTCCGGGCTGGACCTGTCGGGCTTGGACATGCGCTTCTTGAACTTGACGGGCGCCGACCTGGGCGGCAGCGATCTGCAGGGCGCGGACCTTTCGGGCGCCAACCTGAGCAGTGCCTTCCTGGGCGGCGCCAACCTGCAGGGCGCCAACCTCGAGGGCGCGTACCTGAGCGGGGCGGTGTTTCGCGGCGCCGATCTGGCCGGTGCCAACCTGATGGGCGCGCGGATTGCCGGGGCGAACTTCCAGGGCGCCAAGCTGGAGGGCGCGAAGTTGCCGGCGAACATGGGGATTTGACGGGACGGTCGGCCTATCCCCGCGAGCCCGGCTTCAGGGGTGACAGCGCGACTGGCAACCGGATGCCGACGCGCGCGCCGCCTTCCGGGCGGTTCACGGCGAACGCCTGACCGTGGTGAGCCCGGGCGATGCGCGCGACGAGATGCAGTCCGAGGCCCAGCGAACTGCCGTCGTGCGTGCGTCCGTCGGCACCGGCACGAAACCGTTCGAAAGCGCGCACTTCCTCGCCCAGCGCGAAGCCCCGACCGTCGTCCTCGACTTCGCACACCAGGTCGGCGCCTTCTTGCCGCACCCGCAACGCCTGCAGCCGCCCGCCGTGACGCCGGGCATTGTCCAATAGGTTGGCCAGCGCCCGCATCAGCAGGGTCGCGTCGCCTTCCACCTGCGCCCCGGGCGTCTCGACCTGCAGCACCGAGGCATCGGCGCCGGCCCGTTCCAGAGCCCGAATCGCCAGTTGCGTCACGTCCAGAGCTTGGGTGGTCAGCGCCGTGAAGTCCAGCCGCGCAGTTGCCAGCAATTGCCCCACGAGATCATCCAGTTCATCCAGTTCGCGGTCCATCTCCACGCACACCTGGCCGGGCGCTCCGCCCGACTTCGCCAGTTCGGCCAGCAGGCGCAAGTGCCCCAACGGGGTGCGCAACTCGTGCGAGACCGAGGCCAATAGTTCACGCTGTTCCGCCAGTTGCCGTTCGATGCGCGCCGCCATCTCGTTCACGGCTTCCGCGACGACCTGGACCTCGCCCACGTGGCCGCTGTGCAGATCCACCCGAGCGCCGAGTTGGCCCTGGCCGATGGCCTCGGTCACCCGCGCCACTTCCGCCAACGGCCGCGCCAGCCGCCCCGCCAGCCGCCCCGCTGCCGCCCACAGCAAACCCAGCGCCATGGTCAGACCGAGCGCCAGGGGCCACGGCAGGCGGCGCGGCGGCGGGCACAGTTCGACGTAGCCCAGGTGGCGGCCATCGTGGACGACCGGCGTTTTCGACCAGGGCTTGTCGCAGACCTTGCCGGCTTGCACGAGCGTCGCCCCGCCCGGCCCTTCGACCGTCACGCCGGTGTCCAGGTCGTCGGCCAGGGCGCGCGCGAACTTCTCCACCTCGACGGGATCGCTCCAGACCCGCGCGATTTGATGGGCCAAGGCGGCGCGGGTGCGGTCGAACTCGTGGCGCCAACCACCGGGGGCCGCCATCCGCCCGACCACGGAGAACACCAGGAACACCGCGATCGCCGTCAGCAAGATCGAAGCCGCGAACCAGGCAAACAGCCGGTGCTGCAGGCGCGTCCGAACCCGTAACTTGCCCTGGGGTTGCGGCTCAGGCATCTAGCTGCCCTCGCGCGCCAGCACGTAACCCACGCCGCGCACCGTCTTGATCAGCTTGGGGGTCTTGGAATCGTCACCCAGCTTCTGGCGCAGGTGCGACACGTGCACGTCCACGGTGCGCTCGCCCACTGAGACGTCGCCGCGCCCCGCTTCGGTCAGCAAGGCCTCGCGCGGCACCACGCGGCCCGCTCGCCGCAGCAGCGCCACCAGGATGTCGAACTCCACGCCGGTCAAGTCCACGCCGCGGTCGCCGATGCGCACCGATCGTCCCGGCACGTCCACCGCAAGCTCGCCCACACTCAGCGTTTCAGTCGTCACGTCCGGTCGCGATCGGCGCAGGACCGCCCGCAGCCTGGCCAGCAACTCGCGCGGCGAGAAGGGCTTGGCCACGTAGTCGTCCGCGCCCAGTTCCAGGCCGACGACGCGATCGGTCTCGTCGCCCCGCGCGGTCAACATCAGCACGGGGACACTGGATTTCGCCCGAATCCGCCGGCAGACCTCCAGGCCGTCCATGCCCGGCATCATCACGTCCAGCAAGACCGCGTCCACCGGTTGGGCCTCGAGCGCTGCCAGCCCGCGCGGACCGTCGGGCGCCCAGGTCAGGTGCACGCCGTGCGGTTGCAGGAACGAGGCCAGCAGATCGTACAGCCGCGCGTCGTCGTCGATCAGCAGGACTCGGAAGGTCATCGGCGGACCTCGGGATCAGGCCGCTTTGCTTCCGGCCAGACGAGCCACGAGCTTGTCCATGCCTTCTTTGGCGTCGGCGAACAGCATCCGGGTGTTTTCGAGGTAGAACAGCGGGTTGTCCACGCCCGCGTAGCCCGAACTGCGCGAGCGCTTGAGCACCACCACCCGCTTGGCCTTCCAGACTTCCAGCACGGGCATGCCGTAAATGGGCGAACTCTTGTCGGTTTGCGCACCGGGGTTGACGATGTCGTTGGCGCCGATGACCAGTACCACGTCGGTTTGCGGGAAATCCTTGTTGATCTCGTCCATTTCCAAGACGATGTCGTACGAGACGTTGGCTTCGGCCATCAGCACGTTCATGTGCCCGGGCAGCCGGCCCGCGACCGGATGGATGGCGAAACGCGTCAGGATCCCGCGGCTTTTCAAGATGTCGACCAGATCGCGCACCGCATGCTGGGCCCGCGCCACCGCCATGCCGTAGCCCGGGACGATGATGACCTGCTTGGCGTGGGCCAGTTCATCGGCCAGTGTGTCCAGATCCGTTGCGATGACCTCGCCTTGCGGCGCTTGCGGCTGGCCGGTCTGCGTGGGCGCCGCGCCGAAACCGCCGAAGATGACGCTCCAGATCGACCGGTTCATCGCCCGGCACATGATGTAACTAAGGATAGCTCCTGAACTTCCGACCAGGGCGCCGACGATGATCAGCAGGTCGTTGCCGAGCATGAAGCCCGCCGCCGACGCCGTCCAACCGGAGTAGCTGTTGAGCATCGAGACGACGACCGGCATGTCCGCGCCGCCGATCGCCGCTACCAGATGGATGCCGAGCATGCCCGCGACGGCCGTCATGACGCCAAGCGGAATCAGGCCTTCGGTGCCAGGCGCGACCATGAACGGCACGGCCAGGCCCAGGCAGAGCAGGATGGCCAGGCTGTTGAGTGCGTGGCGAGCGGGCAGGAGCAGCGGCCGCCCCGACAACGTGCCGCGCAGCTTGCCGAAGGCCACGATCGAGCCGGTGAAGGTGATGGAGCCGACCAGGACGTCGAGCCAGATCTCGGCGCTGAGCAGCTTGGACGCATGGTGGTATTCCGCCGCATGCAGCCAGGCCGCATAGCCGACCAGAACGGCGGCGAGACCGACAAAACTGTGCAGGATCGCGACCAACTCGGGCATCGAGGTCATCGCCACCCGCGCCGCCAGAAACGCGCCGATGGTCGCGCCCACCGCAATGGATCCCAACAGAAGCGGTAGGTTGCCGGTGGGACCCGCGACCAGCACGGCCGCGACCGCGGCGATCATGCCGACGATGCCGTAGCCGTTGCCGCGCCGCGCCGTCTCGGGACTGGCCAAGCCGCGAAGGCTACTGACGAACAGGATGCTGGCAACGACCCAGGCCAGGGAGAGGAAGGCTTCATTCATGGCGGCTCCCGTGCATTCGCTGAGTGGACCGAGAAGAAGTCCACTTCCGGAACAGTGGCATCCGAAACAGTTGCTATTTCCGGAACATCCGCAGCATGCGCCGGGTGACCAGGAAGCCGCCCGAGACATTGATGGTCGCCAGCAGCACAGCCACGACGCCCAGGATGACCGGCGGATCGGAGACATTGCCGATGGTGTGCAACATACCGCCCAGCAAGATGATCCCCGAGATGGCGTTGGTCACGCTCATCAGCGGCGTGTGCAGCGCCGGCGTGACGTTCCAGACCACCTGCCAGCCAACGAAGCAGGCCAGCATGAACACGGTCAGGCGTTCGGCGAAGAGCTGCGTCGCCTGGCTGGCTGTGTCGGCGTCGTGCGTCGCGTAGAAGTGCAAGGCCAGCCAGGCCACCACCAGCACGCTCATCATCACCCACGTCAACGGCGCCTTGCGCGCGGACACGTGACCGGCGCCCGGGACTTGGTGGGCGTTGGCGAGCGTCTCCTGGCTGAACTTGAGCGTGGTAGTCCGCATCGGCGCTCGGGGGGCGTGCTGGACGTCGGTCGACGCAGTGGCGGCAGATTTTGCCGTCTCCGCAGCGGCTTGCGCAGGCTTGGGCGGCGGCCAGGTCAACGCGCCGTGGTGCAGCACCAGCGCCCCGCGCACCACCTCGTCGGTCAGATCGACGCTGAAGCCCGCGGCCGGCGTCATGTCGGTGAGCAGATGCACGAGATTGTTGGAAAACAGCTGACTCGCGGTCGTCGCCAGGCGTGAGGTCAGGTCGGTTCGGCCGATGATCGTCACGCCGCCTTTGCTTTCGGCGCCATTCACGCCGGGCAACGGGTGCACGATCACCTCGTCGGGCACGGTCAGGTCGCAGTTGCCGCCCGCTTCCGCCGCCAGATCGACCACGACCGAGCCGGGCTTCATCAGCTCGACCATGTCAGCCAACCACAGCTTGGGCGCGGGCTTGCCCGGAATCAGCGCCGTGGTCACGACGATGTCGATTTCGCGGGCCTGCTGGCGAAACAGCTCGAATTCCGCGGCGATGTAGGCCGGCGACATCTCCTTGGCATAGCCGCCGCCGCCCTCGCCCTCTTCCTCGATCTTGACTTCGAGAAACTCCGCGCCCATCGACTTGACCTGATCGCGCACCGCTGCCCGGGTGTCGAAGGCCCGCACGATCGCGCCCAGGCTCTTGGCGGTGCCCAGCGCCGAAAGTCCGGCCACACCCGCGCCAATGACGAGCACTTTGGCGGGCGCGACCTTGCCCGCGGCGGTCATCTGGCCGGTGAAGAAGCTGCCGAAGTGGCTCGCCGCCTCGATGATCGCGCGGTACCCGGAGATGTTGGCCATCGACGACAGCGCGTCCATCTTCTGGGCGCGGCTGATGCGCGGGATCTGGTCCATCGCCAGCAACGTAACGTGGCGAACTGCCAGGCGATCAAGCAGTTCCTGGTTGCGCGCCGGCCACACGAAGCTGACCAGGGTCGCGCCGTCCGGCAGCAGATCGGCCTCATGCACGCCGTCGGGTCGCAGTTGGGGCGGCCGGACCTTGAGCAGCAACTCGGCGTCGTGCCACGGGTCTTCGACGATCTTGGCGCCGGAAGCCTCGTAGGCCACGTCGGGGAAGCACGCCGCGTCGCCCGCGCCACGCTCGACACCGACTTCGAAGCCCAAGGCGATGAGCTTCTTGACGCTGTCCGGTGTTGCGGCAACCCGCCGTTCATCGATCTGGGATTCTTTGGGGATTCGAATGCGCATGGCAGCTCCGACGTCACCCGAGGGGCGCGATCGGGCTGGGAGTGTCAGTCGTTGCGCCGGGGGTGTCAAACGTCAGGGGCGATGGAACCACTCGCCCGGATCGACCGGCTGACCGTTGTGGCGGATCTCGAAGTACAGGTACCGCCCCTTGATCGAACCGGATTGCCCCACGTCGGCGATGCGCATCCGCGCCGGCACCACGTCACCCACCGCCACCTTCACGGTCTCGAGGTGCGCGTAGACGGTGTGCCAGCCCCGGCCGTGGTCCACGATCACGGTATCGCCATAGCCGGTCAGCCAGCCCACGAAGGCCACCCGGCCCCAGAACACCACACGCACCGGAACTGCCTGACCGACCGCGCGATAGTCCAGACCGCGGTGCATCGTCACGGTGCCGAAGCGCGGATGGCGCACCTCGCCGAAACCGACCTCGACCCGGCCGCTGACCGGTGGCAGTAACTTGCCCTGCAGCAACGCGAAAGTGTATTTCCGCTCGTTCCATTCCTGCAGCGTGGCGATCTGCCCGGCCAGTTGACGGTTGGCCGCGTCGATGTCCTTCACCACTCGTTCCGCGTACTTGCGGTCATCGTCGAGTTGCTGGATCAACGCCGCCTTGTCGCGCCGGTCCTGTTCGCCCTTTTGCCGGTTGTCGTGCAGTTGCAGGTCCAGGGCGTTCAGGTTGCGCAGCGCCGCGTCGCGCTCGTGGGTCAGCCGCTCCAGGTCGACCAGCCGTTGCCGGTACTCCGCGAGACGCCGGCGATCGCCGCTCAGCAACCGACGCAGCAGACGATCCTTGACCACGGACAGCTCGAAGTCCTGGGCCGACAGCGCAAAACGCAGCGCCGGCAGCGACCGCACGCGCAAGATGGCTCGCAGGCGATCCTGAACCGCCTCCCGCAGTTGCGCGAGCTCGATCTCAGCGGTAGCGCGGCGCTTCTCGGCTTGCTGCATCGCGTCGGTGGCTTGGGCCCGATCGACCGACAGCCGCACGATCTGGCCGTCCAGTTCCACCGCGTCGCGATCGATCTGATCCAGGGCCTTCAGCAAGCCAAGTTCTGTTTGCAGCGCCGCGGCATAGCGTAGTGCCAGCGCTTGCTTCTCCTGGGCGTCGAGCTTGACCGTTTCAGCCTGCGCGAGTCCGACCGGCGCCGCGAACAGGAGCAGGACCGCTGTCGCAAGGCGGGAAAACATCTAGACCTTCAGGTGACGGCCGACGCTGACCGCCGCCGCTGTCAGGCCCACGCTCGGTCCGCCCACCAGCAACCAGACCACCATGCCGGGCGGCAGCAGCGACCACGACACGTTGAGCATGTAGACATCACCCACGAGTCCGCGCAGTTCCAGGTGCAGCAAGCCCAGGAGCAGCATCGCCAGCACCGCGCCCACCAGGCCTTGCAGCGCGCCCTCGACCAGGAACGGCACGCGCACGAAGCCCGGCGTGGCACCTACGAGCGACAGGATCTCGATTTCGTCGCGGCGGGCCAGCACACCCAGGCGGATCGTCGAAAACACGAAGAACATCGCGGACGCCAACAGCACGATGGAGAGCACCAGACCGATGGTCCGGGCGATTTCGACGCCCGCGAACACGAGTCGCAGCTTTTCCACCCCGAATTCAGCGGCTTCCACCGAGCGTACGGTTTTCAGCGATTTCGTCCACGCCACCAGATCATCCACGCCGCCGTGCGAGGTCAGATCCGCGTCCAGGTGCACTTCGACCACCGGTTGGCCGGGAATCGCCGCCTCGTCCAGACCCTGCAGCAAGTCGGCGTCCAACAAGCGTTGATTGCGTTCCCGATCCTGCTGGGAGGTCAGCACCTGCACTGATTCCACGCCGGGCCGCGCGCGCACCTTGGCTTCGACCGCCTTGACATCGGCTTCGGTTGCATCTTCCTGAAGATACACTGAAATCGTCAGCGATCGGCCCAGATCGTGCAACAGGCGGCTGGCGTTGAACATGACCATCGCGAACAGGCCAACCAGCGTCAGCGCCAAGGCAATCGTCAGGGCCGAGACCGCAGTCAGCCACGGCGAGGCCCGCACCAGCAGGAAGGACTGGCGCAAGACGTAGCCTAGACGTGGACCGCGCTTCACGACTCACCTCGGCCGGCGTCTTTGACTGCGGCGGTCTCGGGCAACGCGGCGGAAGTATCTTGGATTTCCGGAAGTTCAGCCTCGGGTTGGGGCGGGCTGGCCGAAGAGTCCGGCGGCAACGCCAGCGCCAGGGGTGAACTGCCCGCGGTCGGCGGGCCCTGGCGCGTTTCCGTGGCGGTGCGACCGTGGCGGGCGCGATCCTCGATGAGATGGCCCTTGGTCAACGAAAGCGTGCGCAGGGCATAGCGATCCAGCAGCGCCGTGTCGTGCGTCGCCACCACCACCGTCGTGCCGCGCCGGTTGATGTCCATCAGCAACTGCATGATCTCGTGGCCCAACTCCGGGTCCAGGTTGCCCGTCGGCTCGTCGGCCAGCAGGATGGCCGGCTCGTTGACCAGGGCGCGCGCGATCGCCACGCGCTGCTGCTCACCGCCAGACAGATCACCTGGAAACGATTGCGCCTTGTGCATCAGCCGCAACCCTTCGAGCAGTTGCGTGACGCGGCGATCGATCTCCTTGCGCTTCAGGCCCATGATTTCCAGGGCAATCGCGACGTTCTCGAACACCGTTCGGCGGGCGATCAGGCGGAAGTCCTGGAAAACCACGCCGATGTTGCGGCGCAGGTAGGGCACGCTGGAGTCGCGCAGGACGTGGATATTGCGGCCGCCGATGAGAATCTGGCCGTCGGTCGCGCGTTCCATGACCAGCAGCAGGCGCAGGAGCGTCGACTTGCCGGCACCGGAAGGCCCTGTGACGAAAACGAATTCGCCTTCACGCACACGCAGGGTCACGTCGGTGAGCGCGTCACAGCCGTTCGGATAGCGCTTATGGACGTGGTAGAGCTGGATCATCGCGACCTGGGGTGGCTCGGCGACACCTTAGCACGGCGGCGGATCTGCGACAAGTTACGCGTGCATGCGCGCCCCTGCGGCGGCTGTCTGCTCGGCGTGCGTCCGGGCTGATCAAGGGCGACAGGCCTGCCGGCGCCCCGGTTGCCGGGCTGGCGAAGCGAAGGGAGCGGAAACTTGACGCTACGCAGTTCCGCGCGAGACTTGGCGGGCTTGGCTGGAGCTTTTGTTTCAACCCAAGCTGTGGTACTTGCGCGCCGCCCAGTTTGGGGCCGTCTCGTTCGAGGCGCAGGCGCCGGCAAGTGCCGCGGTCTCAGCAGCAGGGCAACATCGGAACAAGTAGCGCCGGCCCTGGTCCGAAAGTGACAGCTCCAGGCAGACTCGCCTGAGGAGAATACGATGAAGAAAGTCCTTTCTGCGGCACTCACGGCGGCGCTCGGCCTGACCGCGGTGAGCCCGGCCTTCGCCACCGAGACGCGCATCAACAGCCTCTCGGC
>CAYHHL010000160.1:0-14083 GCA_964356325.1 uncultured Enterobacteriaceae bacterium | reverse complement strand
GGCAGAGAGCCGGTCCGCGAGCCCATCCCTGATGTCTTTCCGCCCAGTTCGAAGGATGAGCGCCGGATCGATCGCCGCCACGCGCTCGACGGCAACATCAACCGCGGCGTTGTTCGTCGATGCGAGCAGAATGCTATCCCCGTCGAGCCAGGCGTTGGCCACAGCCGCGGCCACGGTCTGGCTCTTGCCGGTCCCTGGTGGTCCTGTCACGACCGTCACGGCCTCTCGTCGAATCCGTTCGACCGCCTGTTCCTGGGCATCGTTCAGCGGAACGGCGGCGACAAGCGGTATTTCGCGCTTCAGCGGTGCCGGGAGTGCGATGCCCACGAGACAGGCGGCTGCGGAGTTGCGCCAGTCACATCGGTCCTCTAGCTCACGCAACTCACGGAGCAGTGCCGCCGTGTAGGTCGAACCCTCGACGACTGAAATCACAATGGCATTGTTTACCGTGTTGAGCGGAGCGTCTGAGCAGAGGTGGTCGGCGTCGACGACCGCACCCTCGAGTCTTAGCGCGGCAAGCACCGCACGAACGGTGTCTGTCATCGGTTTGGCCCCGGCCAGTGATCCTCGTGAAACAACGCCCTCGGCCTCGGCCAAGGCGTCTGCATCGAAAAAGTCGCCGGCCAAGAGCGCCGGGTTGAGGTACGGCTCGTCCTCGGTGGCACCCGCGGCGTTGGCGTTGATCCCAGGTCGTTCGAGGCCGATCACCAGCAACGGTGCAACGCGAATGACGCCACGTCGGTCCATCAGCAGCAGGGTCGGCCACCCGTACTGGAGTTCCTGCCCGGGTGCGAGATGCGCACTCAGGTCCCGTAACTCTGGGAATACCGGTATCTCATCGTCAAGACCGCAGAAAAGCCGCTCGGAAGTGTATGGCGTCACGATCCAGCGAGTTGCGTTGCTCTTCGCAACGAGTTCGCCTGCGGCTTCGCGCTCGACGCAAAGGCGGAGATACCGAACGAGTTGCTGCCAACGCGCTTGGAGCGGGTCGATCTCCCTGACCTTCACCGTCTTGAGGGAACCGACGGAGCCGGCCGGTCCCGGTATCGCCTTGCACGTAGAGCAGGTGACGCTTCGGCTCGTGGCCTCCCACCATGCAGGTGCCCCTGCGGGTAACGCCAGTCCGCATGTATTACAGCGGCCCGGGTAGTTGAGTGCAGAGAGGAATCTCAAGCTGTTTCCTCGAAGTAGGCGGCCTTTGTCCGCTTTGCGTCCACGGGATCCTGCGGGATGTACGAGCGCGGATCCCGGACCTGATGAAGGAGTCGCAACCCAACAATTGTCCTGTCTTATCCGTGAGAAATCTAACCGGCGCACCATCGCCGGCTTCCTCGCCGCTCGTCTCGGCCGGATGTCATCAAGGCCTGCTGTGGGCCGCCCGCTGTGGGCCGCCCGTGGTGTTCGCGTCCGTCGATTCAACGCGCGGATCTTGCGACGGTGACTGACGACGACCCTGCCGTCAAACTGGCTGCCGGAAGTCACGGCGTGGAAAATATTCGCTGCGCAGACATTAGCGAAGTCATTCCTGCAACGCCCACCATGCCTTGTCGCCTTCCTCACGCTTCATCAGCTTGCCCTCGTGCACCAGATAGAACGTCGCCAGCTTCAGCGTGCGCATCGAGACGTGCTTGTCGCTGTGCTTGCGGTGCCCGAGCATGTCGAGCAACGTCATCGGCTGTCCTGCCGCCTTCAACGTATCGAGCACGAACTGCTTGGCGGCGTCAGTCATGCTCGCCGGGGTCGCAGGAACACTGGGCTTGGCCGCCGGGGCTGGCGGGGCGGGCTGCTGTTTCCTCGGCGCCAGTGTCTCACGTTGCACCTTTGCGCGAGCTATAGCTGGAACCGCAGGCGCCGCGCGGAGACCCTGGACGGAGATCGCCCACCATGCGGTGCGGTCAGCATCGGTGGTTCGCACGACGATGCCTTCTTGCAGCAGGCGCGTCAGGCTGTTGATCAGGTTCGGCTTGGTGAAGCGCCCTTCGCACTCGCGATGCAGGTCGGCGACTTGCAGCTCGTTCTCCGGGTACTTGCGCAGTGTCTCGAGCACGAACTCGGTCGCCGTTCCGGTCTTCTTGGGCATGTGGATCCTCTCGAACAGCCAGGGCTGGGGTCCGGCTGCATGGCGGGGTGTAACACGATCCTGTGGCCTTGGAACGATCGCCCGCAATGGCGAGCGTACTTGCGCAGCCGCGGTCGAAGCGACACCATCGCCGGCATGAGGCGAGGGTGCTCGCTGAAGTGGGCAAGCCTTCCTTTCGCCGCCCATAACCTGGAGAAAGCATGAGCTTGTGGCTGGAAAGTCTTTGCGGCTGGGGTGGACGTCCGCCGCTCGACGCATCGCCGGAAGTGCGCTTGCAGCACGCTCGGCACGTGTTGAGCCATCTTGCGATGCCGGTGCCGCGCAACTGGTGGCAGGACCTGCTCGATGGCCGACCGCTCGATGACGTGAAGTCCAAGCTGATGGTCGCACTGCAAAGCGAACTGTCCTGGGCGCTCGGCGGCGCGGGGCCGAGCGTGGGCGTGCTGGTGGCGCTGCCGTTCGTGGTGAACCAGGACGACCTTGGCGATATCGACCAGGCGTTGGCCAAAGCCGAGCAGCTGTTGGCGATCCGCACGGACTTGCAGGCTCTCGCGCACAGGCTGGAGTTCTGGGTCGAACTCGGCCCGCAATAACGCGGCGACAACCGGCTGACCGCGCGCCAGCGCCGGCATCGGAACTGGTACCGCGAAGGTCTTGGCCTGCCCTGCGCCGCCGGCCGAGGTCGAACAGGACCAGTCATTACGATAACATGCTCAGGTCGTCCGACGCCGAACGCGGCGCCAACTTCCTGACGCGCGGCATCTTCGAGGTCGCTAACCGGCGGCTGGCCGACGACACCGGCGTGGTCGAGCGCGTTCGTCTGCTTTGCAACATGTTGTCCAGACAGCCGATGTGCTTCGATGTGTTCGGCCGCTGGTGCACGTCAATTGTGCGGCGCGGCGCTTGGATGAGCCAACCTGGGGTCTTACGGCGCTTTTTCGACATTCTGGAGATGACTGCACAGCGGTCGTCATGCCCGCAAGGTCCATTGCCCCAGGCAGGGCCGACGACGACTTCGAGCACGGACGACGAGACGACGACCGAGATCCGCGTCCCGGTCCCTTGCCGCCTTGCTGTCCCGGGGCCTACGATGCACGATGTTGCGGCTACGGTGAATGTGGTCCTCATCAACCAAGCGGTAGAGAATGAGAAGCGTATGGAGCCCACCAGCATCGTCGGACGCCACGGCCCCGCTTCAAGTGCAGCGTCCTCTCTTTGGAAAGCGCATCGGGCGCGCGAGGTTCGTGTTGTACAAGTTGCGTGCGGTTCTCGTCCTGTACGCAGGCCTCGCCGCGCACGCCGCTTTTCACTTGCCGCAAGCCGCGTGGACAGCAGTGGCAGTGGCATTTCTCTTGTATGTGTTGTGGTTGACAGGTCGTCGCCTCAACGACACCAACGACAGTGGGCTCATGTTGCTTGGTCTTTTCGTCCCGCTGCTGAACTTGTACGTCATGTACCGGCTGTACTTTGTGGCCGGGGACGAGGGGCCGAACGAAAACGGCGATCCGCCAGGGCTCGCACCACCTTACCTGTAGCCCTTCGACCGATCGCAGGCCGGAACCCCGTTCTACGGCGCTAAACGGTGCAATGGAGAACATCGTGCAAGAACTGCGCAAGATTCGCTTTCAGTCGGGATCGCTGCATGTTGAAGTCTACTGCAATATCAACAAGAAAACGCACGACGGCAAGAAGGGCGTGTTCTACAAGGGGAAAATCTCATGCCCTGCACCCGGTGGCGGTCGTGCAGGTACCTTTCGATTCGAAACCGTTGACTTGACTGAGTTCGACCACGCAGCCAGACAAGCCTTCGTGGCAGGGAATCTGGAACCGCAATCGGACGAAAGTCTTGCCAGCGCCGCACGGGCGGTTGTGCGGTGGACCATCGACAATGGCGGCAAGAAGTGGGCTCCGCCGCTGGAAACCGCCCGCATCTTTGCAGCAGGCGTGCATGTAGACGAACGCGGGACGATTGTGCTGACCACGGCGGGCGAGTCGATTCAGATGATGTCCGACCAGGTCGAATTCCAAGTCACTGCAATGAAACACGCTGATGGCCACTTCTCGATACCCAAACGCAAAGCGGACGAGATCGGTATCAGTGCAAACGAGCGCGTCTATCTGGAGATCCGAGCGGTCGCTGGCAGCAACTTGTGGCGCGGACCTTGGGATCTGCGATCTGGCTTTGAAGTGTACGGCGACCCTTGTCGACGGATTTCAGCCGGCCAGGAACTCCTTGTGGTCGTTGGTCGCATCGGAAACGAAAAATGACCGGAGACCCGAAGCCAAGCACCTGGGGCGCGCCCGGCCCGTCGCAGACTCCGACCGCAACGCGACGCCGGTTGTCGCCCACCTGCCCCAACCTCCGCCTCCCAGCCCACCACCAAGAGCCGCCCTATGCCCTCCCACCTTGCCTGGCTCGACCACGACCCCGCCGAACGCGACCGGATGCACCGCATCCTTGCGCAATTCAAGGAAAGTGACACGCGCGACGAACTGGGCCTCGGCGCCCTCCGCGACGCACTGGCCGACCTGCTATTCCCCGGCACCAGCACGATCCAGACCCGCCTGCGCTACATGCTGTTCATCCCGTGGATGTACCGCGACTGCGAGGCGCGCAACGTTTCCGCCAGGCAGATCGGCACCGATTGCCGCAACTTCGAGATCGGCCTGACCAACGCCATCCTGGCCCACGATCCGGAAGCGGCGGGCGTGTTTGGCAAGCGGGCCCGCGGCGACCTCGCGCGATTGCCCAGCTCCGTGTATTGGGCCGGTCTGGGTAGTTGGGGCATTCGCCGCACGCCGCTGTACCAGGACCAGTACCACCACGCGCTGGACGCCATCTACCTGCGACGTCGCGCGCTGCGAAAGCTCGACGATGGCGAGGCCCTGGCCGACCCGCAAACCGCAACCTGGCACCCGAAGTTGCCCAAGACGCCCCCTGGCTTTCCGCATCGCACCGACTTCAAGCTGACGCGCGAGGAGGCGCTGTTCCTGCGCGATTGCATCGTGACGCCCGCCCGTACCCGCACCAGCCTGCTGGCCTGGCTGGCGCTGAAGGGGAAGCCCGCGGACATCGACTACATTTGGCACCACCCGCAGTTGGCCGAATTCACGCCCGAGCATCAAGCCGTGGTCGACCATGGCCGCCGCTTGTCGCAGGTGATGAACGGCGCCGCGGTGCTGTACAACGTCATGCTCGCCGAGGCCTTTCCAGCTCACGACCGCCTCGGCCAACACCAAGCGCGTTGGGCGAACTGGCTGGAGTCAGACATCGGCGGTTTGGACGACTGGAACCTGGGCGACCTCTGGCAGCGCGCCGTTCACGCCGGGCATTCTCCGACGCCGGCCACCCTGACGTTCGTGAAATCGTGGTTGGATCTGCGGCGTCAGGGGCTGGACAACCCGGCGGTTGAAGCTCAGGGCCGCCAGTTGGTCAACGACCGCGAGCGGCGGTTGAAGGGCGCGCGATCACGCCTGCACAACCGGGAGATGTTGCTGAACTGGGGCGGCGAGTCGGGCTTGGCGCCGCTGTCGTTCCGCTGGTCCACGGCCAAGACGTTTCTCGGCGACCTGCACCTGGGTCTACAGGCAAAGGACTGAAGATGGCGATCCTGGATCCCGACCACCGCAAGTTACTGAGCCAGGCTCTGCGGCCCCCGCCCGGGTATGCGTTCGACCACGCGTTGGCGACGACGTACACGCTGGATCTGACTACGCTGTTGACCGTGCCGCTGCATCTGGCCCAGTTTGCCGCGGAAAACCAGGGCGAGGCGCTCGGCGACGGCATCGCGTTGTTGGAAGCGCTCCAGCGGACCAGTCGGCGCATGTCGGTGTGGTGCCAGGCGGGGCAGATCGCTGCGCCGGGGATGCCACACATCCTTTATAGCCTGTTGGAACCGGTGGTTGTCGCGGTGAAGGCGCCGCGCGGCGGAGTCTTTCACCCCAAGCTGTGGCTGCTGCGCTTCACGGCCAAAGACAAGCTGCCCAAGCTGCGGCTGTTGATCCTGTCGCGCAACCTGACGGCCGACCGGAGCTGGGATACCGCGCTGTGGCTGGACGGCGAGGTCGGGTCTCGGGACCACGCGAAAAACCGCCCGCTGGTCGATCTTCTGCAGGCCCTGCCAGGCATGGCAGTGTCGGCGCTGGCCGACGGCGTTGCCGAGCGCACGGCCGACCTGGCGAAGGAATTACGCCGTGCAGTATGGGAGTTACCGGGGGACTTCGAGAACGTGACGTTCGATGTCCTGGGCTTCAAGCGCCAGGGCTGGATGCCGCCCAGGTCGGACCAGTTGGCCATCGTTTCGCCGTTCTTGGAGCCGGCAGCGCTCGGAGCGGCGCTGAAGACAACCGGCAAGGCCGTGGCGCTGGTTTCGCGGCCTGAGGCGCTGGACGCGTTGCCGCCGGAGCTGAGAGGGCGTTTTGGCCTGGTCAAAGTGCTCGATGACGCAGCGGAAACCGAATCGGGCGAGGATTCAGAGGACACGGAGGGTCATGCCCGCGCGACTTCACTGCGCGGGCTTCACGCCAAGATTTGCGTCTTGAAGAACGGCTGGGACACCTCGGTGGTGGTCGGGTCGGCGAACGCCACCAACGCCGCGTGGCTGAACGGCACGAACGTGGAACTGGTCGTAACGCTGACAGGAAAGCGCTCGAAGGTCGGCAGCATCGACGACTTCCTCGCCGCCGAGGGCTTTGGTCAGTTGTTGGTCGACCACCGCCCTTCGGATGCGCCGGCCGTTGCCGATGCCGCGGAAGTTGCCGCCGAACAGGACTTGGAAGCTGGCCGCAAGGCGCTGGTCGATGCGGGTCTGCGGTTGAGCTGCGAAGGCGAAGGGGATGCCTGGCGTCTGACCCTCGCCGGCTCGCAAGCCATGAATCTGGCTGGAATCGCTGCGTGTCGCGTGTGGCTGGTGTCGCTCCGCAGCGAAACCGCGGTAGATGCAGCAGGCCTGGGCCGTGCGGAGCCGGTGACGCTGACAACCGCGCCATTGGCCGCCGTGACCGGCTTGGTCGCGTTCGAACTGCACGCCGCAGCAGCCGATCAGCGCATCCGCTTCGTCCTGAACCTGCCGGTCGATGGTCTGCCGGCAGAGCGCGATGCTGCCTTGGTGCGGGCCATCGTGCTGAACCGCGACGGCTTCCTCCGCTATTTGCTGATGTTGCTGGGTGGCGACGACGCGCTGATGGCGCCCGACGGCGGAGCGGGTGGTGACGTCGTGGTCTGGCGCGGCGGATGGGGCGGAAATGGCGACCAGATGCCGCTGCTCGAGCAACTGACGCGGGCTTGGGCGCGGGGTCGGGTCGGCGAACTGCAATCGATCGACCGGCTGGTGTGCGACCTGGAAAAGACGGACGCCGGCAAGGAAGTCCTGCCACCGGAGTTCTTGAACGTGTGGGCGACGTTCCGGCAAGCACTGGGCGACAGCCATGTGGGGGCGTCATGACTCTGGATGTCGAGAAGACGCTCAGCCAGCTCAAGGACTTCCAGCGCAACACCGTTGAATATGTGTTCCGCCGCATGTACCTGGATGAAAAGCCGGCGCTGCGCTTCCTCATCGCCGACGAGGTGGGCCTGGGCAAGACCATGGTCGCCAAGGGCATCATCGCGCGCGCTGTGGAGCACATGCTGCAGGAGGGCAAGGTCGGCCGCATCGACGTGGTTTACGTGTGCTCCAACGCCGCCATCGCCGCACAGAACCTGAACCGCCTGAACGTAACCGGGGAGAAGGAGCGCATCTTTGCCACGCGGCTGACGCTTTTGCCATCGACGTTGCGCGACCTGCAGAAGCAGAAGATCAACTTCGTCAGCTTCACACCCGGGACCACTTTCGATCTCGGTCGGCGCGGTGGCATCGTCGAAGAACGCGCGGTCCTGTACGCGCTGCTCAAGGCAAGCGGAATCGCGTTGAACATGGCGGGGCTCTCGAACGTGCTTCAAGGTCAGGCCGGCGATGCTCGTTGGGGCCACGAGCGGGACTGGCAACGTCACCTGGATCCTGGGATGCAAACGGGATTTGCCGAGGCGGTGTGCCAAAACCGCGGCCTGTCTGCCCTTCTTGTGGCCACCTGCGCCGAGTTTGCGGAAGGGCCCCATTGCGGCGTCGCGCTGTCTGACCGTCGTTACGAGTTGATTGGCCGACTGCGGCACACGCTGGCCAAGGTGTGTGTGGAGGCGCTCGAACCAGACCTCATCATTCTCGATGAGTTCCAGCGCTTCAAGGACTTGCTGCACGGTGAGGACGAAGCAGCACAACTCGCCCGCGCCCTGTGGGACTACAACGGTCCCGATGGCCCGGCGCGGACGCTGCTGCTATCTGCAACGCCCTACCGGATGATGACGCTCGACCACGAAGCGGACGATGACCACTACCCGGACTTCCTGAAAACCATCCGCTTCTTGATGGGCAACGACGACGACGTGGCTGCCTTGAAGGCGGACCTCGACCGTTTCCGCCGGGCGCTCTATGGCCTGTCCGCAGCCAACGAAGCTGAGGCACTGGCCGCACGGGATGCTATCGAACGCCGCCTGAAGTCGGTCATGGTGCGCACGGAGCGGGTTGGCAGCACCGTGAAGCTGGATGCCATGGTTTCGGAGCCGCCGGTTGCGACGCGGCTGGACGTGCGCGACCTGCATGAAGCGCGGATGCTGGCCAAGGTGTCGGAAGCGGTTGGTGCCGGCGACGTGGTCGAATACTGGAAGTCCAGCCCGTACCTGCTGCAATTCATGCGAGATTATCAGTTGAAGAGACAGTTCCGCGCGGCGTTGGCGTTGCCGCGTCCCGATTTGGTGGCGGCCCTGGCACACCCGGACGCGCCGTCGATCTCGGAACGCCAGGTCGCCGAATGGCAGGACATGGCCCCTGGCAACAGCCGACTGCGCGCGCTGGCCGAAGCCACGCTGGACCGTGGCATGTGGCAGATGCTGTGGTTGCCGCCGTCGCTGCCCTACCTGCAGCCGGCCGGCGCCTACGCGGTCGCGGGCGAAGTCAGCAAGTCGCTTGTGTTTTCGTCCTGGAACGTCGTGCCTGACGCGATTGCGGCCGTGCTTTCGTACGAAGCTGAACGACGCATGCTCGAGCGCGAAACCGACTCGCCCGCGTATGCCGACCTGCACGACAAGCGCAAACCGCTGCTGCGATTCCAAGTGACCGGTGGGCGGCGGTCGGGCATGGCGGCATTGGCGTTATTGTACCCGAGCGCCGCGCTGGTCGAGGCGGCCGATCCGCTGCGCCTGGCATTGGCGCACGGGAATGGCGAACCGCTGACCGTGGCACAAGCCCGCAGCATTACGGCCGCGTCTCTTCACGAACTTCTGTTCTTGCATGGTCTTGGGCCGGTGCAACACGACGGCCGGGTCGATGAGCGTTGGTACTGGGCGGCTCCGGCGATGTTGGACGCGGCGCGCTTTCCGGCCATGCGGGCGTGGCTGACCGGTGGCCAGTGGCGCCCTGCCGATGGCGATGACGCGGACGACGCGGGCAAGGGCTTTGTCGACCATGTCGCGCAACTGACCCTGGCATTCGATGGCAAGCTCGACCCAGCGTTGGGTCGCGCCCCGGACGATCTGTTTGAAGTGCTTGCGGATCTGGCGCTGGCCGGTCCTGGCGTGTGTGCGTCACGCGCGCTTGGCCGCGTGGCGCCGGGCCTTGCGCTGGCCGGCCCGGATCGGCTGAATGCATCTGGGACGATCGCAGCCGGCCTGCGTACGTTGTTCAACCTGCCTGAAACGATGGCGCTCTTGCGCGGCACAAGCGACGATTCCTATTGGCTGATCGCCTTGCGCCATGGCCTGGGCGGTAATCTGCAGGCGATGCTGGACGAGTACGTGCACGGCTTGCTCGAAAGCCTCGGCGTGCAAGGACACCCACAGGGCGAGGCGGTGGGGAAGATCGCCAAGGCCGCCGCGGAAGCGTTGTCCCTGCGTACGTCGCGTCTCAACGCGAGCACCTACGACGCGCGTCCCGACGACGGCACCATCGCCGAAGGATCGATTGCGCTGCGGACGCGGTTTGCCCTGCGCTTTGGCGAAATCCGCGACGACCAAGGCGCGCAGTTGGCCCGCGCCGACACCGTGCGCCAAGCGTTCAACTCGCCGTTTCGGCCGTTCGTGCTGGCGAGTACGTCGGTCGGCCAGGAGGGCTTGGACTTCCACACATACTGCCACGTGCTTTGGCATTGGAATCTGCCGTCAAATCCAGTGGATCTGGAGCAGCGTGAGGGGCGTGTGCATCGGTACAAAGGTCACGCTGTGCGCAAAAACGTCGCACGCCAGTACGGCCTGCGAGCGCTCCAGGGGCGGACGGCAAGCGATCCATGGGCGGAGCTGTTCGCGCTGGCCCGGGCGGACAGGCAACCGGGTCTGACGGATCTGGTGCCGTACTGGATCTTCGAGACCGAAGGCGGGGCGCGTGTCGAACGCCGCGTGCCGATGCCGCCGCTGAGCCGCGAGCACGGGCAGTTGGCGCGGCTGAAGCGTGCGCTGGCAGTGTATCGGTTGGTGTTCGGCCAGCCGCGGCAGCAGGATCTGATGGCGCACCTGGAGCAACGGCTGCAAAGCGGTGAAGCCGTGGACTTCAGCAAGTGGCGGATTTCGTTGGTGGCACCGGTAACGGCGGCACATGTGCGGCCAGAGCGAGCAGTTGCGGATTCCGACCGACAAGCAACCGATGAAGCGTCGCGTCGTGCGGCTGAACCTGCCCCGCCGCAAACTCCATTCAACATGGAGGAAATACTGAATAAGTTCGGAATGGCAATGCCAAACCGGCCCGTTGCTCCCCTGCAGCCTTCGCCCGTCCCACCGCGATGGGCAACAGTACTGCTGGCGGACGTGCAGGCACGCTTTCCGCCTGGCATTCGCTTCGACGCCGTCGGCGGGCGGGCACATGCCGAGGTGGTGCGCTGGACCGAAACGCACTTGGAAATCCGCGCCGACAATGGACACCTGCCGATCGCGCTGCCGTTGCTCAACCTCGCGCATGTCGTGCAGCGGATCGAGGATCTCGAGGCCGAACCGCGCGGGCTTGAGGACAATGTGGCCGGGCTATTCACCAAGCTGCGCGGCGAGGGATTGAAGGTCGGGATGGACGTGGCGAACAACGTCTGGCACCTCGGGCTGGCGCGGGCTTGGTTGCGAAACTTGAACAGCCAGGGCGACGGCCGGTGATGTCCGGCGTCGGTCACGGTGGTTACTCGGGCTCGTGCAACCGGCCATCCCCATTCCGGGATGGGCGCTTGATCCCCGCCGTAGCCGGCACCCGAACATCTTAAGTCTCTCGATCATCGCCAACATCCAGGATGCGCGAGATCCACTTCGGCCCGGCCCCGCTCGAGCCAATCCAAGGCACGCGCATCATCGCGTATGAGTCCCGGCGGTGGCATCCACAGCGACCACGCGTCAGCGATCGCGACGTAGCTCCATTTGCGGCGGACCTTCCAGCACCGACGACAGCGTCCAACGAGTAGACAGCGTCCAACGGGTGGCGTCCAGGAACGCGTCGAAGCGCACGGCCGAATCCCAAGCGTCCGGCCGAGGCTGAGGTGCAACCGCCGATTGGTCACGGGCGCTGCAGTCGTCCCGTTCGCCCTACCCCGTCACAATCGCCTGCAAATCCGCCTCGGTCACACTCGCGCGCTCTATCGGAAACAACGTCCGCGACGCCAACTCGCGCTTGCGCTGAAGCAGGCGGTGCAGTTTCTGGTCAAACGTCTCCCAGCCAGCGGTGGCCAGCAGCAGGTGCACGGTCACGTCGCGCGTCTGGCGCATGCGGTGCGTCCGCGCGATGGCCTGGTCCTCCAGCGCGGGGTTGAACATGCGCGTCGGGAAGATGACGTGGTTCGCCGCGACGATGTTCAGGCCGACGCCGCCCGCCTTCGGCCCCAGTATCAGCGCCGGGCACGGGTGCTGGTGGAACTGCTTGACGTACCGTAGGCGGTCATCGGTATCCACCGAGCCGTTGATGACATACGGCCGGCGCCCGTATACCGCGGCCAGCGCCTCCGCGATGCGCTCTTGCACGTCGATCGGTTCCACGACGACGATGCAACGCTCGCCCTTGGTCCAGGCGTCCGCGACGAGCGCCAGCACTTTTGCCAACTTCGGCGCGGCTGCACTGTCCTCGACATCGACCAACGCCGGGTCGAAACATGCCCGCTGCACCCAATGCGCAAACGCCAAGAAAGCGCCACGCCCGGGGCCACTGCGCATCTCGGCGACGCGCTCCAGAACGGCTTCCTCTTGAACGTCGGTCAACTGGACAAGGTGTTCGAGGGTCCGTAGCGCTGGCAGCCCTTCAATGTGGTCGACCTTCAACCGCCGCAGGATATACGGCTGCGTCAGACCGGTGAGGTGGCGCAACGCGTGCTCGTCATGCGGCGGCCGCTCGATCGGCTTCTGCAGAGTCTGGGCGAACCAGCGGTACGAACCGAGCAGCGACGGCCGCACCCAATCGAACAGATTCCACAGTTCACCCAGAGAGTTCTCCACCGGCGTGCCGGACATCGCGATCCGGAAGCGCGCCTTCTGCGCCTTGACCGCGTGTGTCACGCCAGCGCTCATGTTCTTGACCCGCTGGGCTTCGTCGCAGGCCACGATGTTCCAGTTCACGCGGCCGAACGTGACCTGGGCGATGCGCACGGTGTCGTACGAAGCAATCCACAGGTCGGCATCCCCGGCACGGTCAGGCTGGAAGGAGCCCGCGCCCTCGATGCGTCGAACCCGCAATTGCGGTGCAAACGTCGCTGCTTCGTCCACCCACTGCGCCGCGACAGCCGCTGGTGCCACGACCAGCGAGGGGCCGCCATCTCGCACGACGCACAGCAGCGCCAGCACCTGCGCGGTCTTGCCCACGCCCATCTCGTCCGCCAGCAGCACGCCGTTCGAGTTCAGGTAATGGCCGTGCAACCAGCGGAGTCCATGATCCTGGTGCTTCTTCAGCGCAATCGCGAACCAGGCGGGTAGCGTGACCGCCGGCAGCTCTGGCACCGCGGTGTCGGTCGGCTCCTCGTAGTCCAGCTCTCGGATGTTTTCGAAGATCTCAAAAACATGGCGTTTCAATGCGGCAGGCACACGCCCGCGCGGGAACTTCTCGTCGTGCTGGGCGATGCGCTTCAGCTCGTTGTCCGCGCCGTCGACCTCGATCCAGGCATCGCCGCGACGCACGAACCGTTCGCCAGTCTCGGCCGCCTCATCCACGACGCCGCGCCACTCTTTTTCGCTCAGTTCCGGGTTCGGTTGCGTGCTGTCACCGGGCGCAGTGCCGTCGTTCGGCTCCAGTTCGGCACGCCGTTCGACCTGGAACCAATCCACTCCTGACCGTTCAACATGCACGTACGGTCGAGACCGATACACGACCGGCACGACGCCCTTCACGCGCTCGCTGAACTGCGACAGATCCAGGACATCCGTATCATCGGCGCCGACGAACGCTGCCGGGTTCTGCAGTAGTTCCGGCACTTGAGCGCCGCGCACGCGCTTCTTCTGCCAGGTGCGGACCGCTTGCCGCGCTCGAGGCGTGACGAACATCCGCACGGGTCGGCCATCGACAAATGCCGTCGCGTGCCCACCGGTGCTCTCGGCGCGCGCTGCGATGCCCGCTGTGTCCAACAGGTCGAGCGGGCCGGACCCAAGCCGCAGATCCAATTCGACATCATCCGGCGCGTGCGCTGTCGCCTGGACATGGATCTGGTCGATCTCGATGCAAGCCCGGATCGAAGCAGGCAGAACCCAGCCCAACTGCAGGCCAAGCTGGTGGATGCGGGCGAGCTGCTGGTGCTTGTAGGCGGTGGACCCCGCCCGGGTGAGGGTCTCCACGACATGGAGCGCGCGCACGGTCGCGGCTGGCAAGAGTCCAAACGCCCGGCCATCCTGGAAGACGATGCCATGCGCCCGGTTCTGTTGTGCGATGGGGCCGCCCGCTGCGGTCAGCTTTGCATCCACTCGGTGACCTGGGAGGCCAGGAGCGCCGATTTCAACAACACGGACAGCGACTTCGATTGGATCAGGTA
>CAYHHL010000159.1:0-14110 GCA_964356325.1 uncultured Enterobacteriaceae bacterium | reverse complement strand
AGCCGGAGCCGGAGCCGGAGCCGGAGCCGGAGCCGGAGCCGGAGCCGGAGCCGGAGCCGGGACCGGGACCGGTTGGACAGCTCCACAACCCAGCAAAACAACGAGCCAAACCAGCCTACGCACGAGACTTCTTCGCGCGCGCCGCTGGTCCCAAACCCGCCTTGGTGCGCGCTTCCAGCAGCCGCGTCAGGTCCGCCGCCGGCACGATCTTGCAACCGCCGGCTTGCATCGCCCGCAGCTGGATCGCCGCCAGGTGCTCGACCAGTTCAGCGCGCAAGAACGCCTGCTCCAGATCGTCGCCCCACGCGAACACGCCGTGGTTGCCGAGCGTCACCGCATCGTAACTCTCCGCCGCCACACGCAAACCCGCGACCTGCTCGGCTGAATTCGGGAAGGCGTACGCCAGCAACGGCACGCAATCACCCAGCGATACCACAGCTTCGGCTATGATCCTCGGGTCGATCGCGATGCCCGCCACTGCCAGTCCGGTCGCGTTGGGCGCGTGGGTGTGCACGACCGCCTGCACGTCGGGCCTGGCATCGTACACCGCGCGGTGCAACTTCAGTTCGGAAAACGCTTTGCGCCCGCCCTGGATGACCCGATCGTCGCGGTCCACCACGATCAGATCGCTGTCGGTCAGCACGCGCTTGGAGACGGCTGTCGGGGTCGCCAGCAGCCGATGGCCCGGCAGTCGCGCGGTCACGTTGCCGTCGTGGTTGGCAAGCCAGCCGCGCGCGTGCAGTTCCTGTGCGATTCCGAGCAGTTGGCGGCGCATCTCGACCAACGTCCACTCGCCGTGGTGCATCAGCGTGTGCACCGGCGCGGACACTAGCGGGCCCCGGGCGTGGTCGCGACCTGATCGACGATGCCCACGATCAGGCAGCGGATTGGCGACTTCGCGTCACCCAGGATCTGGCGAATACCGTTGCCTTCCCGTAAGATGACCACGGTGTCGCCCGGACCGGCCTGGGCGTTGTCGATGGCCAGGAAGCTGTCGCCGCTCGGCTTCTGGCTGGCGTCCAGTGGTTGGACGGCGAACACCGCGCGGCCGTTCAGGCTGGCGTGCTTGACCGTGGAAACGACATTGCCGAGGACGCGCGCCAGGATCACGCGGCACCTTTCTTTTTTGCGGGGGCGGCCTCGACGTGGACGTGATCGACGATGCTGAGGATCGCCGCGTCCACTGGCACGAACGGATCCGGCATCGCGATGGCCGCCTCGCGTGAGGTCGTCACGTGTACCAGGTCGCCCGGTCCCGCCTGCGTCAAGTCGGCTGCGGCGACCGGCTTGCCCCGATCGTGGCCCGCCTCGTCGACGGGTTGCACCAGGAGCAAACGAATCCCTTCCAGTCCGGGGACTTTCTGGGTGGCAACGACAGTTCCGATGACGCGGGCGAGGTACATGCGGGCGACTCTGGCACACCCCTGCGCGGGCGGTCAAACGATGCGTGGTTGTTGACCCGGGGCCTTACTCGGCGCCGGTCGAATCCTTCAAATGCTTGAGCATGCGTCCCGCCACCCGCAGTTGGGCCTGATCCGCCTGCTGGCCGGTGCCTTGCACGATGTAGGTACGCAGCGCCTGGATCGCCGCGGGCTTGTCGCCGACCTGCAGCAACGCCGCGGCCAGGTTCAGGAATACGCCGTAGCGGGCGCGTGGATGGTTGCTCGCCTGTTCGAGGATGGGCCGGGCGCGGTCCGGTCGCCCGAGATCGAGCCAGGCAAGGCCCAACGCCTCCTGCAATTCCACGGAATCCGGCGAGAACTTCAGGCCCGCGTCGAGCACCTGGAGCGCCGCCTCGTACGCGCCGACGTCCGCGTACAAGTGCGAGAGTTCGAGGTAGGCCAGAGCGAACTTGACGTCACCCGCAATGGCTGCGCGCAGTTGCTCGTCGGCCTTGCGGCGATCGGCAGCCGTCGCGTGACCGTCGCCGAGCGCGATCTGGGCGACCAGCAGGTGGCCGTTCGGGTGCCCCGGATCGACCGCGAACAGATGGTCCAGCGCCACCAGCGCTTCGGGCATCCGCTTGTCCTCGATCAGCGCGCGCGCCAGGTTCAGGTGTGCATCCGGCCACTTCGGGTCAAGCGTCGCCGCTTCGTGCAGCCGAGTCGCGGCGTCCTTGGCGCGGTGGTCGCGCAGCGCAATCGTGCCCAGGTAGTAGTGCAGTTCGGCATCGTGCGGGCGCAGCTTGGCCGCTTCGAGGAAGTAGCCTTCGGCGCGCTGATAGTCCTGCGCCGCCAGCGTTTCCACGCCCTTGTTCGAGAGTTCGACGAAACGCTTCTGGTCGGCGTTGCAGCCCGCAAGCAGCAGACCGCACGCAACCATTCGCAGCAAGTTTGCACCGTGGCCCATGGCAAAGTTCCTGGTGACCTGAACCGCCAAGAGACCTAGTGCGTCGACGAGAACACGAACGGATACACGACCTTGGTCGAGCCACCGCCCTTCGCCGGCGGGAAGTGCCAGGTCTTGACGTTGTTCAAGATGCACTCTTCGACCGAGCTGTTGTTCAGGCTCGAATCGTCTACGCGCGCCCCGAGTACGCCGCCAGTCGGCTGGATCAGGAAGGCGACCTTGACCTTGCCCGAGAGGTCGGGGTTGGACTGCAAGCCCTTCTGGTAGCACGCCTTGATCGCGCCCATCTTGGTGGCGATGTAGCCCTTGACCACGGACTTGGGCAGTTCACCCTCCGCCTCGCCGCCGCTCGAGCCGACGCGGACGACTTTTTGCGCCTTGGCCGTGCCCTCGATGTCGACCTTCTTGCTGCCGATTCCGGTGTCTTTCTCCAGGCCTGATGCCACCTGCTTCTCGGTCGCATTGCCGCCGATGCCCGGTTTCTTGCCGGGACCGCCGGTGCTGCCGCCCAGTTCCTTGGCCAATTCGCCAGTCGGATCCGCGGTCACCTGCGCGCCATTCGGGTTGACGGCGCCCGTGCCATCGTCCAGCGCGAACAACTTCGAAGCCGGCGCCGCGTTCAGGGCCTGGAGCGCCTCGTCGACCTTGGCAGTCTCGGCGGCCATCTTCTCGGCAACCAGATCCTTTCTCTTCTCGTCACGTTCGTCGCCCTTGAGGTCCTTGAGCGTGTCGTCGATCTTCTTTTCCTCGGCCTTCACTTCCTTGACCACGTCGGTCGCGGTCTTCTTCTGCTCGGGCGGCGCCAGCGGAATCTCGACCTTTTTCTCGTCGGCCTTGTCCTCTTCCTTGGGCGGTTCCTTCATGTCCTCGACGATGTTCACTTCGACCAGGTGTTCCTTGATCTGATCCTCGAGCGACACGTGCGTCTTGCTGCGATCCGGCGCCGAAGCCAGGCTGGCCGCCAAGGGGCCCACGATCAACAGCGTCGCGATGCCGAAGCACAGCAACAGCAGCAGGTTCTCCTTCTTGAACCCGCCCTTCTTGGCCGGCGGCGGCACGGCGGCGCGCGACACCGCAAAGCTGAAGTCGCCGAAATGGACCACCGCCCGCGTCTGGTTCGTCAGCGCAATCGCCGGGCCCTTGAGCGCCGTCCGACCCGCGCGCACGTCCGCCACGTCGTACTGCTGCTTGTCCACCCAGATCGAGCCTGACATCGCCGGGTTGTCCACCCGCAGTGCGAAGTCCGCGATGCCCAGCGGCTCGACCAGGACCGCGAGATCCTTGCCGTCCATCACGTCCGGAGGCAGCGCGAACGCCCCGTTCGGACCGATCGTCACCAACGCCGGGCGCGGGTAGAAGTGCGCGGTGTGGATGTCCACGCCCCAGCTCATCGTCACGTCGAC
Organism: uncultured Enterobacteriaceae bacterium; assembly: GCA_964356325.1. Taxonomy (GTDB): domain Bacteria; phylum Myxococcota_A; class UBA9042; order UBA9042; family UBA9042; genus CAYHHL01. The sequence continues at coordinate 10,358 of CAYHHL010000159.1, read as the reverse complement.
GCCGAACGCGCCAGTGCCCTTATCCTTGGCCGCCACTGCGCCAGGATCCTTGGCCACGCCAGCGCCAGGTCCTTTGGCCGCAGGCGTGGGGGTATTCGTCTTGGCCGGAGCGGACTTGGCGACTGGCGCTTTGCCGGCGGGCGCGGACGAGACCGCGGGCTTGGCTGGCGTCGGCTTGCCCAGATCGACCGGAATCGCGCTCGACTGGTGGGCCGGCGCCATCTTCACGCGCATCGTCGGACCGTTGTCCGAATCCCCTGTGGCTGCAGGGGGCTTGGCGGCAGGCTCGGCATCCGCGGCCGGCACCACCGAGAGCATCGTGGTGCGCTCCTCGTCGGCTGCGACCGGCGCTTCCATGATCTTCACCAATGGCAGCACCGCCGTGGCGTCGTCGGACTCACGAGGGGCGGAGGCGTTGAAAACCGTGGCATGCTCAGACCTTGCGGCCGGCTCATCCAACCGGCGAGTCGGCGCGTCCGTCAATTCCGAGGCATTGCCATCGGCGACGTTGCGGGACTCGGCAGTTGCTGCATTCGACGAGGTCGTCCGGCTCTTCTTGGCCATGGTCTAGATGTCCTCGGCCGAACGGATGATCTCGGCGAAGAAGTCTTTACGGATGCGGATCAGACTGTTGCGCGTGCGATTGGACAGGCCCTGGATGGCCTCGGTGTCCGGGCGCAGCAGTTGCGTCTCGATCATGTCGTCTTCGAAGGTCAAGGTCCGACCGCCCTTGTCGCCTTTCTTCTTGCCCGCGCCCTTGTCCTGCGCCAGCGCCGGCAGGGCTGCCAACGTCCCGAGCACCAGGGCGACGGCCAGCAGCGTCCTCGCGGACCGGAGCAGCAGGCGGCGATTCGTCAGCATCTTCATCGGGCAGATCCTCTGGTGGGTGCCAAGGAAATGGAGCCAAGCGGCATGTGCCCCGATACCGGCATGCCGAGCCGCATTTCGGGACGGCGTTTGAGTATGCGGTAAGCGCGCAGGCCGCGCAATCAAGGGATAGGACGCTTGCAGAAGCAATCCGATCTAGTGCAGTCAGCCGGTCGCCTGCAGCAAGCTCGTCGCCAACTCGTCGGCCAGTTCTGCCATCGCATCGGCACCACCCAGGCGCGGTTGCCCGGCCAGCAGCGTGCGCACGTCCAGCAGCAGCCGATCCGCGCGCACCCGTCCCAGGACCGGCAGTGCCACCTGGGCAAGCCTGCGCGCAAGCCGCAGCGCTGGCAGCGTTTCATGGCCGATGCCCAGACTACGGGACTTGGCGTGCAGCAAGGGATCGACGCCGCCGCCCAGTCGCGCCTCGGACGGTTCCAGGTCGAGCTGCCAGCCCGCGCCGAGTCGCTCCGCCAGCAGATCCAGCAGCACTTGAGCCAACTTGGCGACCTCCAGCTCAGGGAGCGCCGCCGCCCGCACCGCCGGCAATTCCGCCTCGGCCTGGCCGCGCAAGTGGATCCGCAGCACCGACTCCAGGCCCGCCAGGGTCATGCCGTCGACCCGCAACGCCCGCGCCATCGGACTGCTGGCCAGCCGCTGTACCCAGTGGGTTTTACCCGCGATGATCCCGGCTTGCGGCCCGCCGAGCAGCTTGTCGCCCGAAAACGTCACCAGATCCGCACCCGCCGCCAACACCTCCTGCACCGTCGGTTCACGACGCTGCGGCAGGCCTTCGGGGCCACGCAACTCGTTCGGCAGCGGCCCCAGCGCGCCCGAACCGAGGTCGACGATCAGCGGCAGATCATGGGCATGCGCCAGTTCAGCCAGTTCAGCCAGGTCCGGAGTCGCGGTGAACCCGATGATCGCGAAGTTGGACCGGTGCACTTGCAGGATCGCCGCGACCTCGTGGCCCTTACGCAAAACCTTGGCTACGTCGCGCAGATGCGTCCGGTTGGTCGTGCCCACCTCGCGCAGCGTGCAGCCCGCCGCCGTCAGCACCTCGGGGACGCGGAATCCGCCGCCTATTTCGACCAGTTCACCTCGCGAAACGACCACTTCCCGCCCGCGCGCCACCGCATGCAAGGCCAGCAGCACCGCCGCCGCACCGTTGTTCACCACCAAGGCGTCCTCGGCCCCGGTCAGCCAACGCAGCAGCGGCTTCACGTGGTCTTGGCGCGAGCCTCGACGGCCGGTCTGCAGCGAATACTCGAGGTTGCAATAGCCCCCCGCGGTTTCTCGGATCGCCTGCAATGCCGCGGCTGGCAAAGGCGCCCGCCCCGCGTTGGTGTGCAGCAACACGCCCGTGCCGTTCAGCACCCGGCGCAGCAGCGGTCCGGCGATGGCAAGGCGCTGCTGTTGCAAGCAGTTGAACGTCGCGCTCTCGATCGCCTGCGCATCGGCCAACGTGCCGGCCAGGATCTGCGCGCGCACCTCGGCCACCACCTCGCGGCACACCGTCGCCAGCACCGTCTGGGGCACGCCGAGGTCGTGCAACAGCGTGTGACGCTTGAGCTTGTCGATGGCCGGCAGGTGGCGCAGCAGGGCGTCGGCGGGCGCTGGATTGGGCATCGGAACCTCGGACAGTCGCTAGGGATTCAGCACCACCATCACCTATGGATTCAACAGCAGGCCGCGCACCACGTCGACCAGGGGCACGCGCACGCCGTAGCGCCGCAGCAGGTGGGCCACCGCGTCCTGCAGCGCCCCCGCGTCGTCATCGATACCGCCCGGACGATAGGGATTGGTCGTCACCGCCACCAGGGGCACCGGCCGCTGCGCCAGCACCGCGATACCACGGCGATCCAGCTCGGCACGACCTCTGATCCCCAACAGCACGTGACTCGGACCTTCCACCGCGATCACCTGGACGTGCGCCAGGTCCTGGCGTTGCAGCCATAGCTCGCTCAAAGCGCCTGGACATTCGAGGGTTTGCCGGTCAGTCGCTGCCGGGTCCAGCCCCGGCGTCGCCAGCGCCCGCAGCGTCAGCACCGCGTTGGCCGCCGCCTGTTGCGCCGTCTCGCCCAGCACCGCGCCCACTGCCAGCACGACCGCATCGGCTACGTCGACGTGCGCCGCCGCCTGGCGATGGTAGGCGCCGTCGATGAGGACCCGTTGTGCACCATGGACTTGCAGCTGGGCTACGGCCTCGATCACATGGCCCCGGTGCGGCACGCCACACAACTGCACGCCACCCGGAGCGCGCGCTTCGGCCAGTACGGTCGGCCCCAAAGCACTCGCGAATCCAAGAACTTGCAGTACGCGCAACAGTCCCGGCGTCTCGTTCGCCAGCCGCGCCGCCGTCACGACCAGCGTGCCTTTCTCCACGTGTACGCGCGGTTTCGGCAGGTCCAGCCACGCGTCGAATGCCTCGCCGTCCACGCCGATGCTCACCAGGCCCACGCGCTCGCCCCGCTGTCCTACCGCCAGCGCGAGCGCGTTCAAGGCCGTGGTTTTACCCGCGTTCTTGCTGGCCCCCACGACCGCCACGCGGCGCCGTTCGGGCGTCCAGACCAGCCGACTGAGCGCTTGCACGCCCGCCTGCACGGCCTCTGCGATCGGGCGCGGTTCGAGCGGCGGCGGGGTCTGCATCTCTGGCCTTGCCTGGACCGCAATGCTAGCGTGCGGCTGCGGGACTTTGGCGTCCCCTAGCGGTCCTGTCCACAGCGCGCAGAGAAGCCATGGAAAACGCCGATGCTCCGTGACTTCTTGCGACTGTACCTGCGCCGTTATGCCCTGTTGTACCTGCTCGGCGTGGTGTTCCTGTACGCGACCGTGCAGTTGACCGTCACGATCCCCGGCCTGATCAAGAACGTGGTCGACGAGTTGCAGGGTGGCCATCCCCGTCTGGCGGTCGTGTACGACAACGCGATGTGGATCTCGGTGGCCGCGCTGGCGATCATCGTGGTGCGCACGCTGTCGCGCATCACGTTCTTCAACCCCGGGCGATCCATCGAGTTCCGCGTCCGCAACGACATGCTCGCCAGGCTCTTGCACATGACGCCGGCCTTCTACCGGCGCTGGAGCATCGGCGATCTGATGGCACGGGCGGGCGACGACGCGACGTTCGTGCGGGCCCTGGTCGGCTTCACGCCGGTGATGGCGCTGAACATCGTGGTGTCGGCGATCCTGGCCGCGTACAAGATGATGGCGACCGACACGTTGCTGACGATGCTGTGCGTCCTGCCGTCGATCGGCGCGACCTTTGCGCTGCGGTCAGGGGTCAAGCGCACGTTCTCGATGATGACCATCACCCAGCAATCGTTGGGCAAGCTCTCGGACACCGTGCTCGAGACCTACAAGGGCATCGCAGTCGTGCAGGGCGCGGCGGCCGAAGAGGGCTTCCTGCGCCGCTTCGACGAGGACAACGAACGCTTCACCGCGATCAACCTCAAGACCGTGACGGTGCGGACGCTGGTGCTGCCGATCGTCGGCGTGGTCGGTAACTTCTGTATCCTGTTGCTGCTTTTCGTCGGCGGTCGGCACGTGGTGCAAGGCAGCATGACCCTGGGCGACATGGCGGCCTATGCCTCGTACGTCGGCGTGCTGGTCGGCGCGCTGGCCTCGGCGGGCTGGGTGGTAGGGGCATTGCAGCGTGGTTTCGTGTCCTTGCGCCGGGTGTGGGAGGTGCTGAGCCTGCAACCGGACCTGCCGCTCGGCGATCGGCCGCTGCCCGAGCCGCAACCGGGTGAAAACCTGGGCATCCACTTGCGCGTGCAGCACTTGAGCTACCGGCATGCGGACGCCGCGCCGGGAACGCCGCCGACGCTGGACGACCTCTGTTTCGAGGTGAAGCCGGGTCAGGTGCTGGGTATTTACGGTGCCGTGGGATCCGGGAAATCCACACTGGTCTCGATCCTGGGCCGCCTGACGCCGCCTCCGCCCGCCACCGTGTTCGTCGACGGCGTGGACCTGCTCGACGCCGCGGATGCCGACTTGCGCAAGGCCGTGGCGATCGTACCCCAAGACGCGTTCCTGTTTTCGCGCAGCGTGCGCGACAACGTGGCGTTCATCGAGCGCGCGGACAAGGCCGATGCCGAGCGCGTGCACGAAGCGGTCGAGAAGGCGCAGATGCTGGGGGAAATCGCGCGCTTCACCGACGGCTACGAGACGATGGTGGGTGAACGCGGCCTGTCGATTTCGGGCGGGCAACGCCAGCGGCTGCAACTGGCGCGCGCGTTCTACCGTGGTTTCCGCCTGTTGGTGCTGGACGACGTGCTCTCGGCGGTCGATCATGACACCGAAGCGCGGCTCTTGGACGTGCTGGAGACCTCGATTCGCGACCGTGGCACGTCGGCGGTGGTGATCTCGCACCGGCTGTCGGCCCTGGCGCGCTCCGACGAAGTGATCGTGCTCGAGCACGGGCGCATCGTCGAACGGGGCACGCACGCAGCGCTTTTGAAGCAGGGCGGCACCTATGCGCGGGTGTGGGAGGCCCAGCGCGAGCAGGAAAACGAGGCCCAGAACGGGCCCGCCCTGGCGGTCGATCTGATCGCCGTGTAGCTAGCGATTGCCTTTGCGGATCACCAGCTTCAACGCCGAAAGCGACTTGTCGAAGCGCGCGACCTTGACGTCCACCAGGCCCTGGGCCAGCGCCGCCGCGCGCACATGGTCCTCGCTCAACGCCTTGAAGCCCTTGCGCCACACCGCCCATATCGCGCCTGCCGGCCGCACCAGTTCGCGCAGTTCCGCCAGGCGATTCAAGCTCTTGTCATTGGCGATCGCCAGCAGCGCGACGTCGACTGAAAAGCCCTCGTCCGCCTGCTTCACGCCTACCGCCGCCAGTTCGGCCAGGAAGTCGTCCGGCAAATCGCCGACCACCCGCACCCGCGTACCCGCCTTGATCCCCAGTTTGTCCAGCCGTGTCGGCGGGTTCTCGATCGCCGAGGCCCAGGACTGCGCCGACTTGCCCAGGTCGAGCTCGAGGATGCCCTCGGGCGCAATCAGGCTCAGCACGCCTTCCTTGACTTGAACCTGGCCGAGATCGCGAAACAGGATCGTGACATCCAGCTTGTCGCCGCGGAAACGCAGGTCGTCCGCTTCGAGCCGCGCCTGCCCCGTGGTCTCGCGACCCCGCCAGCGCGCCGTGCATTGCGCTTCCTTGCCCATCGCTTGCTCTCCCGTCACATCGCCAAGTCAGCCCGCCGCTTGCAGCTTCTGGTCCAGCGCGGCCTTGGCGAAGCGCAGGACGATGTCGCCCGCGGGCTCCAGCCGGTCGCAGCCGTCGACGGACTTGCCGGCCTGAAAATACTCGTGGTAGCCCGCGCCCCGGTGCAGCGATTGCTTGAGCTTCCACAACGATTGCAGGGAGTAGAAGCTGCGCATCCAGTGCTTGGTGCGCGGATTCCGCAACAGCACGCGCGCGATCGGCCCGGCCTGGGTGCCGATCTTGTCGATGTAAGGCGTGCGAATCACCGCGACCGGCACGCCCGAGATCTTGTCGGTCAGCACGATGTCGTCGGCATGCGCCTTGAGAATCGCCTGCTTGTAGTCCGGGTGGGCCAAGCACTCGGTCGAAGCGATGAAGCGGGTGCCCATCTGCACGCCCGCGTAGCCAAGCTGAAGCGCGCGCACGAAGTCCTGCTCCGCGCCGACGCCGCCCGCGCACACCACCGGCAGGCCCAGATCGCCTAGCTCGGTCAGCAACTGCTCGGGATCCTTGGCCCCAGCGTGTCCACCGGCTCGATTGTTCACCGCGATCAGACCGTGCACGCCGGCGTCTCGCGCCTTCAACGCCCACTTACGCTCGGTCACGTCGTGGTAGACGATGCCGCCCAGCGGCGCCACGCGGTCGACGATCCAGCGCGGATTGCCCAACGAAGTCACGAAGAAGCGCACGCCTTCCTCGAGCGCGATGTCCAGCCACTTCTTCATGCGGTCGAGGTAGATCTGCGAGGACTGCTCGGTGATCACGTTCATGCCGATCGGCTTGTCGGTGAACGAGCGGATCTTCTTGAGGCCCTCGCGGAAGTCCATCCGGTGCGCGAACACGATCGAGATGGGCTGCACGATGCCGATGCCGCCCGCCGCCGAGACCGCCGCCACCAGTTCCCAGTTGCTGCACGGGTACATGGCGCCGCAGATGAGCGGGACTTCGACGCCGGCATGGCGGCTCAACGGCGTATCTAGGAGGGTGTGTGCCTGGCTGGACATGCGAAACCTCACCCGGGTGGCGATCCGGGCGCGCAGGTTCGCATGCAGGCGCGGCCGGGGCAACGCCACGCGGGATGCCGATCGCTACTCGCGCCTCGGGGTCTTCACCGGTTGGTCAAGGGCCTCGCGACGCGGCGGCGGCGGCACGACCGGACCCGGCGGCACCCGCGTCGCTTGGACCACGGCGGTATCGGGCAAGGCCAGCGCGTCCGCCAGCCTGGCCGCCGTCTCGCCGTCGCGCGGACCCAGCCGCTCCGCCAGTTCGCTCATCGACTGCGAGAGTTCCTTTCGCAATGACGCGGCCTTGCGCACCGTCCGCTCCAGCCGCTCCATGTTCTGGTACTGCTCGCGCGAGTTGTTGGCCCGCCGCACCGCCGCCCGCCAGGCGAAGGTATTCAGGCTGTCGCGACGCAGCGCCTCCACCAGCTTGAGCAGCAGCCCTTGCGCTTCGGCGTCCAGTTCCGATCGCAGGTACGCTTTCAAGCCTTGGCGATTGCCGAACCAGACCCGCCCCACGGTGCCGAACGCCTCGCCCGGCTGCGGCGGCAGGTCCTCCAGCACTGCGATCGCGTGGTTGTCGAACGGGAAGTCCTTGTCCAGCAACTCGAATATCAGCGCCCCGTCACTGCGCACCCGCACCGCGGCCGGCAGTTGCCCCAGCGCGAAAAACGGTTCGATCGCGGCCCGTGCGCCCGCTGCCAACGTCGATCGCGCTTGACTGTCGAGCGGCGCCGGTCCCTCGCCCTTGCGCACGGTGCGGCGCAGCGTGGTCATCAGATCGCGCACCTGGTCGATGCCCACCACCACGTTGAGCGCGCTGCCCCGCGAGTAGCCGGCATGGTAGATGCCCACGAGTTCGAACTCACCAGTAAGACAAGAGATTGCTAACACGGGCGAGCCGGAGTTGCCCGGGGAGAGCAGAGCATCCACCACGAAGTCGTCATGATCCCAGTCCTTGAAACTGTCGTGATCGAGCGCCGAAATCACCTTGCCGACGTTGATCGCGTTGAAGGCTCCGAGCGGAAAGCCGCGCACATCCACGACATTTCGCTCACGCAAGCCGGCGCTGTGACCGATCTTCCAAGGCACGATCGGCAGCTTGGCCTTGGCGCGCAGCACCGCCACGTCCAGTTGCGGATCGACCGCCGCGCGCTGCAGGGAAATGTCGTCGCGTTCGTAGGCATCGTCTTCGCTGTCGACCACGCGCAGGCTGTCCGAAACGCGCTTGCAGCCGACGGGAACGTCCTCGATCGTGTGATCTTCGTCAGTGACTACGGGCCATTCCGCGACATGCTGGTTGGTCAGCATCAGTGTGTCGCCGTTCTGCTGCTTGTAGCCGAACGCGGTGCCGTGCGCCGTGACCCGCTTGCGCGTCTTGTGCAGGGCCCCGTCGCCGCCATAGTAGGGGCATTCGTAAGTTGCTGAAGTGCGTATGCAATAGGTGTAGGTCGGGTGGCGCTGTTCGAATTCGCGCACCCGTGGCACCAGGACCGAGAAGTCGTCGGCGTATTCACCTGTGCAATAAGGCGCTTGCGGAGCCGCGTTCGCCGCTGACGGCACAGCTGCGCAGGCCACTATCAGCAGCGTCGGCGCCCACTTCTGCATCAGGCCCGGCGCCGGCAACAGCCGCGACATCTGTAAGATCCTGAATTGCATGGTACTCCCCTGAGACATCGGGTCTCGGCAGCCTTTTGCCGAGCTGGCCCATGAGTGTACAAGCAGCAAATCGCCACGCCTGTTCCCGGCGTGGCCATGTCTTCAGCATACGGACGCAGCGCGGTCGATGCAGCGTCGCAGGGCCGCGAAGGGCAGGACTGCGGTGCGCTGCCGAAGATTTTTTCGAGCCCGCGGATCCGACGTGGGGCCTGAAGGCATCACCGCGCGAGACGATGCGCGTCCGGTAGTGGATCGCAAAGCCGACCTGTCCTACGCTTCAGGCGAGCGTCGAGCCACCGGAGTCCGCCCATGCCGATGTACACCGTCAAGAAAGGCGACTGGCTGTCCAAGATCGCGAACAAGAACGATCTAGGCAGCTGGAAAGAAATCTACGACCACCCGGCGAACGCCGCGTTCAAGAAGTCACATCCGAATCCGGACTTGATCTATCCGGGCGATGTGATTTTCGTGCCCGATCCGAAGAAGCCGCCGGTCGCGGTGCCCAAGCCGCCCGCGGTGGTCAAGCCGCCCGCGGCGGTCAAGCCCAAGCCGAAGCCGAAGCCCAAGCCCGCCAAGCCCAAGCCGGCCCCGGCCAATGCGGCGCCGAGTTCGCCCAAGGTCGCGCCGAAGCCGGCGGTCAAGAAGGACACTTCACGCGTGTTCGACCACCAGGGGGCATTCCGCTTCCGGCTCGAACTGGGCGGCATCCAGGCGGGCTCGTTCCGCTCGGTCGAAGGTCTGTCGGTCAACGTCGAACTGATCGAATACCAGGGCGGCGGCGACAAGTACGCGCGGCAGATCCCGGGTCGGCCGAAGATCGCTCCGGTCGTGCTCAAGAAGGGCTACGTCAATACGTCGTTCCTGTGGGACTGGATGAAGTCCAACATGGAAGGCGAGTTGAAGCTCGAGAACGTGTCCGTGGTGCTGCTGACCGATGACGGCCAGAACGATCTGGCGCGCTACGAACTGAGCGATTGCTGGCCGTCGAGCTGGAAGGGCTGGCAGCTGGACGCGAATTCGTCCAACGCCATGGTCGAGGAAATCGAACTGCAGGTGCGCGGCATCGAGCGCGTCGCGGCGTAGGTCGGTTCGACAGGGAAAGTGCGAAGGCCGCTGCGATCGTCGTGGCGGCTTTCTGCGTTTTGACCGCGCTTGATCCGTTCGCCGTGGCCGTGGCCGTGGCCGTTTCCGATCCCGAACCCGTTTCCGAACCCGTTTCCGAACCCGAACCCGTTTCCGAACCCGGATCAGGCGGCGTTGTTCTCCAGCCCGAACAGCGGCCGCTTGCCGTACTTGATGGTGTCCTCGTCGACCAGCACTTCGCGCACCGAGCCGTCGCCCGGCAGTTCGTACATGATCTCGAGCATCGCCTCTTCCAGGATCGCCCGCAGACCGCGCGCACCGGTCTTGCGGTCCAAGGCCTTGCGCGCGCATGCCCGAATCGCTGACTCGGTGAACTTCAGGTCGACGCCGTCCATCTCGAACAGGCGGCGGAACTGCCGGGTCAGCGCGTTCTTCGGCTCGGTCAACACGCTGACCAAGGCGTCCTCGTCCAGTTCGTGCAGCGCCACCACCACGGGCAGACGGCCGACGAACTCGGGAATCAGCCCGTAGTGCGTGAGGTC
>CAYHHL010000158.1:0-14248 GCA_964356325.1 uncultured Enterobacteriaceae bacterium | reverse complement strand
GACCCGACCAACGCGCTACAGGCCGCGATGGAAGGCTATGAAGTCGCGACGATGGAGACGGCCGCCAAGCTGGGCGACATCTTCGTGACCGCGACGGGCTGCTGCGACGTGGTGACCGGCGCGCACATGCAGGCGATGAAGGATCAGGCGATCCTCTGCAACATCGGCCACTTCGATAGCGAGATCGACATGCGCTGGCTGGAGAGCACGCCGGGTGTGGTCGAAGAAAACGTCAAGCCGCAGGTGGACCTGTTCCACTTCGAGAACAAGACCCTCATCGTGCTGGCGCGCGGCCGCCTGGTGAACCTGGGTTGCGCGACGGGCCACCCGAGCTTCGTGATGTCGACGAGCTTCACCAACCAGGTGTTGGCGCAACTGGCGCTGTGGTCGGAGAAGTTCGAGTTGGGCGTGCACGTGCTGCCGAAGAAGCTGGACGAGGAAGTGGCGCGCCTGCACCTCGAGAAGCTGGGCGTGAAGCTGACGACGCTGACCGACGCCCAGGCGAGCTACTTGGGCCTGGACAAGAGCGGGCCGTACAAGCCGGATCACTACCGGTACTAGCCCTGGCCTCTGCCATTGCGCCAGTGCGCGGGCGCGGCATTGCAGCTCAGGCTGGGCGTGATTGCGGCCTTGGATCTGGAGAGCGCGGATTTCTCGAGCGTGATTCGGAGGGGCTGTGAAGGACACGCAAGACGTGCGCTGGCGGCAGCGCTTCGACAACTACCTGCGGGCGTTCCATACGCTGACCCGAGTGACCGGACTGGCGCAGGAACGCGAACCGTCCGAAGTGGAGCAATTGGCATTAATTCAGGGTTTCGAGTTCACCCACGAACAGGGCTGGAACGTCTTGAAGGACTACTTGGAGGCACAGGGGGCGGTCGGTCTCATCGGCTCCAGGGATTCCACGCGCGAGGCATTCAAGCGGGGCCTGATCGTCGACGGCGAGGCGTGGATGGACATGATCAAGGCCAGGAACCTGACCTCGCACACGTACAACGAGGACCTCGCGCAAGACGTCGCCGACGACATTCTGCAGCGGTTCCATCCTGCGTTTGCCGAACTCGCCGTCAGGTTCACGGCGATCATCGCGCAAGAGGACGCCGAGCCATGAGCCACGGGCTGAGCGAGGCGACGGTCGCGAAGATTCACGGGGTGTTTGCGCGTTTCCCCGAGGTCGAGAAGGCGGTGTTGTACGGCTCGCGTGCCAAGGGCAACTTCAAGCCCGGGTCGGACATCGACCTGACGCTGTTCGGCGAAGGCCTGGACTGGCGCAAGTGCGCGACCATTGCTGACGAATTGGACGAGTTGCTGTTGCCTTATGGCATCGACCTGTCGGTGTTCGAGAAGCTGGGACACGCGGGGTTGCAGGCGCATATCGAGCGGGTTGGCGTGGTGTTTTACGAGCGTGGCGACTTGGACAAGTCTGTCGCGGAGCTGTAGTCGACACGTGGCCTGCGTCCAGCCGACGTTGGAGCAGGTCGCGACCGCCACCCGCCAGCCACCAACACCGCTTGACAGCCCAAGCCCCGGCGACGACCTTACCTTCCGCCCCGTTGGGGTACTTTTGACCACGGAGCCCGGGTGATCGCGGCCACCGAAAATCGCTACTGCCCGAAGTGCGGCCTGGCCACCAACGCCTTGCTCTGCGCCAACGACGGCACCAGCACGCTGCACAGCGCCGCCATGGACGCGTCGGCGCTGCAGTTTCGCCCCGGCGACGTGCTCGCGGGCCGCTACCGGCTGATCCGCACCCTGGGTCGCGGCGGCTTTGGCGCGGTCTATGCCGCGGAACACACTTCGACCGGTCAGCAGATCGCCATCAAGATCCTGGCTGTGGAACCGGGCGCCGCGGAAGAAGACGCCGGGAAGCGTTTCTTTCAAGAAGCGCGCATCACTTCGCAGCTGCGCCATCCCAACACCGTGCGGTTGTTCGATTTTGGTCAGTCCGAGAGCGGCGCATTATTCATGGCGCTGGAACTCATCCAAGGGCCGACACTGGAACGCGTGCTGCGCGATCTGGCGCTGAACGGCAAGACCATGGCCGAGAATGACGCGCTGGACATGGCAATTGCCGTGTTGCGCAGTCTGGCCGAAGCGCATACGGCCGAACTGGTGCACCGCGACCTGAAGCCGGCCAACATCATGTTCGCCGACGTGCCGGGCGAGGATCCGGTGGTCAAGGTGCTGGACTTCGGCATCGCGCGCGCCAAGGACTCGTCGCTGACGGGTGGCGGCACGGTGCTGGGCACGCCGGCCTACATGAGCCCGGAGCAATGCCGCGGCGCTGCCCTGGATGGGCGCAGTGACCTGTATTCCCTGGCGATCATCCTATTCCGCTGTGTGACTGGCCGCGTTCCGTTCAGCGATCCGAGCCCGCTTTCGGTGATGTACCAGCACGAAGCCGCCGAAGTGCCGGACCTGCGCGCGCTGACGGCCGAGCCGCTGTCGGACGGCTTCATCGAGTGTGTGCTGCACGCGCTGGCCAAGCGCCCTGCGGAGCGGTTTCCGGATGCGCGTTCGATGCGCTTGGCGTTGGAGGCGGTGCGCGGCGGTGCTTGGGCCGGGACACCGCAGCCGGGTTGGGGCGCGCCTATCGACCGGCCCACGCTGGCGTATTCCTCGACAGCCATTGCCGTGGCGCGCGTGGACCGCCCGGCCGTGGCCACAGCGCAACCAGAACCTGAGGATCTGACCGCAGCCACGAAGGCACTGGGGCCGCGCCACACTGCGGCCTGGTTGCAGTCCGGCGCCGACGACGCCGCCGCGCTCGAGGATCTGGCCGCGGTGCCTGACCGAGTGCCGACGCGTGCGCGCTGGCCGCTTGCCGTGGCTGGACTCCTGCTCTTGGCGCTTGTTCTTGGTGCGTGGCTGATCGGGCGGCAGTTTCGCGGCAATACGCTGAAGGTGTCGCTTTCGCCCACCGGCGCCGAGGCCGTGCCCGCCCCAGCGGCTGTCCGGCGAGTCGCGCCCGGTCCACTGCAAGTCGCGCCGGCGCCTGCGCAAGTTGCCCCAGCAATCGCCCCGATCGCACCCTCGCCAACGCCGCCGGTCGCCGCTCCAGCACCGCCGGCAGCAGCAGCGGCGTTGGCACCGGGTATGGCTCCGGCCGTGGTCGCGCCAACGCCCCGTGCGGGCCCAGCGTCCGTTGAAGCGCGCAAGAATGTCACACCTGCTCGACGCAAACCGGCAGCCGGGAGACCGAAGAATGAGTACTTGCCGCCGATGTAGCGCCTGGCTGAATTTCCTGGCCACCGTGCTGATCGCCGTAGTGACGACGTGTTTTGCGGTGGACGGCACTGCCTGGGCGGCGGACCCAGCGCGAGAAAGGGCCGCTGCCAACATGGCCAAGCAGGCGCAGTCCGCGTACGAGGCGGGCGACTACGAACGCTCGATGCGCCTGTATTACGAAGCCTATCGCGGCGACGCCAGCAAGGTCATGTGGGTCTTCAGTGCCGGCCGTGCCGCGCAGGTCGGCGGCAACCTGGAGAAGGCGGCAGAGTACTACCTCGAGTACCTGGCCGATGCTGAGAAGGACCCGCGATTTGCCGACAAGGCCAAGGAATTCCTGCGTGAAGTGAATCAGGCGCGCGCTGATCACAGGACCAAGGAAGGCGATCGCAATGCCGCGGCGGGCGATCATGCGCTGGCGTCGGGACTGTACCGGGAGGCATTCCAGCTCGCCCCCGATCGGCCGCAACTGCTGTTCAAGGCAGGTGTCGAGGCCCAAGCGGCGGGGATGCGGGACGAAGCCGTTGCCTTGCTGCAGACCTACTTGCAACGCGCGCCGGCTGGGGCGATGGAGCGGGCTTCGGCACAGAATAGACTGAAACAGTTGGGGGGCAAGGCTTCGACGGCACCGATTCCGACGCCAGCGAAGCCTCGGGAACCCGAGGCACCACCGCCGCCTCCGATCCTGGACTCGCAAGCGGAGCCACCGGTGCAGGCCAAGCGCCTTCCACCTCCCGTCGAGGTCAAGCCTGGGCCAGTTCCGGAACAGCCTCGCGTCACGCCCAAGCCCCTGGTGGTCCGCGAGAAGCCTGCCCCGGCGCGGATTCCAGCCGAGGTCGTCAGCCGTGAGCCGGCCGCCGTCCAGCCAAGCTCGGGTCGCAGCACCGCGGGTTGGTCGCTGCTGGCCGGTGGCGTCGTGACCGGCACCGTGGCGGCCCTCGTGTACTTCGGCGCGGCGGCGGATCGCGATGCGCTGGAAACCAAGGTCGATCCTGGGTTTCACAGTCAGGCGGTGACCAGCATTGGCTACGAAGACGCGACGACCCAGGCCGATTCGATCGGCACGCGCTTGACGATTTCCGCGGTACTGGGCGGCGTGGCTGCGGTGGCGTCGGGCCTCGGCGTGTACCTTGCCGTGACTGAAGGCGAATCGGCCCAGGTCACGGTGCTGCCGACGCTGGGTGGTGGCGCGTTGGTGGCGCGGTTTTGAATTATAGCAAGTAGAAAACCTTGTAAAGCCGTTGCTTGGCCCTATTGCCAATCGCAGCAGTGTGGACTATGTGTTTTTGTGCTCAGGCTTGGCCGGGGCAGGGAGGCACGACCATGATGGTATTGCGTTCGGCGAAAGGTGACAGCCAAGAAGGCGAGGTCCAAGTCCTGGCCACGCTGCCGGGCGAGGACATCGAGGACGCATGCCTCGTGGAAGCGACCGTGGCGGAGATCAACGAGACCTGGCGCAAGGGCGGGTTGGAGACGGCGCGGAAAATCGGCGAACTCGTGACCAAGCGCTTCTTTGCAGGAAACACGGCCAACGCGCACTCCCGCAAGGGCAACCACAAGTCGTTTCAGGCATTGGTGACCCACCAGAGCCTGCGGATGGCGGCGAGCAATCTCTGGTATTGCGTCGCCGTGTTCGAGCACTTCGGGGTCTTGCCTGTCGATGTGGCCGAGGCGCTCACCGTCGGCCACCACAGGGTCCTATCACACGTGAAGAACGTGGTGCAACGAATCGAGCTGGCGCAGTTGTCTGTTGCGGCTCACCTGACAGTGGGCCAACTCCGAGCTGCGATCGCTGACAACAAGGTCGTGGACCCGAACGCACGCAAACGCGGGCGGCCAGCGCTGGTGCCGGTCGTGAAACAGCTTAACCAGGCGAAGAAAGCGCTTGTGGGCCTCCAGCAGTGGGACGCCTCGCGAATCGCGGCGTTGGGCGAGCATGACCGTGCACACGCAATGGGGGAGGCCCGCGAGTTCGCCTTTGCTGTGGCGATTTGGATCGCGAGCCTCGAGGAAGTATCCGCAGCGCAGGCGTAGGTTCATTCCGTCGGCGGAACCAGCCTTCGGTGAACTGATAATCCCGACATCCTGCTGCTCCGAGCTGGCGGGGATGCCTAGCCGGGCACGGGACAGGTGATTCTCGTTGGTTGCGACCACTGCGCGACGATTGAGGTGGGCAGCCCATGCAAAGTTGGGGCGATGTCGCGGCGATCAGATTGCTCGCAGGAATGTTTTGACCTCACTATGTAGTGATATCAAGACATTGGTGCTGCATGCGAAAACGCGATCATTTCTTCAGCTTGACCCTTGACAAAGTCGGCGAGATGGGCTACCTGCTCTTCAGGAAGAAATCTGCGGAGTGCATTCATCAGTCTCCATTGCAGCCCCGAAGCTATGTCCACAACCTGCCCGTGCGGTGGTGTTGCAAGGCGCCGGCATTGCAGTGCGTTGACCCTGAAGCCTTGAAGGGAGGGATCCGACAATGCGTACCATCATGCTCCTAGTTGCGTTGGCCCTGCTCGGCGCGTGTGGCACGGTCCAGGTCAAAGCTACGGGACAGTTTCCGCCCAAAGCGACTCAAGTGCGCCAACACCAGGTCATCGTGGTCTTGCCGCTCGGGGGTCGCTATGGGCCGTCGGCGCGCCGCAGCTTGGAGCAGGAAATTGTAGCAAGCCGCTTTCACAACATGGTCCAAATTGGCGACGAGGAAGGCAACACCGTCAACGCCGCCTTGTCCGCGAACCCCGATGCGCGGCCGTTGGTCGGTAACCTGCCACAAGGCACGGGGGCCGTGGTTTCCGGTGTCATCGTCGAGAGATACGTGCCGACCGAATCGTCCAGCGACGTTCAGCGGTGCGTGGCCAAGGATGCCAAAGGCCGTTGCACCAAGCAGGTGCCGGTACGAATCTACTCATTGACACAGCAATGTACCGTCGACGTGCAGTTGCGCATCAGCAGCGTCACGTCCGGCGCGATCGTGAGCGTCACCGGGCACAGCGGTACTGCATCAGTCAGCGACCAGCGCGACAATGAGAGGCCAGCAGCCAACGTACAGCGGGTGTGCCAGCCGGCCTTCGCCTCCGCTTGGAGCGGCGTCTCGCGCTGGGTAGTTCCGCACACGCTCGCCTTGGACCTGCCGTTTCACAAGGTCAAAGGCGACAGCGGCATGACCGACGAGGCGATCAAGACGTTCGCTGGCGGCAACACCAAGGACGCGCTGGACTTGTTCAAGGCCATTCCTGACGAACGGAGCCTGGATGACGAGAATAGGGCTTGGGCACGACACAATCTCAGTCTGTACCATCTGAGCCGTGCCGAATTCGCGCCTTGCGTGGAGCAGTCCAACATGGCCGGCCAGACCCTGTCGTCAGAGTCCGACGTCAAGTCGACCGCTCAGTTCTGCAAGGAGTATCTGTAACGAGTCGCAGCGTCTTGTTCGAGTCGAAGGCTGCGGACTGCACTGACTTCAAAGGAGTGAATTGATGAAAAAGGCGTGGAAGACCTGGATGACATGGGCGGCGCTTGCGATCGCGGTTGCAGCGATTGCGGTTGCCTGCACCTCGAGCGGTACGGCCACCTGCAAGGAAACCTGCGAAACAACGGACGATTGCGCAAGCGGCCTGACGTGCTTGTCCACGTCGACCAAGGGCAAGATCTGCCTGCCCAACGACTGCAACACGTGCTTCGACAACCAGAAATCGTGCGATTACAGCGAGAATCTGGACGCACAGGCCAACGGCGAGGCGCGGGTCTGCACGTTCTCGGAATGCCTGTAAGGAGACGGTTTGAAAATGCATCTTCGCGTAGGCTCTACTGCGTGTGGCGTACTGACGTGGACAGCCGTAGTGCTGTCAGCCCCTGCGGCCAGCGCTGCTGAGACGCTGCCTACGGCTTCCGTGGCCGGCACAGTGCCCTGGGCGCTGGCGCCACCGCCGAGCCAGGTGCCTGCGTCACTGACACTGGGGCCGGTTCCGGCCTTGGTGTCGGTGGCGACCGGCGCGGTACCCGACGGGATGCCTCGCGGAGTTCAATTCGGCCAGTTCCTGCAGGGGGCCACGCAGGCGCTCGCCATTCGGCACTTCCAGCCGGCCACTGCCGGACCCGCTGTGGTTTCGGTCCGAATCGAGCAGATCTCTGCTAGATGCAATGCGAATCCCGTCAAGGCGAGTTGCGTCGTTGCCTGGAATGTCGCGCTTCAGCAACTCTCCACCAAGATCGTCGTCGCGCAGCAGGACGTTCGGGCTGAGATCCAGGACGTCGACTGTCGCGCTGGCCTGACCGGCCCACCGATGGACGACAACGAACATGAGATGTACCGACGCAAGTTGAACGGTGGCACCGAGGCCCTGCGGCGCGCACTGGTCGACGCGCTACTGCAGACGGACGCGTTGGTCGCGGGCAAGCGTGACGCGTTGGCGATGGACGTCCCGACGATGCGCGGGCTAGTGGAGAAGGCGCTGGTTGAGAAGTACCGCGCTGAATTCGCTTCGGTCTTTGCTCCTGACGGCGGATTTCGCGCTTTGCGTGCCCCGACAGTCGATGAACTCGTGCGCCACGAAGGGTGCGACGTCGACCTGGGCCTCGCGGTGTGCCTCAGCGCTCTGAAGCGCACGGGCATCATCAAGCCCGAGGACGTCGCTACTTGGCGCGATCGGGGCCTGACCTCGGCGCTGGACCAGGGCCTGAAATGGCAGCCGACACCGGCGTACGTGACGTTGTTCGCTCAGGCCCAAGGTGTGTTCGCGTTGTCGGCTGTGGACTTCAGCGTGCGCGGACCGTTGGTGCCCGGCCCGGTGGCGGCACTGGTGCGGCTGAACCGTCACGCGCTCGCTGTGATGGCCAAGGATGGCGCCGTTTGGTTGATTCCGACCGACGAAACGGCGCCGCGACAGATCGGGGTGCTCGACAAGGGCCTGGCTTCCGTGGTGGCAGAGTCCACTGAGCTGGGTGGCAACGCACTCACTGTGAAGTACAGCTCCGGCGGCACTTCAGCCGTCCGCACAGCGCGGTTCGTGTTGCCAGACGTCGGAGCGCCCATCGACATGCCGGCTGGCCTGCCGTTGGTTCGCGAGGTCAACGGCATGTGGGGCGTGGAATCGGCGCTGCCCTTTGCCAGTGCAAGCAGGATCGTGACCCTGTCGCCGGAGGTGCGTGCCAAGCCGATCGTAGTGCCGCTGACGGTGGCGGCCGCTGTCCCCGCCGCCTTTGCCGACCAGTTTCGGGCTCGCGTCGGCTGGCTACGCGACGCAGGGCTCTACGAAAGAATCCAGCCTGCGCTCCAGGTCGGAGGCCATTGGCAGGACATGTCTGCGGACCTCCAAGCGTGGGAGAATTTCCAATTGGCTGGCAAGGCCGTTGCCCGACGCGCTCTGACGGATGCCTCGGAAGCTGCCGCCGATGCCCAAAAGGTGCAAGACGCGCGCGTCGCCAAGGAAGCGGCCGAGCGGCGGGCCGAATCCAACAAGCAGTTGGCTGTTGCGCGCAAGTTCATCAAGCAAGTCAAGGGCCAAGATGCCCTTAAGGCGGCCAGCCAGGCCTGCCAAACGGATCCGGACAACCAGGACGCCTGCGCGCTGGCCCAAGAGCTGAATGAGGCCTCAGAGCAACGCGAGGAGGCCATCATCGAGCGCAGGAAGCAGGCCGAGCAACAGGCCAAGCTCAGCCAAGTTCCCGCGTTCGTTCGAGAGTGTACCTCGGCCGTCGAGCTGTATGAGCGCGCCCGTCAGGAGCAAGGTCGCGCTGCCGCGAGTGGCAGGCCGGCTGACGTCAACAGAGCCACGAATGCCTTGAACGTGGCACAACAGCGCTACAACCACGCACGGACCAACTTGCGTGAAGTCGTCGCCATCTACAATAGCCGTGGTCAGCGCGAAGCTGCGCGTGGCGTGGAAGTCGCCGCCGGACGTTGCCTGCGCTGACGGGCTTTGAGTTCTCGTCGTCAGCGCTTCTTCGGATTCGGCACGATGTCGTGACAAGTTCGACGTTTCCGCGCACCATCACGGCGCGAGACGCGTGGTTCTTGGCTCCAAGCTGGGTGACCAACAGGGGAAGCCCTTCCTGCAGCAGAACAGGCAGGCACCGACGCGGGGCCGGAGGGAATTCATGATGACGCGCATGCAATCGTGGCAGGAACTTGGCGTTGCAACCGTACTGATTGCAGCGACTTTGGGGTGCAAGAACGTCGCTCCGTCGCCCATTCCTGAGGTGCCGGTGGCCGCCGTCGCGCCGGCCAAGCCCCCGGTGGCAGCCGCCATTCCCGCGCCGGCCGTCGCCGCGATCGCCCCGGTGCCGGTCGCGGCTCCCGTAGTGGGCGCCATTCCCGGCGCTGCAGACCTCGCCCTGGCGCCGGGCAACGTGGCGTTTGTCGCTGCCCCGACGTTGCCGGTCCTGCCGCTCGGCATCGCGCCGGCATTTGCTCCAGGTACCGTGCAGTTGGCGCCTGTCCCATCTCTCGCATTGGTGCGCGATCGTCTCACTGCGGCCGGTGTTCTGACGCTGGCCGCGCTGGCGCAAAAGCCGCTCAACGAAATCAACGCGGTCATGGTCACCCCATTCGCCAGCGCAAGCCCTGACGAGCGTGCGTACATGATCGCCTACCTGGATTCCTTGCCCGGTGGCGGCAACCAGTTCCGCCGCGAAACGTGGTTCGTCGAGGGCAAGCTCTTGGGCATCTTCCAGCGTTTCCCGAGCAAGGACGGCGTCCAGAAGCAGTTGGCCGCTGTGTTCGGTCGGGAAGCCGATGCCCTCACGCGCGTGGACAAGAGCACGCATACCACCTGGTTCGCCGGCGACACGGTCTATTTCCTGCGCAGCGGCAAGAAGTTGGACGCGCTGCTGATCGCGACCAAGGCCGAGTTCGCGCGCTGGCGCCAGCTCGAGGAACCGGCGAACAACGCGGACAAGCTGTATCAGCGTGGTCTCAAGGCCATGAACGAACGGCCCGTGGACCAGGCGACCGCGCAAGCATCGTTGCAGGCCACGGTTGCGATCATGCCCTATCACACCGGCGCGCAGGCGCGACTGGCCAAGTTGGAGTACCTGCGCGGACACTATGCCGAGGCGATGCGGCTCGCCGACGAGGCCTTGACCAAGGTGCGCAATCCGGGCACGCGGGGCGATTTGCTGTTCTACCGTGCGCTGGTCGACATCCAGATGGGCGACGTGGCGTCGGCCCTCAAGCGCTTGCAGGAGGCGACCTCGCTCGGCGTGAAGGCGCCCGAGAGTACCGCGAGGCTGAACGCGCTACAGGGGCGCTATGACAAAGCCACGCTCAAGATTGGCCTTCGCGAGTTCCGTTGCGCGCCGGCCATGGGCATGGACGAACGGACGGTTCAGGTCGGCAAGGAATTCCCGGGCCTGACCGAAGCCGATGCCGACAATCGCCTGCGCGCCACGATGGACTTCCTCGATTACGACAAGTTCACCCAAGCGCTGAATGCAGCCTGTGGCTTTGCGGAGGGCGGAGGCTGCGAAGACTGCGAGTGACCGGCCGTCCTTCAGCGCACCAGCTCAGACCGCAGCGCGAGCACGATCTTGCCCAGAATCTCCAGCGGCGGCCATGACTTGCCGGCCAGCGTCGCCAAGGACACGTGGTCCCGCGCGTGCCGACCATACGCGGCGGGCGTAGCGCTGAGGTGCAGATCCAGCCCCACGAGCGAACTTCCGTCGGGTCCCGGAAGCGCCGAAATCCCCGCCATGAAAGGCGCTTGCAACGTGTCGCCCGCCCGCACGCCCGCATAGGCCTCGCCGTTCTGCCCGACGTCTACTCGCGCGACGAAGATCTGACCTTCTGCCTGCGTGCCTGCCACGATCTGATGCGCGATCCCCGCTGCCACGTCGGCCACCTGCCGTGCTGCCCTTTCCGGAGGCCCCGAGAGCTGCAGCGCCACGTACAGGTTGCCCGGCGGCGTCGGCCAGACATCCCGCGCGGTCACCGGCCGAGCCGGTCGGTCGATCTGCAGTACCAGGGGCCCGCCTCGACGCAGCGCGCCATAGCCCTGAGTTGCGACCAGACGCGCGAGATCCCGCAGGGCCGAATCTCCCCGCGCGGTCGATAGCACCCGCACTTCCCCGCAAGTCAGCACGGGCTCATAGGTCTTGTCACCGGCCCGCAGCGTCCAGGCCGACCCCGGCACCTGGCAGGTCGGCGCCGCCAGGAACAACCTCGCGAGAGTCACCACCAGCACTGTCATCCAGGTCATCATCGGCAGGCGCAGTGTACCACGTTCAGGCGATTGCGTGGGCGGAGAGCGACGGGGCGCGCGTGGCTGGACCCGCGGCCCGCCACCGCGTTAGAGTCCGCCCGCCCGCGGCCTGGACTGCGGCGGCGAGGACAGATGGCGGGCCTGAACGTATGCATCATGGGCGCGACCGGTTACGCGGGTCAGGAATGCGCGCGTCTGCTGCGCCACCACCCGCACGTGGCGCGGCTGGATCTGCCGCGTTCGGCCGAGGGCGTGAACGGTGTGGCAGCCGATGCCGACGTCGTGCTGTTGGCGACCCCGGCCGACATCGCGGCGGCGGCGGCGTGGCCACTGGTGCAGCGTGGTCATCGCGTCATCGACCTGTCCGGCGCGCATCGGGCAGGGAATCCAGAGGCGCATCTGCGGGCGTATGGCTTCGACCACCCGCACCCCGAAGCGTTGGCGGTGGCCGTTTATGCCTTTGCCGCACCGTCGCTCGGGGCCGCGCGTCTGCTCGCCAATCCGGGCTGTTACGCCAACGGCATCCTGTCCGCGCTTTGGCCGTTGCAGCAGGCCGGTTTGCTGGCAGCGGGCGCAGTGGCCGACGTCACCGGCATCAGCGGAGTCTCTGGGGCCGGGCGCAAGGCGTCAGAGCGCACGATGTTCATGACGGTTGCAGAAAACCTGAGTCCCTACAAGATGCTGCGCAGCCATCCGCACGTCGTCGAGGTCGAGCGCGCCGTGGCCGTACGCCTGCTGTTCACGCCACTGGTCGCGCCGTTGCGCCGCGGCATGCTGCTGTCCGGCACTGTCCAGGCGCGGCCCGGCGTGGGCTCCGACGCGCTCGAGGGGCTGGTATTGGCCCAGGATCCCCTGTGGCGGAGTTCACCCGAACCGCCTGATGTCCACAGCGTGACCGAAACCGCCCTGGTTCGCGTGCATTGGGCGCTGGACGCTGCATCGGGGCGCATCGCCTTCGTGAGCGTGCTCGACAACCTGCTGCGAGGGGCGGCGTCGCACGCCGTGGTGCAGCTGAACCGCTTGTTTGGCCTGGAGGATCTCTCCGGCCTCGATGCCGTGCTGGGAGTTCCCGACATGATGCGTTTGCCCGAAGTGCCGGCCGCCGCGCCCTACGTAGATTCCGTCATCGATATCGAGCCTTGTGTTCCGGTCGGCGTGCGTCTGTATGGTGGCCACAGCGGCATCAAGGCGGCGCGGGCCGATACCGCGTTGCTGGTGTTCGACCGCCCGACCCGCGCCGCCGGTGTGTTCACCCGCAATCGTTGCGCCGCCGCGTGCGTTCACGGCAACCGCGCGCTGGTGCCGACCGAGGCCGCCCGGGCGTTCATCGTCGTGTCGGGAAACGCCAATTGTTACGCGGAGGGCGACACGGCTGCAGACCAGCGCCTGCGCTCAGCCGTCGCCGACCTGTTGGCTTGCCCGCAGTCGGCAGTGCTGACCGCGACCACGGGGCCCATCGGCGTGCCCTTCGACGTCGCTCGCGTGGAAACCGCCTTGTCAGGCATCGCCGCGGGCGTGCCGTCTTGGTCCGCTTTTGCCGACGCCGTACTGACCACCGACACCGTGCGCAAGGTCGCGTGCGTGACTTGGGGCGGCGCGACCTGGCTGGGGATCGCCAAGGGATCCGGGATGATCCACCCGGACATGGCCACGATGATCGCGTTTTGCGTGACCGACGCCGACGTGCCCCTGGACGCGCTGAACGCCGCCGTGCGCCGCGCCGCGCAACTGACCTTCAACGCTGTCACCGTGGACCGCGACACCTCGACCAATGACACGGCGCTCGCGTTTGCCACCGGTCACGGCCCGCACATCGCCGACCCGCTGCCTGGGGTTCAGGCCGTGTTCGAGCGCCTGGCCAAGGCCATCGCTCGCGACGGGGAGGGCGCCACGCGTCTGGTCGCCGTGCAAGTCAGCGGCGCATCGTCCGAAGCCGTGGCACGCACTGCGGCTCGCGACGTGGCTGGCAGCGATCTGGTGAAGGCCGCTGTATTCGCTTGTGATCCCAACTGGGGCCGCATCGCCGCAGCGCTGGGCGCTTCCTTGGCCCGCCAGGAAGTCAGCGTGCTCCGCGACGACGTGCGCATCCACCTGCAGGGCGAGTTGGTCTTTCCGGCCGGTGCGTTGGACAAGGCAGCACTGTCGGCGGCGATGCGATCCGCGGACACCATCACCATCGACGTGCAAGTCGGCACCGGTCCAGGCAAAGCCACCGCGTGGGGTTGCGACCTGACCTACGACTACGTGCGCATCAACGCCGAAGCGCCCATCGCGTACGGTCAAGGCGCGCCGGTCCGCTCCAACCTGGAGATGCAGACGCTAACTCCCGTGCTCAAAAAAGGCGTGCTGCGCGAGGCCTTGCGCTACCTGCACGCTTTCGACCGCACCGCCATGGTGTTCCTCGTGCAGGCGGACGCGCCGACAACGGTGGACGACCTGGCGCTCTTGCGGCTGACTGGCGTCCGGCCGATCGTGTTGCGCGATGCGACGTTGGATACCGCGGTGGCGGTAGCGCGCGACAACCATGCGACCAAGGTCATCGTACTATCGGCGGACGATGGCATCAGAGGTGAAGACGGTCGGGTGCAGCCGGAACTGACGTTGGATCGCCTGCCGGCCCAGTGGCGTGCCGAGGGCCTCGCTGAGTTCCTGGCCGGCGGCGGCACGATGCACGTCCTGAACGGCACGGTTCATGCGGCCTTGATCGAGGAATTGTTCACGGATCGCGGTCTGGGCACGATGGTCACGGGCTGAGTCCGAACAAGCGCGCGGCATTGTCCCACAGCACCCGCTTGCGCTCCGCCGCGTCGTCCGTGGCC
>CAYHHL010000157.1:2866-14479 GCA_964356325.1 uncultured Enterobacteriaceae bacterium | reverse complement strand
GGGCTTTGCAATGCTAGGCGCGGATTTATCCGCCGGCCACCCCCTTGGTCATTGCTTGGTCATTGCGCCGGCCCAGAATCAGTTCGCGGATGCGCCCATGCAGCGGCAGGCGTTTGGCCGCGGCATGCCTGCGGCGTTCTTGGACATGACTCCGATGTTCTCCTAGACTTGCGGCCCATGCCTTTGCCCGCCTCGATTCCGTTCCGTTCCGCCGCTCGCCGAATCGGTGCCCGCGTGGCCGTGGCGACCTCGGCCCTGTTGCTCGCTCTGGCTTGTGGCGGCTGCAGCGGCGCCAAGGCTGAGCGCTCCGATCGCGACCGCAGCCTGGCCGACGCCCCGGTGCGCGGCGATCTGGAAACGGAACCGGTGCAAGGCGATCTCCTCGATGGTGTGCGGGCTTACAACGAGGGCGACTTCGACGCCGCGGAAACGGCGTTGCTCGCTCACGTGAAGCAGAATCCGCGCTCGGCGGCGGGCTGGTACCAACTGGGCCTGGTCGCGGTCGGACGCCACCAGCCGGACAAGGCGCGACCGCTGTTCGAGAAAGCGCTGGAATTGAACCCGCAACTGCACGGCGCCGCGTCCAATCTCGGCGTGCTGTACCTGGAGGCGGGCGAGGACGTCGCCGCACTGCGGATGCTGGAACAGGCGCACAAGTTGGCGGCGGCCGACGACGCGCGGGTGCTGGCGAACTTGGGAGCGGCGCGGCTCCGGCGCGGGCTGTGGTCCGAGGCGGTCGAGGCGTACAAGAAGGCGGTCGCGCTGCAGCCGGGTCACGCCACCTTGCTGTACGATTTGGCCATCGCGCTGCTGGAACGCCAACAGTACGCCGAAGCAGTGAAATCCTTGGACGAAGCCTTGCTGGTGCGGCCCAGGTTCGCGTTGGCGCGGGCGGCGCGGGTGGTGTGCCTGCAGGGGCTCGGTCAGTTGAGCGAGGCCGAAGCGTATGCCCGCCTGAGCCTGGAGGAATTGTCCGAGCCGCTGGCGGACAACCACGTCGTGCTGGCCAGGGTCCTGATCGCGCAACGCAACGCCGCCGATGCGGTGGACGAATTGCACAAGGCCCTCGATATCGATGCGGAAAGTCCAGTCGCCCAACTGGCCCTGGCCGAACTGCTGGATGCTTCGGGCAAGAAAGCCGAGGCGTTGCAGTGGTATGCGCGCTTCCTGAAGAATCCGCAGCGCCATCCCGACGACGTGCGGCGGGTGCGCGATCGCAGCAAGCGGCTGGCCGACCCGGCGACGAACGGCGATCGCTAGGAGAGGCTGGATGGCATTCGGACGGCAATCGACGGCGGCTGGCCACATCGGCATCGGCGCCCTGCTGCTGATCGGCTGCCTCGGCGGGTGCGCGGCGGGCCCGGCCTTGCGCACCGCGCGCACGCTCAACGCTGGCGAAACCGAACTCGGCGCCGGCGTGACCTTGGGCCGCAACAGCTACGAATCGCTGGCCTACTATGATGGCAGCGGCCCGACGACTCGCCCCGGCCGCAAGGGCGCCTGGATCGTTCCGGAGTTGCGCGGCTGGTACGGCTGGACCGGCAGCCTCGACACCGGCGCGCGCATCGTGTTCGGCCAAGGCTGGTTGCCGTTGTGCGAGATCAATACGCAATGGCAGTTCTTCCAGCGCGGGCGGTTTCATGCCGCGATCGCGCCGGCCTTGGGCGGTCGACCTGGGACGAGCGCGCCCTCGCTGGGCCATGCGCTGCTGCCGGTTCTGGCGACGTTTGACATCACCCGGCAAGTCGGCGTCACTGCTGGGTTTCACGTCGGCAAGCGCTGGTCCGGGCAGACCGCGGAGGATCCGCACGATCTGGCGTTCGACGACACGAGCCTGCGCGGCATGACCGGCACGACCTATGGCGCGAGCCTGAACGCGGACTGGCACGACGAAACGCGGCGCATCCTGGCGGGCGTGCAATGGCAGCGGCTGACCGGGCGGGTCGGCGCGGAAGGCAATCTGGACTTTCCGATCGACGTGCTGCAGGTTGGCGTGACGGTAGGCTGGCTGCCGTTCAAGCACGCGCAAAACCTGGATAAAACCGACGATGACCTGGACCGGTTGACACGCCCGCACTAACAGGTTCCAACGGCGCACGGCCGATTTCGCAACCTGGGTCCGGATCTCATTCAAGGAGCATGCAAATGGCCAATCCCACCGCCATCCAGGGCGCGTGAACACGACCGGTCCTGCCGCCCCGCCGGTGACTCCCGAGCGAGGGTCGGTCATCCCTGATCCCGCGTCGATCACCGGTCGGCGGGCTCGGCAGGGCAACACCGCGCTATTGCTGGAACGCCTGTCGCCGCAAGAGGGTTACACGCCGCCCGATCCCGACGACGCCGACGCACCTTATGGTCGCTTCTGGGGCCGCCGCATCATCGGGTCGGGCGCGCGTGTCGGTGGTGGCGTGTACCTCGGCCGCAAACCGCGCGAGGCGATCGTCGTCAATGTCGGACCGGACAGCCTGTTGCGCGGCGCGATGGCGGCCTGGCTCGACGAGATCTGCCAGGCCGTCGCCCAAGAAATGCCCCGCGCCGGACCGGATCGCCTGGTCCGCGCCGTCCGTCGTCACCTCGAAGCCAACTTACTGAAACTGCTCAGTCGTCTGGTGGCGAAGGTCCTGCCGTTCGACGAAGGCGTGGTGCGGGCCATCGCGCAGGAACATGGCTTGCGGGCGGACGAACTGGTGTCGCTCGACGTCTACTTGCAGCGCGGCGGCGGCGTTTGTCGGCATCAGGTCTGCTTCGTGGGCGCGGTGCTCGAACTGCTGGCGCTCGATGGCTGGCTGGATAACCCTCGTGATGTCAAATGGTACCAACGTCTGCTCGGACGGCGTGGCGCGGTGACCGCGAGCGTGACGATCGAACGCAAGTACGTACCCGGCTCGTTCAGCCATGCCTGGGTGCGCTGGACCCGGCGCGATGGCGTGGTGTTCGTGCTCGATGCCGCCCAAGGTGTCTATGCCCGCTTGGATGCGATGGAAGAAGCCGCACGAACGTTTTACGGTCCTGGCGCGTCTACAGCCCAGGTGTGACCCCAGGCGCTTCGGAGGGTCTTGATGCGTATTTTCGCGGTCTTGGTGACGCTTTTGCTGTCGGTGGCGGCGCTTGCGACTCGCCCCAGCCTGGCGCAAGGCACGCCCGCCGAGGCCGACGCTGCGGAACTGGCCAAGCTGAATGAACAATTCGGCCTGCTGTACGAACAGGCGCGCTACCGGGACGCGATCGCGGTGGTCGAAAAAGCGCTGGCCATCCGCAAGCGGCAGGTCGGCGCCGATCACCAGGACGTCGGCAACCTGCTGGTCAACCTGGGTGAACTGCATCGGCTGGCGGGCGATCTGCAGCAGGCCGAGCCGTTGTTCCTGCAAGCGCTGGCGATCCTGGAAAAGGCGCTGGGGCCGGCGCATCCGATGGTGGCGACGGTCCTGAACAACCTCGGGGCGTTGCGCCTGCAGCTGGGCGATCTGGCGGGCGCGGAGCCCTACTTGCGCAAGGCCATGATCATCCTGGAGAACGTGCTCGGGCCCGACGATCCGAACGTGCAGACGCTGCGGCTGAACCTGGCCCAGGTGCTCGGGGCGCGCGGCGATCTGGACGGCGCGGAAGCCCTGGATCGGCAAGCGATCGCCCGATTGGAGAAGCGCGGGCCCGACGATCCGATGCTGGCGACGGGGCTGAACAACCTGGCGGCCGTGCTGCTGCAGAAGGCGGACTTCGCACAAGCCCTGCCCTTGATGCAACGCGTGGTCAAGATGATGGAAAAGGCGCACGGGCCCAACCATCCGCAAGTCGCTGTCGCGTGCAACAATCTCGCCGAAGGCTGGGCGGCGCGGGGCGAGCCGGGTCAGGCGCAACCTCTGTACGAACGGGCGCTGCAGATCCTGCAGGCGAAACTGGGTGCCAAGCATCCGGACGTAGCGCAGATCTTGTCGAATCTTGGGCAGTTGTACGCGGCGCGCGGCGACAAGGGGCGGGCGCGGGCCTACCACGACAAGGCACTGGAAGTGCGCGAGGCAGCGCTGGGGCCCGAGCATCCCGCGGTGGCGGAGTCCCTGAACGTGCTGGGCGTGCTGGCGCTGCAGACGGGCATTCCGGGCGAGGCGCTGCCCAAGCTGGAGCGGGCGCTGGCGATTCGGCGCAAGGCGCTGGGCCCGGCGCACGCGCTGGTGGCGCAAACGGAGAACAACGTCGGCAGCGCGCTGCGGCGGTTGGGGCGCGGGGCCGAAGCCGTCAAGTTGTTCACGCTGGCGTTGACACACTGGCAGGCGGCGCTGGGCGCGGATCACCCGGATGTCGCGAACGCCATGAACAACCTGGGCATGGTGCAGCACGCGGAAGGCAAGTACGCGGCGGCGCGGCTGGCGCACCAGGGCGCGTTGGCGTTGCGATCCAAGCGGTTGGGGCTCGAGCATCCCCTGGTCGCGAGTTCACTCGGCAACCTGTCGGGCGCGGAACAAGCGCTGGGACTGCTGCCCGAAGCGATCAAGAACCTCTCGAAAGCCATGACGATACGCGAGCACGAACTGCGGCGCGTGTTGGCGTCGGGCACTGCGGAGCAGCGGGCGCTCGCGGTCCTGGCCCACGCGGCCGACATCCACCGCGCGGTTTCGCTGCACTTGCGAGAAGCCCCCAAGGATGCCAACGCGTTGCGGCTGGCCCTGACCGTGATCCTGCAGCGCAAGGCGCGCGGCCTGGACGCGGCGGTCGACGGCATGGACCTGTTGCGCCGGAGTCTGGCGCCGCAGGATCAGGGGCTGCTGACCCGGCTGCAGGAGGTGGAGGCGCGCATCGGGGCGCTGTTCCAGCAAGGTTCCGGTAAGATGGGCGCCCAGGCGTACGGCAAGCTGTTGGGCGAACTGCACTTGGAGGCGGACGGCATCGAGCAGCAGCTCGCGAGCAGGTCGCCAGCACTACAGGAAACGATAGGGGAAGTGACGATCGAGCGTGTGCAGGCGGCCTTGCCGGCGGGGGCTCACCTGGTCGAACTGATCCAGTGGATCCCGTTGGACGTCAAGGCCAAGGGCGAGGACGTCGGCCTGGAGCCGAAGCGTTACGCCGCGTACGTACTGGCAAAGTCGGGGCCGCCTCAGGCCGTGGACTTGGGCGAGGCCGAGCCGATCGACGCGCTGGCCCGGCAACTGCGCGAGGCGTTGGCGAACCAGGGGCGCCACGATGCCCAGGATCTGGCTCGCCACTTGGACGCCAAGCTGTTGCAACCGCTACAGAACCTGCTGGGAGCTGGCGGGACGGTCCTGGTCGCGCCGGACGGTCCACTGCATCTCGTGCCGTTCGCGGCCTTGCGAGCGCCAGACGGACAATGGCGGGTGCAGCGGTTCCTGTTCGTCAACGTGTCCAGCGGGCGCGAGCTGCTGCGGCACGGCAAAAGCCAAGGACATTCAGGGCCACCCGTGGTGATCGGCGCGCCGGACTATGGCGTGGCGGCAGCGGGTCCAGGCGGGCAGGCGGGGCGCCAGGGCGGCCTGCAGTTCGCTGCGCTGCCGGGGACAGCGGACGAGGCGGTGTCGCTCGGCAAGTTGCTGCCCGGAGCGCAAGTCTGGACAGGACTTCAGGCTTCGGAGGCGGCGATGCACGGTCTGCACGGTCCGCGCATCCTGCACGTGGCCACGCACGGCTTTTTCCTGCCCGAGCGGGCCGCAGTGGGCCAGGCCGCGGGAAGTCGCGGCGGTACGCGCGGCTCCGAAGCGTTGGGCGAACCCGACGTCACG
Source organism: uncultured Enterobacteriaceae bacterium (assembly GCA_964356325.1). Lineage (GTDB taxonomy): Bacteria > Myxococcota_A > UBA9042 > UBA9042 > UBA9042 > CAYHHL01. Next base: position 8,753 of record CAYHHL010000157.1, on the reverse strand, counting down.
CCGGCGCCGACCGACCTGCCCGACCCCTACTTGCGTTCCGGTCTTGCATTGGCGGGCGCCAACAGCGCGCAAGGCACGGGCGGCGACGGTTTGCTCAATGCTTCCGAGGCATCGCTGCTCGACCTGCGCGGCACCAAGCTGGTGGTCCTTTCCGCATGCGAGACCGGCATCGGCGCGGTGGCGGGTGCAGAAGGTGTCGTCGGTCTGCGTCGGGCGCTGGTGCTAGCTGGCGCCGAGAGCCTGGTGATGAGCCTGTGGAAGGTCGACGACGCGGCGACGCGCGACCTGATGGTGGCGTTCTATCGCAAGCTGCAAGCCGGTGCCGGGCGAGCAGATGCGTTGCGGCAGGCTCAGTTGCAACTGCTGGGCACGGGTGAACACGCGCATCCGTTCTTCTGGGCGGCGTTCATCGCGGTCGGGGACTGGCGTCCGTTGCAGTAGGCGATCGAGCGCTGGCCGGCACGGACGAATTTTGCTAAGGTCCGCGCCCCATGGCGTTATCGTTCCCCCCTGCGCGTCCAAACCCATCGCCCACGGCCCGCCGCGTGAACGGTCGGCATACCGGCGTGGCCCTTGCCGTCGCGCTTTTGCTGCTGCCGATCGGGGTCGCGCAGCCGCTCCATGCTGCGGAGGTGACCGATCCGTCGGACCAGCGCAAGGCCGAAGCGATCGCAACCGAAGCCAAGCTCTTGTTCCAGCAAAAGGCCTATGCGCAGGCGGCGGAACGCTTCATGGAGGCCTACACGATCGTGCGGCGACCGGCGCTGATCTTCAACGCGGCGCGGGCTTACGAAGAGGGCGGGCAGTTGCGCAAGGCCGCGGCGCTGTTTCGGGCCTACCGCGATCATGCCGACACGCCAGCCGACGGCAAGGCCGATGCCGACGCGCGCATCGTCCGCCTCGAAGCGGAAATGAAGGCCCGCGAGCCCAAGCCCGAACCGGCCAAGCTGCCCGATGCGCCCAAGGCCCTGCCCGAGGCCGTGACGCCGACCGTGGTGGTGCCCAAGCTGGAACCCAAGCTACCGAAACCCATCGTGATCGTGCCGGTACCGCGCCCCGCCCCGGTGTGGCCGCTGGCGCCGACGGTGACGGCCGGTGCGTTGCTGCTGGCGAGCGGGATCATGCAAGGTGTGGCGCTGAGCGAGGCCGGATCAGCGCGCGACATGGAGGCGAACTTGAACACGCCGGCGCAGCGCGACGAGTACCTGGCGCACGCATCCAAGGCGAAGACTTACCAGGGCATGGCCATCGCGGGCGCGGTCCTGACGGCGGGGAGCCTGGGCTGGCTGGTGTGGGATCTGTGGTCGCAGGGGCGCAAGACGCGAGCGGCAGCCTGGCGAATCCAACCGTCGGTGGCGCCGGGCGCTGCCGGGCTGGCGTGGTCCGGACGGTACTGATACGGGCAAACGGATGGCACGATGACGACCAGATTCTTCAATGTGCGGTCGTGCGCTGCGTTTCTGCTGGTCTTGTCGACCGCGTGCGTGGGCGATTTCAAGACCCAAGCGCAGATCGAGGCGAAGTTCGACATCCCCCTGCCCGGCTTGGGCGATTTGGACAACGATCTCACGCAGCTCGAGTCCGACACCACTGGCCAGGAAGTCGCCACGCCGCCTGAAGATGCCGCTGATGCTGCTGACCTGGCGGACCTGCTCGCCCCACTCGATGCTGCCGAGGAAGATGCTGACATTTCAGAGGAAGATGCCGACACGGAGGTGGAGGACGGCGTTGAGGACGACGGGACGAACGACGGTGCGGAAGTGGACGCCGCCTGCCTGCCGACCACCGCGACCGCGGATTTGTGCAATGGCATCGATGACGACTGTGACAGCGTTACCGACGAGGACGGCTGCCAGGACGGCAACCCGTGCCTCGACGTGCAATGCAAGGGAGCCAACGGTTGCGCCCCAACGCCTATCGCCGGCAAGTGCGACGACGGTGACGCTTGCACGACGGGCGACGCCTGCCAGAAGGGAAATTGCGTCGGCACGCAGAAGAGTTGCGCTGACGACGGCAACGCGTGCACGTTGGATCAGTGTGGCCAGGGCGGCGTCTGCGAACACGTGGCGGACGACGGGGCGGCGTGCAGCGACGACAACTCCTGCACCATCGCCGACGTCTGCGTGGGCAGCAAGTGCAGTGGTACCAAGAAGGAATGCGCGATCGACGGTTGTGCTTCCGGCACGTGTTCGCTCGTCGATGGCCAGTGCAAATACAAGGCCAAGCCCGACGGTTCGGCCTGCAACGACGGCAACGCTTGTACGGTCGAGGATACCTGCCAAGGGGGCGCATGCGACGGCACGAGCCAGAATTGCGACGACAAAAACGCTTGCACGATGGATGCTTGCCTGTTGGCCACCGGGTGCACACATACGGACAGCCAAGCTGCCTGCGACGACGGCGACGCTTGTACGGCGGGCGATCTTTGCCAGGAAGCGGCGTGCAAGCCAGGCGCGGCGGTCGGTTGCGACGACAAGAACGACTGCACGACCGACAGTTGCGACAAGGCGACCGGCAAGTGCGCGTACCTCGAGAATACCTTGGCTTGCAGCGACGGCAACGCCTGCACGGGCGATGACCTGTGCGCTGCGGGCGCGTGCTCGGGCAAGGCCGTCGACTGTGACGACAAGAACGGTTGCACCAACGACGCTTGCGACGCGGTGACCGGGTGCGAGCACGCGTCCAGCACCGTGGCCTGCGATGACGGCAGCGCGTGCACGGACTTCGATCAGTGCAAGGACGCGGTTTGCAGTGGCAAGGCCAAGACGGACAGCGATTGCGACGATCAGAACCCTTTCACGACAGATACTTGCGACGCGAAGCTGGGTTGCGGCCACGGCAACAACACCGCGGCCTGCGACGATGGCAACCCGTGCACGACTGGCGACGCGTGCAGCGCCGGGGCGTGCGTCTCGGGGCAGGTCGGCGCAACGTGCACGTGCAAGGCCAACGAGGACTGTAAACCGCTCGAGGATGGAAACTTCTGCAATGGCACGCTGTTCTGCGACAAGTCAGGCGCGCAGCCGCAATGCAAGGTGAATCCGGCGACGATCGTGACCTGCTCCACCAGCGCCGACACGGCTTGTGCCAAGAGCGCTTGCGACGTGAAGACAGGGAGTTGCTCGCCGCAGAAGGTCGCGGACGGCGTGACGTGCGACGCGGACCAGAATGTGTGCACGTTTGGCGACGCATGCAAAACCGGTTTATGTACGGCGGGTCCCGCGCAGACCTGCAGTGATGGCAACCCGTGCACGGACGATGCGTGCGACCCCAAGCTGGGCTGCACCTTCACCGCCAACAAGGCCGCCTGCAACGCCGACGCCAACGCTTGCACGGCGGGCGACGCCTGCGACAACAAGGTGTGCTCGCCCGGCAAGGCGGTGGCGTGTGACGACAGCAACGCTTGCACTCTCGATGGTTGCGACGTGGCGACCGGCAAGTGCAAGACCACCGCCAAGGCGGGCAGTTGCGACGACGGCAATCCGTGCACCCTGAGCGACGTATGCCAGGCCGGCCAGTGCCAGGCCGGTGCCGCCAAGGGTTGTGACGACAACAACGTTTGCACGACGAACAGTTGTGATACCAAGACCGGCGGTTGCGTGGCCGTTGCCGCCAGCGGTGCGTGCAGCGACGGCAACCCGTGCACCAAGAACGACGCGTGCCAGGCGGGCAAGTGCGAAGCTGGCGTGGCGGTCGATTGCGACGACAAGAACAAGTGTATGGACCACGCATGCAACCCGAGCGACGGTACTTGCAGCCACGTGGCCAACGCCTTGCCTTGCGACGACGGTAATGCCTGTACTTCCGGGGATGTGTGTGTCAACAAGACCTGCCAGTCGGGCACCACCAAGTCGTGCGACGACAAGAACCCGTGCAGCAACGATAGCTGTGACACCGGCACCGGCCAGTGCCTGAACGCGCCGAACACGTCGCCCTGCGAGGACGGCAATTCGTGCACCCAGAGCGACGCGTGCTCGGGTGGGACGTGCAAATCCGGCGTCTACACCTGCGCTTGCACGCCGCAGAACGAGGCGGACACCTGCAACGACAACAACCCGTGCAGCGCCGACAAGTGCGTGCAGGCAGGCGACAAGCTGCAGTGCGCCAACCAACCGCTGACGGGCGGCGCTTGCTCGGACGGCAACGCGTGCACCACCGGCGACGCCTGCGCGAGCGGCACCTGCAAGGCGGGCGCGACCGTGCTCTGCGACGACAAGAACCCTTGCACCAACGATGCTTGTAGCCAGGTCGACGGCAAGTGCCAGTTCGTCAACAACAGTTCCGGCTGCGAGGATGGCAATGCCTGCACGCTGTTCGACAAGTGCACGGGCGGCGGTTGCGCGGCGGGCCAGGCCAAGAGCTGTGAAGACAACAACGTCTGCACCACGGACACCTGCAACCTGAGCGACGGCAAGTGCGCAAACGCAGTCAATACGGCACCTTGCAGCGACGGCAACCAGTGCACGTTGAACGACGCGTGCGCGGCCAGTGCTTGCAAAGGCGGTGCGGCCAAGGCGTGCGGGGACAACAACCCTTGTACCGACGACGGTTGCAACGTGGCGACGGGCGCGTGCACCTCTGCCAACAACAGCGCGCCTTGCACGGACGGCAACGCCTGCACGCTGATCGACGGCTGCGCGGGTGGCACCTGCAAGGCGGGAGCGGCGAAGTCGTGCAATGACAGCAACGTATGCACGGACGACAGCTGCGATACGGTCAGCGGCGCGTGCAAGAACCAGGCCAATGCCGCGCCGTGCGAGGACGGCAACGCCTGCACCCAGGGCGACGTCTGCGCGGCCACGGCCTGCAAGCCGGGCGCGTTGAAGTCCTGCAACGACGCCAAGGTGTGCACCGACGACAGTTGCGACACGGTGACGGGTGCGTGCAAGAACCTCGACAACACCGTGGCTTGCGAGGACAGCAACAAGTGCACGAGCGGCGACGTGTGCGCGTTGGGGTCGTGCAAGCCCGGCACGGCCAAGGTGTGTGACGACGGCAAGTTGTGCACGGACGACATTTGTGACTACAGCACGGGCAGTTGCGTCTTCGGCAACAACGCCAAGCCTTGCGACGACACCAATCCGTGCACGACCGGCGAGAGTTGCCAGGTCGGCGCGTGCACCGGCGGTTCCTTCACCTGCGCCTGCAAGGTCGCGACCCAGGCGGCGGACTGCAATGACGCGAACCCTTGCACCTCGGATACTTGCGTGACAGGGGCCGACGGCAAGCTGAGCTGCCAGAACTCGGCGTTGAGTGGCACCGCCTGCAGCGATGGCGACGCGTGCAGCCTGGGCGACGTCTGCAGCAACGGGTCGTGCCTCGCCAACGGCAAGAAGGACTGCGACGACAAGAACGTGTGTACCGCCGATTCGTGCAACAGCGGCAACGGCACGTGCGGCCACGCGGCGGTCTCGGGCACCTGCGACGACCTCAACCCGTGCACGGTGAACGACACTTGCGGCGCAGGCGGTGTCTGCAGCCCGGGCACGGCGGTCGGCTGCAACGACGGCAACCCTTGCACCAACGACAGTTGCGACAAGACCACCGGCAAGTGCGTGAACGTGAACAACACCGCGGTGTGCACGGACGGCAACGCCTGCACTACCGGCGACATCTGCACGAACGGCGCGTGCCAGCCCGGCCAGCCGAACAACTGCGACGACGGCAACGTCTGCACCGCGGACTCGTGCGAGGCCAGCAACGGCGTTTGCGTGCAAGTGAACGAGGACGGCGGCGCGTGCAGCGACAACAATGGCTGTACGGTCAACGATGTGTGCTCGAGCGGGGCGTGCAAGGCCGGCACGCCCAAGCTGTGCACCGACACCAACGTCTGCACCGACGACAAGGGCTGCGATGTGACCACCGGCCAGTGCGTCTTCACGCCCAA
>CAYHHL010000157.1:0-2766 GCA_964356325.1 uncultured Enterobacteriaceae bacterium | reverse complement strand
CAGTGCACGGCCACCAGTTACTCCTGCTTCGACAAGAACACGTGCACGTACGATATCTGTACCAAGCTCAAAGGCTGCCAACATCCGCCCGTGCCCAACGGCACCAACTGCGGCTCGTTCGGGATCGGCCAGTGCTACGAGGGTGTCTGCAAGTCGTTCTAACGCTAGAACTTGGAGTTCCGCCATGTCCTTCACGCAACGGTTGACGCTGGTGTTCGCGGCCTCGGGGGCCGTGACGGGATGCGCGACCGAGAGCTCGCCCGCGGTGCTCGAAGCCGACCTGACCGCGTCGGCGTTCGTCGCCAAGTCCGCGCCCCTGACCGCCGCGGATCTGCCTGGAACCTTGTCCGAAGCGTTCCTGCGCGGCACCAACGCCTTGTCCGCCGCCGACTGGAAGGCGAAGTGGCAGGTGTCGCTGAGCGATTCCGTGCTGTTCTTTCGCGCTTTTCCCGGCGGTTTCCATAAGGATCTGAAGGCGGTGCCGGCCAAGCGCAGGCTGGGACGGGAAACGCTGTGCGTGGGCGATGCGCACCCCGGCAACTTCGGTTTTCAGCGTTTGGGCGGCAAGACCTACTACATCTACAATGACTTGGACGACGCGGGCTATTGTCCGGTCGGCTACGACGCGGCGCGCTACTTCGCCGCGGTGCGCGTGTTCTTTGACGACGGCGATCTGCTCGACACGGTGCTGGAGCGCTACGTCGACGCGGTCAAGGATCCGAGTCGGGAGAAGCTCCTGAAGTCAGGCGACTTTCCCGATTGGAGCGATGTGCGGGACAAGGGGCTGGAGGAGTTCAGCCAAGGGACGAAGCTAATTCTGGCGGGCGAGGTCGGTCCGGTCACGGCGGCGACGCGCGCGACGCTGACCCAGGTGCCGGGCAAGGTCGCGTGGCTCAAGGGCGCCAAAGTGTTGGACGTGGCGGCGCTGGCGCGGGCTTCGGGCGGCAGCGGTGGGCTGGATCGCTACTGGCTGCTGGTCGACCTGAACGGCAAACGCACGATCATCGAGTTGAAGCAAACCGCGAAGCCGGGCGCGGAACTCGGCACGTCGAGCCAGGCGCTGGGGGCCAACCGCCTGCAGATCCTACAGAACCAGCTGTGGGGCTACACCGGGACCGACGCGCTGGCGACCGTGGCGACGCTGGGCCGGACCTTCCTGGTGCGGGACCGCCTGGTGCGCAAGGCCTTGGACGTGCTGAAGTTGGACGGCAAGGACTTGGAGAATACGCTGGAAGTCCAGGCGAGCGTGCTGGCGGGCGTGCACAGGGCGGCGTGGAAGGGCGTGGAGAAGGACGAGATGCGCGCCTGGCTGAAGGAGACGTCCAAGGTGCTGGCGAAGCGGTGGAAGACGGCGTATGCGAAGGTGGGCGGTCAGTAGCACCGGCTGATTGCTCCGGAAAGACGTGGTGTCGACCGCCTAGCGCTTGCCCTTTCGCCCCATGGCCGGCTTGAGTTCCTTCTCGGGGTCAGGCGTCGGCACCGGCAGCGCGATGGCGTCCTTGGGCTGGAGCAGCGCGCGGATGATCACCACGATGCCGACGATGACCGGGATGACCGACAGCCACTGACCCATGGTGAAGTGGTGGCCCATCATCTGCTCGAGGGTGCCCAACGGCCCTTCGGTGCGCAGTTCTTCCTTCTGGAACTCCTTGAAGTACTCGACCAGGAAGCGAAACGAGAAGTACATGGTGAGGAACACGCCCGACAGCAGGCCTGAACCGGCGCGGCGGACGTCGAGCTTCTGCACGATCAGGAGCGTGACGTACGTGACGACGCCCATCGCGAATTCATAGAGTTGCGAGGGGTGGCGCGGCAGGCACTGCTCGGGCGCGATGCCTTCCATCTGGCAGTAGTGGACGAACTTGACGCCCCACGACACGTCGGTGACGCGGCCGACGATCTCGCTGTTGAAGAAGTTGCCTATGCGCACGCCGCCCGCCGCGATCGCCACGGCTGGCGCGACGTAATCGCCGACCTGGAACCACGTGCGCTGGAATCTGCGTGCGAACAGCCAGACCGCGACGACGATGCCGACCGTGGCGCCGTGCGAGGCGAGGCCGCCCTTCCAGAACTTGATGATCTCGATGGGATTGGCGAGGAAGGTGTGCGGTTCGTAGAAGAACACGTGGCCGAGCCGCGCGCCGGCGACGATGGCGATGACGCCATACCACAGGAAGCTTTCGGCGAACGCGGGGCTTTCGCCGTTCTTCAGGGCCTGTTGACGCCAGATGTAGAAGCCGGAGTAGATCGTCAGCGCGAACATCACGCCGTAATAGCGGATCTGTAGCGGACCGAGGTGCAGGAGGATGGGATCGAGATCCCAGGTGAAGGCGCCGAGCATCGTTGGTTCCTTTGTAGCCCCGCTGGGCGAGCGTTGCGTTCTAGGGCTTTGGCGCGGCGAGGGCAAGACTTGGCGGGGGTTTTTGGCGCGGCTGGCGCCAATGGGTCAAGCCGCGAGCCTGCCGCGCCTGCCGACTTGCCAGGCTTGGTTGCGGGCTCGGGGTCGGGCTCGGGAGCGGGAGCGGGAGCGGGCTCGGGAGCGGGCTCGGGCTCGGGCTCGGGAGCGGGTTCGGGCTCGGGCTCGGGAGCGGGTTCGGGCCTAGGTTACTGCGCCTGCTAGCGATTCCGGCTCCGGCCCCGGCTCCGGCCACGGCCCTGGCTCCGGCCTCGGGTGTGGTGCGGGCGCGGGCCTCGCTCCAGTGTCATCCTGAGATTTCGAGCGCATAGCGCTCGAAGCCCCCGAAGGATCTCTTTACAGGACCACGC
>CAYHHL010000156.1:0-14547 GCA_964356325.1 uncultured Enterobacteriaceae bacterium | reverse complement strand
GTCCCAGCTGACCGAATCGAAGTGCGCGCCGGCCGGGAAGTCGAACGGATCGTGGTTCTGATCCTCGGTCACCCGCAAGGGCAGGTCGCTGACCACGACCATGAGCCGGTGGTGATCGGCGCCAGGGTCCGGAAGGACGCAGGGAAACAGCACGCAGCGGTTTTGCGACATCGGGCACACCACCGTCTGGTCCAGCGCGGTCACCGTGTCGGAGTAGTCGTAATACCAGGTGTAGCGCAGGGTTGCGGCTTCGACGCCCGGGTGATTGACGGTGATGTCGAACACGCGATTGAGCGCCGCGCGTTGGTGGATGACCGGCATGGCGATGGGCGGATCCGCCTTGGCGTTGGCAATCGTGACGCCGCTTTGGACGACCAGCTTGCCGTCGCCCGCGGCCTCGGCGCTGCAGCCCAGGATCGTCAACAGGAAACCCATGCAGACCCGTCGGTTACTTGCCAGGACACACCCCCTTGAGCTCGATGTCCCAACTGACCGAATCGAAGTGCGCGCCGGCCGGGAAGTCGAACGGATCGTGGCTCTGATCCTCGGTCACCCTCAGGGGCAGGTCGCTGACCACGACCATGAGCCGGTGGTGATCAGCGCTGTAGTCAGGAAGACTGCAAGGAAACAGCACGCAGCGGTTTTGCGACGTCGGGCACACTACGGTCTGGTCCAGCGTGGTCACGGTGTCGGAGTAGTCGAAATACCAATTGTAGCGCAGCGCCACGGCTTCGATCGCCGGGTGATCGACGGTGATGTCGAATACGCGATTGAGCGCCGCTCGTTGGTGGATGACGGGGGTCAGGATCGTCGGATCGGCCTTGTTCTTGACGATCTTCACGGCCGCCACGACCTGGTGCGCACCCGGCGCATCGATGTTCGGCGGCACCAGGCAACTCGCCGGCAGCAGCGCCGCCGCCACGAAAAAAGCCAGCCAGCGCGCGAAGTTCGGCGGTCCGGGCGGCGGTTCCTGGGTGTTGTTCAGCACTTGCTCAGGCATTCCTGCGACCGGCAACCCGCCGACACGGCAGGAATCCACCCGACAGCATGACATCGCGCTCGGGCGACGCCAGAAATGCCACCACCGAAAATACTTCCGGCCCGCAACATCGCGCCAGTGCACGCACCACAGGCGATGGCACCGCTAGGGATTGCCTTCAGCCGCCAGCTCGGATTCCGCGATCTTCAGCAGGTTGCGGTAGGTCTGGTTGCCCGGGTCGAGCTTCACGGCCTTTTGCAGGTACAGCACTTTCAGCCGCGCCTTGTTGGCCTTCTGCGCCAAGGCCGCCATCTTGCTGGCCTCTTGCTGGGCCTCGTTGGCCTCCTCGCTCGCGGCCGGCTTCTTGGTCTCCTCGCCGACGACTGGCGGACGCTTGGCGGTCTGGCTGCCCAGCGCCTTCTTCTTCTCGTCGCCAGCCTGCTTGTCCGCCGCCGCCTTCTTCTCGGCCGCCGCCCGGTCGAGCACGGCCTTCTTCTCGGCCGCAGCCCTGTTCTCCGCGGCTTTCTCCGCGTTCGCCTTGGCCTTTTCAGCCTTGGCCAGGGCCGCCTTCTCCGCGGCCTCCTTGCCCTTTTCAGCCGCGGCCTTGCCCTTCTCGGCCTTGTCCGCCGCCGCCTTCTCGGCAGCCGCCTTCTTGTCCGCGGCCTTCTGCTCCAAGGCGGCCTTCTTCTCGGCGGAGCTCTTGTCGCCGGCCTGGCGCTTGGCCTCGGCCGCGCTTTCCTCGGCCGCCTTCTTGTCCGCCGCCGCCTTGTCCTCGGCCGCCTGCTTGTCCGCCACCGCCTTGTCTTGAGCGGCTTTTTCATCCGCGGCCTTCTTGTCCGCCTCGATCTTGGCCTTGGCGTCCAAGCGAGCTTGTGCTTCCTTCTTCAGCAGCGCAGCCGGCGCGTTGCCCGAGTTGATCGCCAGTGCCTGATCCGCCTTGGCCATCGCGACGGTGGCATCTGTCATCAGCGCCGCGTTGCCCTCGCTCACCAGCCGCTCGACCTCGGCCACCTTCGGGTCCACGGCCGGCGGAGGCTCGAGCGCCACCGGCACCGCCGCCGCGTCAGGGGCCGCCGCCGCCGCCAGGGCATCGTCGCCAGGGGCTTGCGCGACGGCCGCATCTACCTCGGCCACCGGCGCCGCCGCGACGATGTCAGGCGCGACCACGGGTTCTGCTGCCACTGCGGGTGGCGTTTCGGCGGCCGGTTCTCCCTCGGCGATCCGATCGGCTTCGGCCACCAGATCGACAGGCTTGACCTCGACTTCCTCACGATTCGCGAGCATGTACCCAGCGATCGCCAGCATCGCCACCACGGCCAGGCCCAGGCCCAGCAGCAGTTTCTTGCTCACGCCCGGCGCCTGTTCGAGCGGCGGCGCCTGTTCGTGCAGGGCCTTGGGCGGAGCATTCGCGCCATCGTCGGCGCTGAAGAACACGCTTTCGGCGACTTCCACCCGCAGCGTGCGATCCGTCATCGGCCGCTTGGGCGACACGCCGCCGCTGCCAGCCGGCTTGACGATGACCTTGGGCTGTTGACCGGCGTCAGGCTTGTTCGCTTCGGCCGGCTTGCTCGCGGCGACCGGCTCGACCTTGGCCAGTTCAGGCTTGGGCGGTTCGGCGGTCTTGAGCGTGTCCGACGGCTTGGCCGGCTCGGGCGCCTTGGCCGCCAGCGGCTGGCTGGGCGGGATCACGGTCTTGCGATCGTCCCGGCGGTTCTTCTTGCCTTTCTTGCCCTTGCGATCGAAGCCAGCGCCCGCGGCAGCCGCCGCCGTGGGTGATGCGTCGTCCTCGTCGTCGTCCTCGGCCTCGCGCGCGGCTTCGTCGGCGGCGGCCTTGGCCAGGGCGGCTTGGACTTGGGCGACCGGCATCTGCAAGGTGGCGTCGGCTTCGGAGCGAGCGCTTTCGGCCGAAGTCCAGCCGGTTGCGGCGGGGTCGACGGTGGGCACCGTGATGACGACGGTGGCGCTTTCGGGTGCGGGTGCGGGTGCGGGTGCGGGAACGGGTGCGGGTGCGGGTGCGGGAGCCGGGGCAGGAGCCGGGGCAGGAGCCGCAGTACCACCAAACAAGGCAACACGTTGCGCGGGTTTGGCTGCCGATTCGCTCGCGGCCTCGGGGGCTGCTGTGGCCGCCAGGGCTTCGATCGCCGCCAGCCAGGTGGCTGGGGCCGGACGCTTGCCCGGGTCTTTGTCCAGGGCATCGGCCAACAAGGCCTGCAAGTCCTTGACACCCTTCAGGGCCGGCTTGACCAGGTCCAGGCGTAGCGGCTTCTCCACCGCCTGGCGTTTCAGGGTCATCAGCGGTTGGCTGGAGGTGAACGGGGGCTTGCCCGCGGCCAGGGCCCACAGCGTCAGCGCCGCCGAGTACTCGTCCGCGGTCGCGGTCGCCGTCAGGCCTTTGCACAATTCCGCGGCCAGGAACTCGGGATTGCCGTAAAAACCGTCCGCCGCCGCACCGGTCTGGTACGCCGGCAGCAGCCGCCACCAACCCGCGCCGAACACGCGCACCGGCCCGCGCTCCAGCGTAGAGGCGCCCAGCCAGACGCGATGCGGCCCCAGGTCCAGGTGCTGCACGCCCGAGCCCGCCATGGCCTGCAGCGCGCGCCCCAACGCCAGGGCGAGCCGCAGCAAGTGCGGCAGGTCCAACTTATCCTTGCGCTTGAGGATCTCGTCCAGCAAGGCACCCGGCTCGGCCTCCGACGCCAGCCAAGCGCCTTCGTCGGCGTGTCCCGCCGCGTACGTCATCAGCAAGTCCGGCGAACCGACCAGCCGCTTGTTGTCGTCGAGGATCGCCTGCAAAACGGCGTCGCCGGCCTGGGCCTGGCCAGACGCGACGAGCAGCAGCGCGGGCGCCCCGGCGGCCTCGTCTAAAGCGGCATACAACGTGCCGAGCTTGCTCTCTTCGAGCGTTCCCTGCACGACAAAGCGTTGGGCTATGCGGCGTTCCGTCATGCGGTCGATCCTTGTCGCGGGCGCTCCCGCCTTTCCCACCCGGCCGGCACCGGGTCCGAAACGCTTCCGGATTTCTTGCATCAATCCAGGGGTTGGATCATGCAGGGCGACGTATCATAGGGCCGCTGCAGGCCAGACGGCAAGACGTGCCCGCCTCGACCGAGCCTTGCCCGGCGCCGACGCGGCCCACACCCATACGGACGCGCGGGCGACGATTGTGATCTGGACTCGGGCGGCTGTCTGCCCGTTGCGCACACAAGTTCACGCTCGGGCAAATCAGGCGGTTCGTTCGCCCTCGGCGGTGAACGGGAAGTGCGACAGACCGACGCGATTACCTTCCGGATCGCGCACATAGATCGTCCACGCGCTTTCGTACACCACGTCGACGCCGCAATGCGCCAGGTGATCGATCCACACGCCACGGTTCTGCCATGGGATTTCCAGCGCCAGCAGGTGCAGCCCGGGCCGTTCGCTCTGCCACGGCGGCGGATCGAGTTCGCCGTCGCAATGCTCCAACGCCAGCACGCCGGTGCCCAGCCGTAGCCACACGCTGCGATCGGCGCCGCCATCCTGCTCGCGCTCGGACTGCCAGCGCCGCTCGATCCGCAGACGCATCACCCGCTCATAGAACCGTACCATCGTTGGCAGATCGTGGCATTGGACGGCGACGTGGTGGACGCCAAACGGGGTGATCGGCGGAACGGCCATGGAGCTCCTTGGGCGGACAGGTTCGTGCTGGGTCTCTTCAGGCTGCTTGACGACAGTCCGGCAGCCTCCTAGGCTCCGGTCTCGGTCTGCTCTCTGCTTTCGACGGGTTCGCCATGCAGCACAACGCTTTCGCCCCCACCGTCCGCCGGGCGCCTCGTGCCGCTGGCTTGCCCAGCTTCGCGAACGCGCTGGCAGGCCTTCGCCAGATCCTGTTGCCATTGGCGCTGTTGACCGCCTGCCTGCTGGCGGGTTGCAGCAGCCCCGAGGTCGACTCGGTGCGCGAGTATAAGGTGTTCCTCGACAAGGCCAAGCCGTCGCTGACCGCGATGAACAAGGCCCGGCAGGAACTGTACGACCAGGCGGATCCGGACAAGATGGCGGGGCTGTTCAAGGATCAGCTGCTCAAGCAGATCGGCGAACTGAAGAAGGTGGCGGACGACCAGGCCAAGCCCGACGGCAAGCTGGGCGACATCCACGCCGCGCTGCAGGGCACGCTGTTGCGCTACGAGGTAAGCACGCGCAAGTTGGTGGATCGCTTGAAGTCACCGGTCGAAGAGGAGCGCGAGAAGGCGATTCTCGACTGGGGCACGGACGACCAGAAGTTCGGCAAGGAAATGACGGCGCTCGTCAACGACCTGTCGAAGTACCTGGACGAGCTCAAGAAGTAGCGGAGCCGACTGCCGCCCAGCCGCCCAGCCGCCCAGCCGCCCAGCCGCCCAGCCGCTCAACGCCGCCGGCGCCGACGCCCCTTCCGATCGCCGCCCTGGCCTTGCCCTTCGCCCTGGCCCTCTTCGGTCAGCGCAGATTCCTGCGTTTGCGCGTGCTGTTGCGGCGTTCCCGCCGGCTGGATCACCAGGCGCCGCTTGTCGCCGATGCCCTGGGACAGCACCTGCACGCCGGGCTGACGGCTGAGCTGGGCGGTCAGGAAGCGCAGGTCGCCCTGGCCCAGCGGCCCGATGGCAATCGACTTGCCCAGGTGCGCGACTTTTTGCGCGAGAGCGAACGCGACCTTGTCCAGGCCCTCGGGCCGGCGGCGGCGGAACCCCTCGGCGTCGATCGAAAGTCGCGTGCGTTTCAGGGCATAGCGGTTGATTGCCTTGTTCAGGATGAATTGCACGGACTCGAGCACCCGCGTGTCACCCGGCGGGCACAGGGCCTGATCGAGCCCGTTCAGTTGCACGACGACCTGATCTTCCTCGGCGCGACACTCGACGCCGGGCGTGTTGCCACCCAGCAGTTCGAACAGCCGTTTGGCCACATCTCCGGCGATCGTCAGCTTTTCCTCGATCGTGACGTTCAGGCGCAGGCCACCGCTGTCCTCATCGTCGCCTTCCGAGGTGTCGGGCGGCGGTGCTTCGGATGGCGGCGCTTCGGTGCTTTGTACCGGCAGGTTCAGCTCTTCGGTGACCATGTCGCGGCTCCCCTTCGTTCGTAGCTCTGTGGTTCGTGGCTGGACTCACGCCGCCTTGGCGACCGCGCTATCCCGATTCGTATACAGCGTTTGCGCGATGCCGAGCGCCGTGTTCACCAGGATGTACAGCGTCAGGCCCGAGGGCAGTTGCAGCATCATGAGGGTAAACAGCACAGGCATGAAGTACAGCATCATCTTCTGCTGCGCCGGATCGCCGCCCACCTGTGGAGTCAGCTTCTGTTGCGCGAACATCACTGCGCCCAACACCAGGGGCAGCACGTAGAACGGGTCCTTCTGGGTCAGGTCGTGCACCCAGCCGAACAGCGGTTGGTTGTACAGGCCCACCGAGGACTGAATCGTCCGATAGAGTGCAATATACACAGGCAGTTGCAACAGCATGGGCAGGCAGCCGCCGAGCGGGTTGACGCCGTGCTTCTTGTACAATTCGAAGGTGATGCGGTTCACCTCCTGCGCGTCGGCCTTGTCCTGGCCGAGCTTCTTGGCCTTGGCGGTCAGTTCGGCGCGCATCTTGTCGAGCTCGGGCTTGATCTTCTGCATGCCGCGCATGCTCTTCAAACTCTTGGCGGTAATCGGCCACAGCAGCGCCTTGACCAGCACCGTCAGCAGCAGGATCGCCAGCGGCCAGCTTCCGGTCAGATCGTGCGCCTGGTTGAGCACCCACAGCATCGGCCGGCCGATGAGCCCGAACCAGCCGAAGTCCACCGCCGCCTGCAAGTTGTGCCCCGAGGCCTTCAACTCATCGAGATCCTTGGGTCCCGAGTAGGCGTCATAGCTGTAGGTCTTGACGTGGCCGGCCTTGGTCGCCGCAGGGCAGATCTCGCCGCCCCAAGACTTCGCTACCCACTCCGGCACGCAACCGCCCTGAGTCGCTGGCAATTGCTCCGCCGCGGTAACCAGGCGGGCCATGACCACGCCGTTGGGCAAGTGCCGCAAGGTCGAGGTGTTTTGCGGCGGAAAACCCTGGGCGGGCGCCATGGCCAGCAGGAAGTAACGCGAGTCCACGCCGAGCCATTCTGGCAAACCGACCCGCGTGTGCTCTTCGGTAGCCGTGTCCAGCGCCGGCGCGTCGAACCGCTCCGCAGTGTCGGCAAACGAGAAGCTGGCGCCCTTGTGCTCGGGCGGCCCGGCAAACATGGCGAGCATGCCGCCCCCGTCAGCGGTGGTCGGATCCTGATACGTCGTGATTTCATGGACGAGTCGATACTGGGCGGGCGCGAGGCCCACATTCCAGACCGCGAGTTCGACGTGCAGCAGGTACGGCTTGTCCGGGCCCGCGGGGGTCACACGCTTCCAAAGGTAGATCGGACTGCGCACCCGGGCCGGATCGGGCCACACGAACTGCACTTCGGTCGCGGAATGCGCCACGACGCCCCAAGTCGGTTCGATTTGCGCCAGGGCTTCGAGCGACGGCACCGCCAGGGCCGCCACCGTCTGACTGCCGGGCTGACCCCCGGGCGTGCGCACCGCCAGCTGTAGATTCGCTACCTTGACCTCGTCCAGGGTGTCGCGGAACGGGTCCCAGCGGGCGTCCCAGGTCTCGACCAGATCAAGCGGCCCGGCGGCAAACTTGTCCTTGGCCCACGACGCCACACCGGTCACCGCCGGACGGGCCTCGAGCTTGAACTGCGCATCGAGCAAGCGGATGTCCTGCAAGCCACCGCGGCACGGCGAAAGGTTCCACTCGGCGCGCGGCGCTCGCAGCGGCAAGGGCAGCACGCCCGGTCGACACTTCGCGGCCGGCGGCAGCAGCGCAGCCGGCCGAGCCACTGCGTTCGGGGCAGGCGCTACTTGTGCCGTCGCCGTGGCCGGAGCCGGCGGCGTCACGGTAGCCGGGGCTGGCGCCGAAGCTGGGGGCGGCGCGACGGGCAGATCTGCAAACGCCGAGAGTGGCCAGGTGGCCAGCAGCACGACGAAAGCGAGGGGGCGGTGAAGCGGGGTCATGTGGCTCATCTCGTGGTCAGGGGCTTGGCGCGGCGGGATCGGCTGGGTACCGGATCGTGCCCGCCTGAACAAAATGGCTGGCAGCGCAGGAGGCGCCAGGCAATGAGGCCCAGCGCGCGAGGGGCAGCGTGCTCGTGCAAGGCCGTGACGGCGTACCGGGAACAGCTGGGCTCGAAGCGGCATGCTGGGCGCAGCAACGGCGAGATCCAGCGCTGGTAGAAGCGCAAGGCCAGCCAGATCGGCAAGACGATCGGCAGGTCCCAACGCCATCCGTCGGCCCAAACATCTCTGTATTCAGACGACATTCAGCATCCAGCCGACATTCAGCAAGCTTCCCGGGCGGGAATCAGGCGCAACTGCCCGGCTTGCAGCCACAATTCGCTCGCGACGGTGGCCAGATCGGCGGTGGGCCAGGGTACGCGCGACAGCACGACCAGATCGCTCGGCTGCTGTAACTGCGGACGCAGACTTCGGAACGCCTCACGCAGGAGACGCCGCAACCGAGCTCGCGCCGGAGCATTGCCAGCCGCCTTGGCGACCGCGAGCCCGAGCCGACTGTGATCCCGCGAGCCGCGCGCTGCGACCAGAAGGAAATGCGGGCCCTGCGCCTTGCGGCCCTTGCGCATGACGCGACGAAACTCGCCCTGGTGCTGCAGTCGATCTTGCCGACCGAAGCGACCTACCGGCGGCTGCGTCACTTTGGGACCAGGCTGCGTCGTGGTCAGCGCGTCGAAACGGTGAGGCGCAAACGGCCCTTGGCGCGGCGGCGGTTGATCACGGCGCGGCCGTTCTTGGTGGCCATGCGGGCGCGAAATCCGTGCGTGCGTACCCGGCTGGTGTTGCTGGGGTTGCGTAGTCCTTTCTTCACTGAGTCCTCCAAATCGCCCGGCCGTAAGGCAGTCGGGACGGGGGCGGTACCTTACAGCCTCCGGGCTGCGGCGACAATGCGCACTTGCAGTAAGATGCGAATCACTGCGGGGGGCAACGCAGCGAACTGCACAACTTCCGCGATCCGCTCCGGTTTGCCGATCACGACCCGGCCGAGGCGTGTGATCGGGTGCCGATCGCGAAACCGAGGCGAGGCCGATATTCTCGACAATATCACTATTTTACATGAACTTAGAGAGAATTGCCGCGATCGCCGCATTGTCGGCCTGGCCGCTGCTTCGGATCGGCCCGTTCCTGATGCTACATCCAACTATCTGCTTTTACGTGCTGTTTTCCTAAATACCAAGGTCCCGCAGGCTTGCCTCCGACACGCGGACAATCCACAACCCGCCCGCCGGGTTGTCAGGGTGCGCCCAAGCGTTGCCCTGTCCCCGCCCCGCACCGGGCCGCGCGCGCCAACTCTATCTCCGCGTCCCACCGTCTGGTTCAGGTTCTGACCCTGTCGCCCCCTTGTCGCCGAGCCGGGACCGGCGTACTCCTACACCTGCTGCTGACGACCTTCCCGCCTCAGCATTCCGTTCTGCCTGGCTCCCCGGTTCCCCGTCCGCGCTTCACCCCGCGTTACAAAGACTTCCCCTCGTCGGTCCCCAGCCGCGCTGGGCTTCCACCACCTCGTTCAACTTGCCGCCCCTACCGGGTGGCCAGGTGCCGCTTTGTCTCCCGCTCTGCCTCTCGCTCCGCCTCTCGCAGTGTCCATCGACCCGCCCGCCGTGTCCTCGAAGGTGCCTCTCATGCCTGACATCTGGTCGAAAACCCTGGGCCAATTACGCACGACGAACAAGCGCTCGGTCGTGGACTCGTGGTTCGCCCGCATCGAGTTCGTCGACGCCACGGATTGCACCGTGCAACTCGCCGTGCCCGACGACCACTTTCGCGCCTACATCGCCGAGCACTGGCTCGATACCATTCGCAGCACCGTGCAAGCGGTGGCCCAAAAGCCCCTGGACATCGAACTGGTGCTGGCCAGTTCGCTGCCCCTGCCGCTGCGCCCGCGCGGGCGGATGCCGTTGGCCGGTTCGCAGGTCGCGGCCGGCGAGTCGATGCCGGCGCTCCAGTCCCGTCCGGCGGCGCTGCGAGGACCGAAAATACAAGGAGCTCGCCAGGGTTCGCTGCTGGGTGAGCAGGTGCTGGGCGGCGCAGGCAGCATCCTGGCACTGCGAGGCGATCTCGGTCCGAAGGCTATCGGTGCCCAGAACCTGGATTCCAGCGGGTTCGAGATGCCCCAGTCCGGGGTGTTCGAGGCGCACCAGGGCGGCCAGGACGGCGTGCAGCCGGATCCGCTGGCCTCGCGCTTCACCTTCGATCAGTTCGTGGTCGGGCCGTCCAACGAGTTCGCGGCTACGGCCGGTCGCACGGTCGCAGAGAATCCCGGCCTGCAGTACAACCCCTTGTTCTTGTACGGGGGAGTCGGCCTCGGCAAGACCCACCTGCTGCAGGCCATCGGCCACGCGGCGCGGCAGCGCACGCCCAGCTTGCGGGTTCGCTACGTCGCGGCGGAAACCTACATCGACGATCTGCACAGCGCCTGGCGTTCCAAGGACGGCGGCGCGCGCACCGATCTGCGCAACCTGTACCGCAATCAGGTGGATCTGCTGCTGGTGGACGACATCCAGTTCCTGCAGGGGCGAGACAAGGTCCAAGACGAGTTCTTCCACCTGTTCAATGCGTTGCATCAAGCCGGCAAGCAGATCGTGGTCACCTGCGACCGCTTTCCGACCGAGCTACAGGAGTTCACGACCCGGCTGCGCTCGCGCTTCGAATGGGGCCTGGTCGCCGAGATGACGCCGCCGGATCGCGACCAGCGCGTGGCCATCCTGCGGCGCAAGGCCGTGGAAGCGCTGCTGGACGTTCCGCTGGACGTAGTGCACTACCTCGCGGACCACTTGCGAAACAACGTCAGGGAGTTGGAAGGCGCGCTGAACAAGCTGGCTGCGCACTCGCAGATCGGCCACCGGCGCATCGACATGCAACTGGCCCGCAGCGTGTTGGGGCCGATCATCGAACTGCCGTCGCGCAATTTGACCGTGGAAGTGATCCAGCGCGTGACCGCCCAGCACTTCGGCCTGAAGGTCACGGATCTGAAGGGAAGCAAGCGCCACCGCAGCGTGGTGGTACCGCGGATGATCTCGATCTACCTGACGCGCAAGCTGACCAGCCTGTCCTACCCGGACATCGGCCGCGCATTCGGCGGCCGGGACCACTCGACGGCGATCCACAGCTGCCAGAAAGTCGAGTGGATGCTGACCACCGACATGGCGGTGCAAGCTGCGCTGCAAGCCATTGAAATGGCTTTGGGAAGATAGGTCGCACGGCGCCGTGCCTTTGTTGCGCTGCGCTGGCTCGAAGTGAAGCTGCGGTATTTTGCGCGGCTTCTCTTCGACACAGCATTTTCCTCATCAGCTGCTGATTTGGATTGGTGTTCGGACCCTCGCCCGACGCCAGCGGTCGCATTCGCGTGTCAAACAGAGCCATTAGAGCGCGTCAGCGCTCTTGCGGCGAAGGACCTGTTCGGAAAGCGAAACGCCATAGCTGTCACACAAGAAGCATCGGTCGCCGGTCCCGGTCCCGGTCCCGGTCCCGGTCCCGGCCCCGGCCCCGGTCCCCGAACCCGTACCCGTACCCGTACCCGGTCCCGAGGCCGCGTCCACCCCCTGTGGACAACGCCGTCGCTTCCCCCTGCCGATCCCAAGCTTTCCCCCCTGCTTCCACGGCGTTTTCCACCCCGTCGCGATCGTCTCGTCTGTGCACGACATGTGCCTAACGCGACCGCGGCTGTGGACCTGCCGGGGACAGTCCGCCAGCGCTGTGGACGGCGCCGCGACGCTGTGGAGTACCCGCCGCCGGTCCACTTCCGTCCACGATTCCATCCACAGGCAGATCGTGTCGATACCACTGATGTGCATAGGTATTTCAAACGATCCCCGCCATCCACAGGCCCTACCCTCTCCCAGATCAGGACAAGGAAGGAAGGACATCCGGACCCGAGGGCAAACGGCGCCGAATTGTCCCAACCACTCCTAGGCAATCACACGCAGACCGGGTAAAACCTCGACCCCGGCAGTCCCATGCGACGCGCCCGAACCATTCGCAGCCCAAGGAGCCGCATGAAGGTCCGCATCGACAAGGCCGCGCTGATGGTGCCGTTGTATCGCGCCCAGGGTGTCGTCGACCGCAAGGCCACGACCAACGTCATCGCCTGCGTGCACATCGCCGCGTCCGACGAAGGCTTGACCTTTACCGCGACCGACTACGACGTCACCATCGTCGCCGAAGTGGCCGCCGACGTGCAGGAACCCGGCGCGGCTTTGGTTAATGGTCGCGCGCTGTTCGACGTGGTCCGCGCCCTGCCCGACGGGGCGTCCGTGTTGATCACCAGCGACGCCAACCACCGCATCCGCATCGAAGCCGGCAAGTCGTATTACCACCTGAACGGCTTGTCTCCCGAGGAGTTCCCGGTCGACGCCATCGAACCCGCGAGCGGTCGCGGCCTGGTGTGCGACAAGAGCCAGATGGAGACGATGCTCAAGCGCACGCTCTTCTCGGTCTCGCTCGACGACTCCCGGCCCGCGCTCAACGGCGTGCTGCTCGAGATCGAGCCCGAGGGTCAGGGCCAGGCCCGCTTGCGCATGGTTTCCACCGACGGCCATCGCCTGTCCAAAGTCGAGCGCACTGTGGCCGCCTCGGATTACGACGGCCAGAAGCACCGTTGCATCGTGCACCGCCGGGGCGCGGCCGAACTGCAGCGCATCCTCGAAGGTTCCGATCCCACGGTGCGTATCGAGTTCCTGGGCCGCAACGTCATCTTCTCGAGCGACAAGGCTCGACTGCAAGTACGCCAAATCGAAGAGAACTTCCCGGACTACGGCCGTGTCATCCCAGATCGCGGCGACACCTCGGTGACCTTGGCGACCAGCGGCTTGACCGGTTCCATCCGCCGCGTGTCCTCGCTCGGCTCTTCCAAGGATCCGCTGTTGCGCGTGGACATTTCCGACGGTCGCATGGCCTTCGAGATGCACCACCCGGACTTCGGCGATGCCCACGAGGAGATCGAACTGCCGGACTGGCAAGGCGGTCGTCTCAAGGTCGGCTTCAACCCGAAGTACATCCTGGAAGTCTGCAATGTGCTGGGCGCGGAGAACATCACGCTCGAACTGTCCGACCAGTTCTCGCCGTGCCTGCTGCATTCGGACGAGGAGCCGGGCAGCGTGTTCGTCGTCATGCCGATGCGCCTGTAGCAGTCGCTGGTCGAGGCACAGGGTGTACATCGAGCGGCTCTACGCCGAAGGGTTCCGCAACCTCGAGCCGCTCGAGTGGCGTCCGCACCGGCACTTCAATCTCATCGCCGGCGACAACGGCCAGGGCAAGACCAACCTGCTCGAGGCGGTGTTCGTGGCCGCCGGGCTGCGTTCGTTTCGCACCAGCAAGCTGAACGATTGCATCCAGTTCGGTGCCGAAAAAGCGACTTTGGCGGTGCAGTACCGGCGCCGTGGCGATCGCGGCGACCTGGGCGTGCAGTTCGGTCCCGCCGGCCGCAAGATCACCGTCGATGGCAAGCCGGGCCACAACGCCGCGGATTATCTCGGCCGCCTGGTGGTGGTGCTGTTTTCGCCCGCGGACCTTCTGCTGCCCCACGCCGAGCCGGCCGATCGGCGGCGCTGGCTCGATCGCGTGGTATTCAATCATGATCCCAAACACTTACTCGATCTGCGCCAGTATGAACGGGTGCTCGGGTCGCGCAACGCGTTGCTGAAAGAAGCGCGCCAGGGTTCAGCACGCCGGCCGGGAACTACGCCCCAGGCAGGTCCGGTCGATCCGCAGATGTTCGACGTCTACGAGGCCATGCTGGCCCGCCACGGCGCGGCGATTGCCCGGCGCAGGCTCGCGGTCGTGCAGCGGTTTGCGCCCCTGGTGCGCGAAGTGTTCACCGCCATCGCCGCGCCGGAACTGACCTGCGACGTCGTGTACACCCCCAAAGGCCTGGAACTGCAAGACCTGGAAGGCTCGCTGTTGCGCGGACTTGCCGAGCGACGCCAGCGTGATCGCGCCCTGGGCTACACCACCCTGGGACCGCACCGCGACGACGTGGAATTGCGCATCGCCAATCGCCCAGCGCAGTTGCACGCCAGCCAGGGCCAGTGCCGGGCGCTGGTGCTGGCCTGCAAGATCGCGGAAATCCGCAGTCTCGAAGCGACCTTGGCCGAGCCGCCGGTGTTGCTGATGGACGATGTCTCGAGCGAACTGGACGCGCGGCGCAATCAGGCGCTGATGCACTACCTGGACGCGCTCGGGGGCCAGGTGGTCTTGACGACGACGGATCCGGCGTTCATCCAGGTGGCTGGGCCGCGGCAGGTGCTGCGGGTGCAGGCAGGGGTGTTGCATCCGGGCGAAGTGTTGGGCAGAAGCGGGGCGGAATCGGGAACGGGCTCGGGGACGGGAACGGGTTCGGGTTCGGGTTCGGGCACGAGTCAAGCACCGGCTTCGGTTCCGGATCCGGTCGCGGCTACGGCTACGGCTGCAAGAGTGGCTACCTCTCAGGATAAGGACTAACCACATGAGTCTGTTCCGCATCCAAGGTGGCGTGCCCCTGTCGGGC
>CAYHHL010000155.1:12356-14593 GCA_964356325.1 uncultured Enterobacteriaceae bacterium | reverse complement strand
CCCACGCCTTGCCCCTGCGTCCCCGCGCTGCCATCCTCCAGCCCGTGTCGACCATCGCCCACCCGCCGAGCCCGCCCTGGACCCAGCAAGACTCGGGCCTCTTGCCGCGCGACTTCTTCCAAACCTTCGTGCACAGCCCGCGCGCCCTTCGCCTGGTGTGGCAGACCGCGCCCAGGCTGATGATCGCGTTGGTGGTGCTGACCTTGCTGGCTGGCCTTCTGCCCGCGGCGATCGCCTACGTCGGCAAGTGGATGGTCGACGCGGTCGTGGCGGCCTCGCGCGGCGGTTCCCACGACGAAGCGCTGCGTTACGTGGCACTCGAAGGCGTGCTGGTCGCGGCGATGCTGGCGATCCAGCGCGGCCTCTCGGTTTGCACGTCGCTGTTGCGGGCGCTGCTCGGCCACCGCGTCAACGTGATGATCCTCGAAAAAGCCCTGCAGATGACGCTGCCCCAGTTCGAGGACAGCGAAACCTATGACAAGCTGACCCGCGCCCGCCGCGAAGCTTCGACCCGGCCGCTCAATCTGGTGACGCGGGTGTTCGGCCTGATCCAGAATGCCATTTCGCTGGTCAGCTACTGCGCGCTGCTGCTGGCGTTTTCGCCGTGGGCGGTGGCGCTGCTGGCCCTGGCCGGTCTGCCGGCGTTCCTGGCCGAGGCGCGCTTTTCCGGCGAGGCGTTCCGGCTGTTCCGCTGGCGTTCGCCCGAGACGCGCCAGCAGGCCTACCTCGAAGTGCTGCTGGCGCGCGAGGATTCCGCCAAGGAAGTGACGATCTTCCAGCTGGGGCCACTGCTCCTGCGGCGCTATATCGACATCTTCGAACGGGTTTTTACCGAGGACCGCGCGCTGACCTGGCGGCGCAATGCCTGGGGTCTGGCGCTCGGGCTGGCCGGCACGCTGGCGCTGTACGTCGCATTTGCCTGGACGGTGCGCGCGGCTGTGATCGGCACTCTCTCGCTCGGCACGATGACCCTGTACCTGCTGCTGTTCAAGCAAGGCCAGTCGGCGGTGGCCGCGAGTTTGCAGGCGATTGGCGGCATGTACGAGGACAACCTGTACCTCTCGACCCTGTACGAATTGCTGGACGAACCGACCCCGGTGCCGACCGGGACCGCGACGCAAGGTCCTGATCCACAAGACGGTGTGCGCTTCGAGGCCGTAGGCTTCACCTATCCGGGCAGCAAGACGTTGGCGCTGCACGATGTGACGCTGCACTTGAAGCCGGGCATGACCCTGGCGCTGGTGGGGGCCAACGGTTCGGGAAAAACCACGCTGATCAAACTGTTGACCCGCCTGTACGAACCGACCGCGGGGCGCATCACCTTGGACGGCCTCGATCTGCGCGAGTGGGACATCAACGTCTTGCGCAGGCGGATCGGCGTGATCTTCCAGGACTTCGTGCGCTACCAACTGATGGCGGGCGAGAACGTCGGCGCGGGCGATGTGCAGCACTTCGACGACGAACCGCGCTGGCACGAAGCGGCGGACAAGGGCATGGCCGACGGCTTCTTGCAGGCGCTGCCGCAGGGCTACCACACCCAGCTCGGCAAGTGGTTTCGCGACGGTCGCGAACTCTCGGGCGGACAGTGGCAGCGCGTGGCGCTTTCCCGCGCGTTCATGCGCGAGAATGCCGGGATCCTGGTGTTGGACGAACCGACTTCGGCGATGGACGCGGCGGCGGAAGCGGAAATCTTCGACCGCATGCAGACGTTGGCCGACGAGCGCATGTGCATCCTGATTTCGCACCGGTTTTCGACCGTACGCCGCGCCGACCACATCGCTGTGCTGCAAGACGGTAAGATCCTGGAGGAAGGTAGCCACGAGAGCCTTCTCGCTGGCGCGGGCGTGTACGCGAGGCTGTTCGAGCTGCAGGCGGCGGGCTACCGCTGAAGGTCAAGCCGCGTGCTGCGAGGCCGCGGCCGAGGCCGGAAGCTCAGCCGGCCGCGCGACGCTCACGCGTTTGACCCGGGGCGGCAGGGTCGAGGCCACGGCCAAGCCCAGACGTTCGCATGCCGCGACGATGACGCCGAGCAGCGGTTCGCCGAACGCGGCACAGCGGTACGGACCCATGCCGAAGACCTGTGCCAGGGCTTCGGGCGTGCCCGGACGCAAAGTCACGATTTCACGCAAGGTCGTGTTGGCGAACAGGCGGAAGGGCCGCAACTGCAGGCGGGCGGACTCCTCGCGCCGCCACGCCCGCACGGCTTCGTACAGCTGACCGTCGGGGCTGTTGGGATC
>CAYHHL010000155.1:0-12256 GCA_964356325.1 uncultured Enterobacteriaceae bacterium | reverse complement strand
TCTCGCTCAGGGTAGCTGACGGGTCCCGAGCGCTTTGCGCTCACCCGTCAGCTACTTGCAGATATTGGCCACGCCCGGCGTACCGCGTTCCCGCACCGCGCACTTGAGTTCACCGGTCTTGTCGTACGAGTAGACGAACTTGGCGTTCACGAACGACTTCTTCATCGGAATGCAGCGTTGCAACGGGTCCGCCGTGCAGTCGCTGTCCTTCAGGCACGTGCCGAGGTCCCAGTCCCAGTTCGTCAGACCGACCTGCGGTCCGTACGGGCATGCCAGGCTGGCCGGAAACCAGCACTCCGGCTTGTCGTTGGCCGCGGGGCTGAAACACTCCTGCTTGAGCATGGCCGAGCCGCCGACCGACCAGGGCGTGGGTCCGTAGCTGATCTCGTCGATGACCTTGCCGTCTGGGTTGATCAGCTTGATGGTCGCCGAGCCGCTCGTGCTGTTCAGGAGCGATAGCGGTCCACCCGCCACGTCGCTCCAGGCGTAGTTTGCCTTCAGGCCGTTGTTCAAGGTCGAATCCGCGGTCGCTATGAATACACCGAAGGATTTTGCTTCAATCACCGGCGGATCGGTCACGAACGAGCCGCCCGGCGTGATGACGTGCTTGTAGGTGGTACTCTGGATGCTCCAGCCGGTCAGAACGATCGCCTTGGTCGTCGGGTTGTAGATCTCGAACCACTCGCCTTTCTGGTCCGGCACCGCGTCGGGATTCGGCATCACTTCGGTCAGGATCAGCGTGCCATCGGGCTGCGGCGGCACTTCCTTCTTGCAGGCGGCCGAGCAGCCATCGCCGTCCTTGGTGCTGCCATCGTCACATTCCTCGCCGATCGCGACCTGCAGGATGCCGTCGCCGCACTTCGGGGCCGGTGTGCACTGGCCGGCGATGCAGATCAGGTCCAAGCCGCATATCCAGGTGTCCGGCTTGCCTTCGCACGGGTTGACGCACGGCGGGTTGGCCAAGTTCGGTGAGCCATAATCACCTGCACCGAAAGTGGTTTTTGCCTCGCACCAGTTCTTCTCGTCGTCGTTCTTGGTGGCGTCGTTCGCGCCCGGATCGATCTGCATGGACTTGCCCACCGCGACCGGGAAGCCGAGGTCCGCGCAATTCGGCGTCGGGTTGGTCTGGCACGTGTAGCCCTTGGGTTGATACGCGACCTTGTCGATGACCGTCTTGTTCCACTCCAGGATGATCTGGTCCGGCGACGCGTTGTTGAGTTGGAACTGCGCATACGGGTAGGCGAAGTCCACGTTGGCGCCGCCGTTCACGGCCTTGTCCGCCAGGTCGCCCAGCACCAGGTAGCTCTTGGGCTGCACGCGCAAGGCCTTGTCGGACTTCAGCGTGGTCGTGTTCGTGGCGTCGTCGCGCAGGACCCAGCCATTGACGTCGATCGCCTTGTCGCCCGGGTTGTAGATCTCGATCCACTCGCCCTTCTCGTCGTCCACCAGCTTGGGGTTGATCATCGCCTCGGAAATCACGAGCACGCCGGGCGCGAAGTTCTCCTTCTGGCAGGTCATGCTGCAACCGTCGCCCGAAAGTTGGTTGCTGTCGTCGCAGGTCTCCGCCGGGCCTTCCACCTTGTTGTTGCCGCAGGTCAGCGAGTCGCAGGCGTCGCCGAAGCCATTGCCGTTGCTGTCCTTCTGGTCTGCGTTGCCGAGGTCCAAGCAGTTGTCGCACAGGTTGCCGACGCCGTCGCTGTCGCTGTCACCCTGGGTCTTGTCCACCAGGTTCGGACACACGTCGCAGGCATCGCCGTAGCCGTCACTGTCCGCATCGAACTGGTCCAGGTTGTCGGTGAACACGCAGTTGTCATTCTCGTTCAACACGGTATCGCCGTCCGCGTCCTGCCCCGCTGGCGTGCACGAACTGTTGATCACGCCCGGCGTTCCCTTGCCCCCGGTCGGTTGCGAAGCCGGGTCGAGCATCGGCGTCGAGCCCAGGCACCAGTAGGTCTTCTTGTCATTGGCCAATGAATCCAAGTGCATCGGATCGAGCTGGACCGAGCGCTCCGTCACCATCGCCGGCGTGTTCGTGCCGTAGGCCATGCGATCGACGATGGTGTTCGCCACGGTGTCGATCAGGCTCACCTCGTCGGCATCGTTCGGCATCTGCAGCTTGTTGCCGTACGCGTAGTCGACCTTGACGTTGCCGTTGCTCGCCTTGGTCGTGGTCGATCCGAGCACCAGGTAGCCCAGCGCCGGCACGTTCACGTTGGCGCCTTGGATGATGTGCGAAGCCCCCTTGCCGTCATTGGCCTTCTTGAGCGCAATCGTCCAGCCGTTGATCGTCACCGCGCTCGCCGTCGGGTTGTACAGCTCGATCCACTCGGGATTCGGGTCGTCCTGGTTCTCCGAATGCACGAACAACTCGGAAATCACGATCTTGCCCGGCACCATCGGCGTCGTCTGGCAAGCCTCGCAGCCGTCGTTCTTCAGCGTGTTGCCGTCATCGCAGGTCTCTTTCAAGTCGAGCTCGGCGTCCGAACAGATCGCCGGATCGCACACGTCGCCCTTGCCGTCCTTGTCCTCATCTTCCTGATCCGCATTGTCCTTTTGCGGGCAGTTGTCGCACGAGTCGCCGATCGGGTCCGGGTCCGTGTTGCCCTGGTCGGGGTTGGCCACGGTCGGGCAGTTGTCGTCCGCGTCGACCACGCCGTCCTTGTCGACGTCAGGCGGCTTCGGGCACTCTGGGTTGATCTTGCCGGGCGAGCCGAAGTCGCCGGCCAGCATCGCTTCGGTCGCCGGGCACCACACTGTGGGCACGTCGTTGGCGGCGGCGGTGGTTTCGGTGGCGTCGAGCGACATCGCCTTGCCATGGAAGCTCTTGTACGGCCAGGTAAAGCCCCACTTGACCACGTCGATGTCCGGATGGTCCTGGTCGCTGTACTCCGCCCGCACGATGATCTTGTCGTTCAGACCGAGCGCCATGTCCGAACCGTAGACGTAGTCGGGCTTGAAACCGCCGTTCTTGCTCGGGTTGTCGCTATGCGCGAACGTCAGGACGGCGCCTGGCTGGATGATCAAGGGATCGCACGTGTAGATGACGTGGTTGTCGTTGGCATCGTCGGTCAGGGTCAAGCCGTTGGCGTCGATCGGCGCGTCGGTCACGTTCTTGATCTCGAACCATTCGCCGTTGTCGGCGTCGGTCGCCACCGGATCGAACATGATCTCGCTGATGACCAGATCGCCCGGCTCCATCTTGGCAGGCTTGGGCGGCGGCAAGGACTTGTCGCACGGCAGCGCGCAGGAACCATCGGGCTTGAGGTCGAAGCCGGCATCGCAACCGCACACCGCGACGCCATCCTCGTTGCTGCACAGGGTCTTGTGCTCCTCCTTGCACGGGTTCGCCTCGCACGGGTTGCCGCTGACGTCCTCCTCGTCGGGCTCATCGCCGCTGTCCGGCACGTCGTTGGTGACGTCGCTCACGTCCTTGCTGGTGTCGATGATCTTGGCGTCGGCGTCCTGCTTGATGTCTTGCTTGACGTCCTGCTTGATGTCCGGCTTGCCCACCTGGATGTCCCCGATCGTAATCGAAAACACGTCCGGCTCTTCCGTCGGCGCGGGATCGCCGCAAGCGGAGGACAGCAGCAGGGCAAGGAGGCAGCACCAGGTCGGGGCACGCCACGAGGGCGGCAAATGGATCGGCATCGGTCGGTTCCTCGCGAATCGGACGTCTGCCCGACAGCCGGCCGCAAAGGCAAGCTGGCAGGCGGTCATGCAGTGTAGCGTCTACACGTCTCACCGCAAGCGAGGCGCTGGTCCGTCCGTACCGCCGCCAAGTCCATGGCAAATACTGAGGATTCAGCCGCCAAGCAACCGCTTCAACAGGCGGTCGTGCACGGCGCGAAGGACCGAAGCCGGGCCGCGCACGCGGTTGAAGAACAGCGCGAACACATAACGACGCTGTGGACTTTCGGCATAACCGGCGAGCGCGACCACGTCATCGAGCGTGCCCGTCTTGGCAAACACGCGCCCCTGCGTCGCCGGGTCGTGCATCCGGCCGCGCAACGTGCCGTCGCGACCCCCGATCGCCAGTGTTTCGCGGAAGATGGCGCCCACGGCCTTGTCCTTCGCCATGCCGCGCAGCAATTCGACCACAGCGAGCGCCGTGACCTGGTTGGCATGGTACAGCCCGGAACCGTTGGCAATCTTGCCGCCTTGCCAGTGCAGGCCGAGCGATTCCAACGCCTGACGCACGCCAGCCTCGGACTTCTCCGCGGTCGAGGGCGCGCCGCCGGCTTGTAGGCCGACCAGCTTGAACAGCGTTTCCGCATATTGGTTCTGCGAGACCTTGTTCGTGGTCGTGGCGATCTTGGCGAGCGGGGCTGAGTTGCGACTGGTCATCACGGTCAAGTCCGCGGGTACCTTGGCAAAGGCTACGGGACCTTCCTTGATTTCGATGCCGCGCTTTTGCAACTGCGCCTGGAAGATGCCCGCCGCGAAGTAGCTCGCATCGGCCACCCGCCGACGTCCGGAACCGATGACCTTGCGCGAACTTGCGATCGTGCCTGTCACCACGACCTCAGTGCGCCGCCCGGACACCCGGGTCGTCACCGCCAGCGCATCCTTGCCCGCCTTCACGGTCCTGGCTTCGTTGCGGATCACCACGGCATCGGCGCAAGCGGGCAGGACTTCTACGGAAGGCGGCATCCCTACGGCCGCGGGCCGCACCGCCACTGACAGGGTCGAGACGTCGGCCTGCAACGCGCCCACCGGGGCCCGATACGCCGCGTCCGTTTGCTTTTCCTCGAAACCTTTCGGTAGCTTGTCGTCGAACAGCGTGGCGTCGATCACCAGCTTGCCGATGCGCCGCACGCCCTTGGCCGCCACCGCTTCGGCCAGTCGAGCAAAATCTCCAGCCGCCATCGTGGGATCGCCCGCACCGACCAGTGCCAGAGTGTCCACCGTGCCATCGTGCAACGGTGACGCCCGTACTTCGGTCACCAGCACACGGTCGGGTGGCAACAGGCGCAAGGCTGCGGCAGTGGTGAAGATCTTGGTCACCGACGCGGGGTACACCAGCACCCTGCTGTCGAGATCCATCACCACGGCACCGGTCTCGGCATCGAGGATGAGGCCGACGGCCTGCGGATGACCCGGCGCGTTCTGCAGGATCGCCTTGAGCTCGGCCGCCGTGGCCACCCCGGAAGCGGGCGGCGTATCGGCCAGGGGCGCGGCGACCTCGGCGGATTCCTCCACGGCCTCGTCAGCGGGCCCCTGGGTCGCAGCAGGCGTTGGGATCTTCGGGACTTTCGTTTGGATTGGCGCAGGCTTCGGCCTGAGAGGCGCGGCCTTGGCTTTGGGCTGCGCAAGCACCTTGGCGATCGGCTTGTGCCGCTGGGCTCGCGCGGAACTCGGCTTGTGCGCGTGGGCTCTCGGGCGCGCCTCGGCCGGAGACGCCAGGGCGACGGTGCACGCCAGCCAGATCGCGAGCAAGGGGAAAAGTTTCGTCAAGTCGGACTCCAGTGACGGCGCAGCGTCCGCACCCTCATGGCGCAAGGTCCAGCGGGTGCCGAGCTGCGCGAGCGTACAGGCATCCGCCCAGGACGCGAATTCGATCGCCTGTGCAAGCCGTGTTCTGTGACATTTGCGCAACTTCCACCGGCCCGACGGTCTGCCCCGCGACCGACCGATCGCCGACTCAGCCCTGAACTCTGCCTTAGTTCCATGGCTTGACCAGGGCTCCGCGGATTTGCCCGGGCGGCAAGCCGGGGCCGGCGAACCTTGCCACCGAGCGATTTCTTGCTTTGCCGGCCAGCGGACTTACCGTGAAGACAGACACCTGGAGGGCCTTGAACCACCATGGACATACCCAAATGCCTCGCGACGCACGGCATGCGCTCTTCGGAGCTTCGTCGCAGGTTCCGCATGCCAGTCCTCTTGGCGATCCTGGCCACCCTGTGCGTCGCACAAGTCGCTGGGACTTCAACCGTACTTGCAGCGCCACCGCCGCCGCGACCTCCGGCAACGGTGTGGCCCGCGCCGCCGTTCCAAGCCTGGGCCGGTGCCGAATCGATGTGGGTGCGGGCTGAACCGCGCCTCGGCTCGCGACTGGCCGGCCTTCTGCACCGCGGTGACGTCGTGACCGTGACGGCCTGCGTCCCGGACTGCGCGGCTCCGCGGGCCTGGGCGCAGTTGGGCACGGACGGCGCGGTTCCGCTCAAGCCGCTGAAACTGCTGCCGGTGCCGCCCGACGCCGTGCGCACCTCAGCCGTGGCGCGCTACATTCACGGCTGGGTGCCGCGCGCCAGGACGCCGGTGTTCGCCAAGCCGGACGCGCATTCCAAGACGTTGCGCAAGGAGACCGCGGAGTTCCGGCTGGCGTTCGCCATCGATCCGGACCAGCAAGCCAAGGGCTGGCTGCAGCGTCCCGACGGCGGTTGGATGCGCACCAAGGACATCAAGCTGTTCACGCCCAGCACGTTCGCCGGCGTGCACGAGGCGCAGGCCGGGCCGTTCGTGTTCGTGCGCCGCAAGGTCAAGCTCAAGCAAGCCGACAAGAAGGCGACGCCCATCGTGCTCGTCCGCTACCAGACCCTGCCGCTGCTGGGCGAGAAAGCGGGGCGCGTGCTGGTCCCCGGCGGATCGCTCGGTCGCAACGCCGTGCGCGTGGTGCGGGCCTATGCCCGGCCGCCCGAGGCCAAGCCGGTCGACCGATGGCTGCACATCGACTTGACCGAGCAGGTACTGACTGCGTACGAAGGCGACAAACTCGTGTTTGCGACGCTAGTTTCGACCGGCAAGGACGACCGCAAGTCGCACATGACCAAGGAAGGCACGTTTCGCATCTACGCGCGGTCCGTGCACAGTTCGATGCGCGGCAAGCCTTCGGACGACTACTACGCGGAACAAGTGCCTTTCACCATGCACTTCGACTCCGGGCGGGCGCTGCACGGGGCCTACTGGCATGATCAGTTCGGCATCAAGAAGTCGCACGGTTGCGTCAACCTGTCGCCGGCCGATGCCGAATGGGTGTTCCACTGGGCGCCGCCGACTTTGCCTACGGGCTGGTCCGCGGTGCTGCCGGTGCCGGGCAAGCAGCCGATGGTGCCGGTCGTGGTCGAAAAGAAGGGCAAGCTGGCGCCGTCGAGCCTCGCGTTTGCGGGCAAGCGCAACCCGTTGCCGGTAGCTTGGGCCTCGACGCTGACGAAGTAACCGCGCAAACTCGTCGGCATGTGCGGCAGATTCACGCAAAAGACCGCGCCGGCTGACCTGGCGAAGTGGCTGGGCTTGGCCGAAGTCCCCGTGGACCTGGGCGCGCGCTACAACATCGCGCCGAGCCTGCACGTGCTGGCCATCCCGAATCGCGGACCGCGCCATGCCGAGGTGTTCCGTTGGGGTCTGGTGCCGGGCTGGGCCCACGATCCGGCGATCGGCAATCGCCTGGTCAACGCGCGTTCCGAGACGTGTGGTGAAAAGCCGGCGTTTCGGGAGGCGTTGCGATTGCGTCGTTGCCTGCTCATCGCCGACGGCTTCTACGAATGGCGGCGTGTGCGCAACCAGGCGACGCCGGTGTACTTCCAACAGCGCGACGGCAAGCCCTTCTTGATCGCTGGGTTGTGGGAGATCGCCCAGGCTGGCCGGCCGCCCGAGCTGCCGCCGTTGCGCACCTGCTGCCTGCTGACGACGCCGGCCAACGCGACGGTCGCGCCGACGCACCACCGCATGCCGGTCGTCCTGTTGCCCGAGCAGGTCGATCGCTGGCTGGATCCCGGGCCGCTGTCCCCAGACGCTGTTCGCGAACTGCTGCAACCGCCGCCCGACGATCTGCTGACGGCGACTGAAGTTTCGCGTTACGCCAACGATGCCGACCACGAAGGGCCCGAGTGCATCGCGCCGGCCGCGCCGGTCCAAGGCTGGCTGCTGTAGGCCTGGCGGGGCAAGTTACTGGCAGTACCCGGCAACGCAGGTCGAGCCGCTGGCGGTGCAGTCCTCGTCGGCATCGACCGCCGTGCCTTTCTCATTGCATTCCGAGCTGATGTTGCCCACGCAGACGAAGTCGCCCGCCGTGCACACCTTGGCCGCGCAGGTGCCGACGTCGCAAGTGCCGCCCTGGGGCGCGCAGTCCTGGATGGGCGCGAAGCCGCCGCCGGCGTCGCACTGCACCACCTTGTCGCCGTCGCAGCCGGTGCCGCCAGGCTTGCAGGGAGGCGGGCCGCACTCGCCGCCGACGCACACCTCGCCGTTCAGCGCGCAGTCGTCGTATGGCACGTAACCTGTGCCCTGCGCTGTACATTCCATGATCAGCGTGCCGTTGCATTCGGTGGCGAGCGGTTTGCACACCTGGGGCACGCAAGCGCCGTCCTGGCAGGCCTGGTTCTTGGCTGCGCAGTCTTCGACTTTGGTGACACCGGTGCCGACCGCGTCACACGACACGACCTCGGTGCCCTGACAGCCCGACTGGCCGGGCTTGCACGGCACCGGAACGCACTGGCCGCCGTCGCACATCTCGCCATTCACGGCGCAATCCTCGCTTTCCCACGCGCTGCCATCGAAGCTGCACATCACCGCGGTCTGGCCTGTGCACTTGCTGTCGAACGGGTCGCAGATCGCGCATGCGCCGTCCAAGCAAACCTGGCCCTTGGCGGCACAGTCCTCGGTGACGTCGAAATCGGTGAGCTGGGCGTTGCAGGTCACGACCGAGTCGCTCTCGCAGTCGGTCTCGCCCGCGTCGCACACCACATATTCGCAAGCGCCGTTGAGGCAAATCTCGTCGAATTCGCAGGACTCGCTGTCCCACTGCGAACCGTCTTCGGCGCAAGTTTGCAGAGTGCCGTCATCCAGGCACTTCGTCTCGCCGGGTGGGCAACCGGGCATCGGCAGGCACGCGCCGCCTTCGCAGATCTGGCCGTCCAGACAGTCGCCGAAGACCAGGCAGGCGACGCACTTACCCTTGTCCTTCGAACACTTCTGGCCCGGGCAATCGCCGTCGTCCTGGCACGGCGCGCAGGCGTGGTTCACGCACTTGCCGCCGTTGCAGTCGCCGGGTGCCAGACACGCCACGCATTGCCCGGACGCGAGATCGCAGCGCGGTGTGCTGCCTTTGCAGGCGCTGTCGTTGCCGCAGCCTGCGTCGACCGCAGCGTCGGTGCCGGTTTGGAAGTCCACTGCCGTCGCGTCGACGCCGTCGCCAGCGGTCTCGGCCGCGTCGGCACCGGAGCCGATGTCGAGGGTGGCGCCGTCGGCAGAATTCACAGAGTCGACGGCGAGATGGCCGCCGCTCGGTGTCGAAGGACCGGAGCAGCCCGTTGCGGAGCCTGTGAACGCGAGCAGGACCAGTAGGCTTCTACGCAACATCAGGCAACCTCCGGCGCGGCAGCATGCCGGCCGCTCCCGGCCAGGGCAAGCCGGGTCGGTCAGGGCAGCTGGAACTCGCGTGTCACCACCGTGCGTTGCAGTTGCTCCAAGGTCAGGCCCGTCGCCGCCACGTCGGTCTCGGTCAGCACGCCGCCCTGCAACCCGCTCGTGACCAGCCACCAGTCCGTGCCCACCACGGCCTTGTCCGCCAACCGAATGCCGTCGACTTCGGCGCCCGAGCCGTGCAGCGCCGCTTTCGCATAGGCCGCCGCCAGTGTCAGGGCCTGCAGCGCACGCGCGCGGGTTGGCACCCAAGCACCCTGGATCACGTCGATCTGGTCCGGGTGCAGGATCCACTTGCCAGCGAATCCGATCGCCCGGGCATCGCACGCATCCCGCGCCGCCAGGTCCAACGCCGCGCGCCGGCCCAGCAGCGCCGGGCGCAAGGCGACGGGCGCCTGATCGAGCCGATCAGCCGGTAGTTCCAGGAGCTTGCGGTAGGTCGCTTCGTCCAGGTCCGAGGGTCGCGGCGGCCGGATGGGCAGCGTCGCCGTCACCGCGTCGATCGCGTCCTTGCCCTCGGAAGCCGCCACGATCGGCAGCCATTGCCGCGCCGTCGCCTGGTCCTTCAGCCACGTTTGCGCATCCACCTCGCCACCGACGGTGCGGGCGAAATCCCACGCACCGAACACCAGCGCCGTCACCTCGGGAACCGCCGCGATTCTTTGCGCTTGCACCAACGCCCGCGGACTCTCGATCAACACTTCCAGCCACAAGGTGTGCGTCAGTCCGGCCAGTTCGCCAGCCCGGCGCACCAACCTCGCGATATCCGATACTTCCTCTGCTGTTTCGGTCTTGGGCACCACGACGACGCGCAGCTTGTGGCCGACCGCGCGGATGACCTCGATCACGTCGTCCTCGAAGTAGTCCGTGCGGATGTTGTTGGGCCGGAACGCCACGATCCGCTGGCCGAATTCGTACGTCGCCAAGGCCTCGATCGCGTACTGCCGGGCGAATGCCTTGAACTCGGGATGATCGGGCGCCGCGTCCTCCAGATCATAGAAGAACAAGTCAACGGCAAAGCGCTGCGCTCCCGCCATCACCTTCAGGCTTTGCGTGCGACCGTCCGTCCTCGGATCGCCGCCCGCCGCCATCCTGAACGCCGGGATCGACAGCTCGCCCCGCCGCCGGTAGGGCACCTGAAGCCCGCGCATCTGCTCGGCAACCTGGCGATGGCGGGCTTGGGTCTGGCGCAGGTCGCGGCGCAGATCATCCATCCGGCTCGGCTCGATAGGTTTGTTCATCGGGGCTCCTGACGGTCAGCGGCGATCCGGTTCGTGCGGCTGCCACGGCCAACCTGGTGGTTCGGGCGCCACGAAAGTCAAGCGTATCGCGGTGGTCGGATGCTGCAGGACGAGCCGGTACGCCAGCAGGGCGATGTTGCGATCCGGCAGTGGCAGTGGCGCTCCATAGCGCAGATCGCCCAACACGGGACAGCCGATCGCGGCCATCTGCACGCGAATCTGGTGTTTGCGCCCCGAGTGCAGGTCGATCTCGAGCAGGGTCTTGTCGCCCTGCGTGCTCAAGGTCCGATACGCCAAGCGCGCTTCCTTGCCGTGCCCCGGCGCCACCACACGGCTGCCGCGGTCGTCACTTTCCAGCCAGTGCGTCAGTTCGCCACTCGGCGGCTCAGGCTGGCCGTGCACGACCACGCGGTAGGTCTTTTCCGTTGTCCGTTCGCGGAACTGCAGGGACAGCCGTGCCGCCGCCTTGGACGTCCGCGCCAGGACCACGACGCCGCGCGCCGGCCGATCCAGCCTGTGCACGAGCCCCAGCCACACCGCGCCCGGTTTATGGAACTCCTGGGCGATCCAGGCCTTGGCCAGCGTCAGAAGGTCCGGATCGGCGGTGACGTCGGCTTGCACCGGCAGCCCGCCCGGCTTGTAGACGACGAGCAGATGGTTGTCGCAATGGAGAATTTGCACGCTGAGCCCGCGAAGTGGACCGGGAGCATCGACCCGCGCGGGCCGCCTTGGCAACATCGCGCGGGTCAACCGCGGACGCCGCCATGACTCTGGTGGCGATTCTGGCGGCTGCGGCGGCGGGTGGTCCAGGCCGGGACGGGCGCCTTGGTCGTGCTCACCCAGCCGCGGGTGCTGTCCCGTGAACTGTAGCCCGCGAAAGCGAAGAGGAAGTGCTGCACGCTCATGTTCGGTTCGGTCAGGCGCAAGGCCAACATCGCGACGAACAGGCGGATGGCCGTGGCCATGCCGAAAAGCACGAAAAAGCCCGTGGACCCCTCGGTGCCCAACGTGTGCAGGAAGACGCCGCCCAGCATGGAGGCGACGAACATCGCCGTGCCGGTGCAGACGTTGTATAGGGCGAGGCCATGGCTGCGTTCCGGAGGCGCCAACACCGCGATCGGTTGGAGGAATGCCGCCTGGTTGAAACCGGTCCAGAAGATGCCCGCGTACACCGCTTCGAGCCAGATGGGCCAGAGCGCGTCGCGGGTCGGCAACATCCACAGGATCGGCACCAGGGCCACCGCGAAAGAACTGGCGATGAGCACGCGCAGACTGCCCAGGCGTTCGATGGCACGCGCCCAGCTCCGGTGCACGAGCATGCGCATGGCCAGGATGATGCTGGCGTGCAAGCCCACGAGAAAATAGGACATGCCTAAGTTGCGCAGCATGTACAAGGTGAAGAACGCGGCGGGCAAGCCGATCGACAGGTTCCAGGTCGAGAAGAGGCTGACCACCTGACGGAACCGCCGACGCTGGAACAGGCGCCGGGTCAAGGAGATCGGGTCGGAGTCGGGATGTGGTACCGGAGCGGCATCGGGCACGCGCGCCAGCGTCACGGCGGCAACGACACCGCTGGTCACCGCGATCAACGCCAGGACGGCATGTCCGAAGCCTTCGCGGTGCAGACTTCGACAGTAGTCGAGCCACGCGGTTCC
>CAYHHL010000154.1:11205-14611 GCA_964356325.1 uncultured Enterobacteriaceae bacterium | reverse complement strand
GGTCCTCGGCTTCACGGTGGATGTGCTCCTCGCGCATCTCGTGCTCGCCGATGATGTCGCCGACCAGTTCCTCGATGATGTCTTCCAGCGTGATCATCCCCGACACGCCGCCGTGCTCGTCCACCACCAGCGCCAGTTGCGTCTGCCGGCGCTGCAATTCCTTCAGGACGTCGACCGCCCGCATCGCCCGTGGCACGAAATGTGGCGCTCGCATCAGCGCTTGCAGATCGAGCGGCTTGCCTTCGAGGATGGTCTCCAGCACGTCGCGGGTGCGCAGGTAGCCGACGATGTTGTCCAGGGTCTCCTCGTACACCGGCAGGCGCGTGCGCCCTGACTCTAGAATGATCTTGCGCAGATCCGCGTCCGTAGCGTCGTGCGGCACCGCGGCCATCCGGTTGCGCGGCACCATCACCGCCCCGGCCGTCAGGTCGCCGAACTCGAGCGCCCGACTGGCAATCTCCCCCGAATGCGAATCCAGCTCTCCGGATTTCGTCGCCTCTTCGACCAGTTGCATCAGCTCTTCGGCCGAGACGCGCGCTTCGGTGAAATTGGTCCGATCGCCAAACGGTTTGAGCACGAGATTGCTCGAAGTGGTCAGCACCCAAGCCAGCGGTCTCGTCAGCCAACTCATCCACACCAGCGGCTTGCCCACCAACAGCGCGTAGGTTTCGGCCGAGCGCAACGCCAGCGACTTCGGCACCAATTCGCCCAGCACCAGGGACAGGAAGGAGACGCCGGCGACCACGATGGTGATGGAAATGCCTTCGGCACTCTCGGCCATCCAGGGCACCTGGCGAATGGCCGGCACCAGCTTCTTGGCGACTTGCGCACCGCCGATTGCCGCCGCTCCCTCGGACAGCACCGTGACGCCGACCTGCACAGTAGCCAGGAATCGTTCCGGGTGGTTGCGCAAGTCCAGCACGGCCCGGGCGCGGTGGCTGCCGGCGTCGACCAACTCGCGCAGGCGCGTCTTGCGCATGGTGATGATGGCGATCTCGGCGCCGGAGAACACGCCGTGCACCAGGACCAAGGCGAGGATGATCAGGAGTTCAGTCACAGACCTGCCACCTTCCCGGTACGAACATGGGGTAGGGGCAGGGTACACGAAGCGTGGCAACGTCCGCCAGAGGCCGTACGTGTAGGGGCGGGCATCTTGCCCGCCCTCCGTGAACCCCGGTAGGAGGGCGGGCTGGAAGCCCGCCCCTACAGTTGTCGCCATGCTGGCGAGGAGTTAGCATCGTCGCCAAGTCAGCGCCCGCGCGCCCGAGGAAATGCCGATGTCCCGTCGCATCCTGGTCGTCTTCCTGGGTCTGCTGACCCTCACCGCGCTGCCCGCGATCGCCTTGCCGCCGCAGCCCGCAGTGCCGCCGCCGTTGCGCCCGTGGATTGCGTGGGTCCTGGATTCGCATCGCGATCTGCTGTGTACCGGTCTGGACGAGGGGCGGGTGTGCGACTGGCCCGGGCACTTGCTGGTGCGCATCGAAGACCAAGGCGGTGCGTTCGAACTGGACGTCTGGCTGGATCGCGAGGACCTGACCGCGCTGCCAGGCGACAAGCACGCCTGGCCGCTGAACGTGACCGTCGATGGCCAACCCGCTGTGGTACAAGCAGATCCCGAGGGTCGTCCGCGCCTGCAACTGCCGCCGGGCCACCACAAGGTCATCGGCACGTTTGCCTGGGTGAGCGCGCCCGAGGTGCTGGCGGTGCCCGATCCGGTCGCGGTGGTCGAGCTCATGCTGCGTGGCCAGGCGGTCGAAACGGTGCGCCGGGACGAAGCCGGGCGCCTGTTCCTGCAAAAGGACAGCGGGCGCGAGACGCAGGAAACCGACACGCTGACCGTGGCCGTGGCGCGAAAGCTGACTGACGGCGTGCCGTTGCGCGAGACGACGCGGCTGACGCTGCGGATTGCCGGCCGGCCGCGCGACGTGGTGTTGGGGCAGGTGCTGCTGCAGGGCGCCCGACCGGTCGCGGTGACGAGCCCACTGCCGGTGCAGATCGGTCAGGACGGCGCGGTGCGGGTGCATGGCCAACCCGGTACGTACATTGTGGATCTGGAAGCCGTGCACGCCCTGCCCCAGGCGAAGTTGGCGGTGCCGGCGCTACAGGGCGACTTCTTCGAGAAGCAGGAAGTGTGGGTCTGGCAGCCGGCCGAAGCGGTTAGATCCGTGGAGCTTTCGGGGCTGCAGCCGGTCGATCCCGAGCGCACGCAACTGGCCGACGACTGGAAGAAAGCCGGGCGGACGTTCCTGGGCGCCGCGGGTCAAGCGCTCGACCTGAAGGAAGTGCGCCGGGGCGAGGTGGAGCAGCCGCCGAACCGCATCGAACTGAACCGCGAGCTGTGGCTGGATCTGGACGGCAAGGGCTTGACTGCGCACGACAAGTTGACGGGTGAACTGTTCCAGGGCTGGCGGCTGAACGCGGGCGCGGATACGCAGCTGGGGCGCGCGGCGGACAAGGCCGGCCACGCGTTCCTGGTCACCCTGGATCCCAAGAGCCAACGACCCGGGGTGGAACTGCGCGAAGGCAAGCTGGATCTCGAGGCCGACAGTCGCATCGCCGACAGCGCGGCCAGCCTGCGCGTGGTCGGTTGGGATGCTGACGTCCACGGCCTGAAGGCGACGTTGCACCTGCCGCCGGGCTGGCAACTGCTCGGCGCGTCGGGGATCGACCAGATGCCGCAGACTTGGATAGACTCCTGGACATTGCTCGACTTCTTCTTCGTGCTGATGGTCGCGCTCGGCGCCGGGCGGCTGCTGAGCTGGCCGTGGGGCGTAGTCGCGCTGCTGGGCCTGGTGCTGGCGCACGGCGAGACCGAGGCGCCGCAGTGGCTGTGGCTCAACGCCTTGCTGGCCTTGGCTTTGTTGCGCGCGGTGCCGGCCAGTTGGTTCAGGAAGGTGGTGGCGGGCTATCACGGCCTGGCGGTGATTTTGCTGCTGATGGTGCTGCTGCCGTTTGCCACCCAACAGATCCGCCTGGGCTTGTATCCGCAGGTGGCGCAAGGCGGGCGCGGGCCGCTCGATGCCGCGAGAACCTATCGGGACGAAGGGGCAATCCTCGACGTTGAGCAGGACAAGACCGCGGAATCACCGCCCCCTGCAGCCGCGGCGCCGGCCGCCGACGCGATGCAGGCCCTGGAAGGCAAGGCCGCCAAAGGGGAAGCCAAGGAGAACCTCGAAGAGGCCAACCAGCAGGTGCAGACGCGCGGCGGGCTGGCCGGTAAGTTGGCGCGCAAGATGGATATTTCCTCCAGCAATTACCAGCAGTCCCAGCGCAAGATGCAGCAGATCGACCCGAACGCGGTGGTGCAGACCGGGCCGGGCGTGCCGCGCTGGGGGTGGACCGACGTGAACCTGACCTGGTCGGGACCGGTGCGGCGGGATCACCAGGCGTCGCTGTGGCTTCTGTC
>CAYHHL010000154.1:0-11105 GCA_964356325.1 uncultured Enterobacteriaceae bacterium | reverse complement strand
CGACGCGGTGCTGACCGTGGACGTGAACGCCCAGCGCGATGCCGGGTGGACGCTGCCGGGACCAGCGGATGTCCTGTTGATTCAAGAAGTTCGCTTGGACGGCCAGCCGACCCTGCAACTGCGCAGGCTGCCGGGCGGTCTGGTGGCGGTGCGCGTGCCGGCCGGTCACCACAAGCTGGAAGTGCGCGGGGCGTTGGTGCGGCGCGGGGTGCTGACGCTGCAGCTCGACCCGCAGGCGCCGCCGCACCACGTGACGCTGACGAGCGCGGACTGGGAGCTCGATGGCCTGGATCCCAATGGCGTTCCTGAGGGTTCGCTGCAACTGACCCGGCGGGCCCACGACCTGCCGGCGGCGGCGACACCGGGCGATCGCGAGACCGAGGGCGCCGAACTGCCGCCGTGGTTCCAGGTCGAGCGCCAGTTGCAGTTGGGGCTGCCGTGGCAGGTGCATACCGCGGTGCGGCGCGAGAAGGC
The DNA here is from genome assembly GCA_964356325.1 of uncultured Enterobacteriaceae bacterium. Taxonomy (GTDB): domain Bacteria; phylum Myxococcota_A; class UBA9042; order UBA9042; family UBA9042; genus CAYHHL01. The sequence continues at coordinate 10,631 of CAYHHL010000154.1, read as the reverse complement.
CGATCGCCCGCAACTGGTGAAGATCAAACTGCTGGCGGGCGAATCGGTCATCACCGAAGGCGTGCGGGTCGAAAGCGAGCCGGGCGGTGCCAAGGTGGCGCTGGTGCAGATGCCGCGCGAGGCCCTGGAAGTGGGGTTCGACAGTGAACTGCCTGTGACTCCGACGCTTTCGCTGCTGGCGCCGAACGCGGTGCCGTGGACCGAGACCTGGCGGCTGTCGTGCAGTCCGATCTGGCGCTGCAGTTGGACGGGCATTGCCCCGGTGACGACTCGCGATCCCGCCGACACGATGCTGCGGCCGCTGTGGCAACCCTGGCCGGGCGAGCAGGTGCGCATCGAGGTGGTGCGGCCCGAAGGCGCGCCGGGGCAAGCGGTGACGGTGGACCGGGTCGACTACCACGTGACGCCGGGACAGCGGCTGCTGCAGGCGGTGCTGACACTGCAAGTGCGCACATCGCAAGGCGGTTGGCGCACGCTGACTTTGCCCGAGGGCGCCGAGGTCCAGAGCGTCACGGTCCAGGGCACCGCGCGCACGATCCGCCCGCAGGGTCGGCTGTTGCGGCTGCCGTTGGAACCCGGGGCGCAGACTCTGGAAGTGAAGTGGCAGCAGCCGTGGCAACGCTCGATGCACGAGCAGGTGCCCGAGGTGAAGCTGGGCGGGCCGGCCGCCAACGTGCTGGTGGCGCTGGAACGTGGCGACGATCGCTGGCTTTTGTGGGCGCACGGGCCGACCTGGGGCGCGGCGGTGCTGTTTTGGAGCCACGTGCTGCTGGTGTTGTTGGGCGCGGTGCTGCTGGGGCGCATCCAGGGGCCGCCGATGCGGACGTACCAGTGGCTGCTACTGGGCTTGGGACTGGTGCAACTGCCGGCGCCGGCTCTGTTCGTGGTGGTCGGCTGGTTCCTGGCGCTGGCGTGGCGACGGGCGCACGGCATCCACGGGCCGCCGTTGCACCCGGCCTTGCACGACCTGGTGCAGGTGGGGCTGGCCGGGTGGACGCTGGTGTTCCTGGGCACCCTGTACGGCGGCATCCACGCGAACCTGTTGCTGGACGTGGACATGCAAGTGCGCGGCGCGGGGTCGAGCGATCACCGGCTGCAGTGGTACCTGGATCGCACGGCGGACGCGCTGCCGGCCGCGGGCATGTGGTCGGTGCCGCTGCTGGCTTGGCGATTGCTGATGCTGCTGTGGGCGTTGTGGCTGGTGGCGGCGCTGCTGCGGTGGCTGCCGTGGGCGTACAACGCGCTGTCGGTGGGTGGGCTGTGGCGCCGGTCGCCGCCGAGGGTGCTGACGCGGCGGGAGGTGGTGGTGCCGCCGCCGCCGCCTGGAGTGCCGGTGGATGTGGGGGCTGGGGAGTAGGCCGGGCGCGCAGTCTCAATTCCACTTGTAGACGGCATCGCAGGTCGTGAAGTTCTTCGACAACTTGTCGAGGATGCCCGCGAAGTCGTTGTTACCCCATTTTCCCGTGTAATGCGACACATACAGGGCCTTGGCGTCATGGGCCACGCTGAGGGACCAGGCGTAGCCGGAGGTCGAAAAGCTCTCGCAACCCAGGAACGCCAAGCCGGGCTTGAACAAGGCGGTCGTAGGCGGGCTGACCTGCAGATCCCACTGCGCAAACCAATTCATACAGGCCGTTTCAGACTGCTCCCGGAAGACGACCTGCGAACAACCGACCTTGAATTGGAACTGGGTCCCATCGATGTTGCTGCATACCTCGGTCGGCACCTGGGCGAGATCCAGCACCAACGTGGCGAGCGATTTCGGCATGGCACTCGCCGGCACCAGCTTCCAGCAAGGGTTCTCGTGCGCATCCAGCCAGGCCTGTAGCTGTGCGGGGCTGCACGGCAGTTTCGTCGCGGCGTCATAGGGATCGGAATCGGAGGTGTAGATGATCGGCTTGCCGGCCGAATCTTGGCAGATGTACCCGAGCTGCCCATTGTTGCACCCCGGCTTGTGGCCGTACCAACAGGCCGCGACCCCTAGGGCCTTGCAGGCTTCCGACTCGCCAGGCAGCGTCGTGGTCACCGGCGAGGGGATTCCCACCGGCGCCGTCTCCTCCGTGCAGGTCAACGGCGGCAGCACCTCCGGCGGTATCCCGGCTTTGGTCGCATCGACGGCCGAGGCGTCGGACGCGGCTGCGGGCACGTCGACCCCGGCTGCGGGTACGTCGACCACGGCCGCGGGCACGTCGACCACAGTCGCAGGTACATCGACCACAGCTTCGGGTACATCGACCACGCCTGCGGGCACATCGACCACGGCCGCGGGCACGTCGACCGCAACTGCGGGCACATCGACCACAGCTGCGGGCACATCGACCACGGCCGCGGGCACGTCGACCACGGCCGTCGCATCCGCACCCACGTCGTCCCCCACGGGCGCGGCATCGGCCGGCGCCTCCAGGGCGGCGTCCTCCACCGGTCCGACGCTCGACTCTGCGGCGGCGGCATCCTCGGGCGTTGCCCCGGGAGTTCGGGTCACAGCTTCGACGGTTCGAGCCGTTGCATCCGCCAGAGCGAGGGCGGCATCCTCCTCGGACGCGGCGGGCCCCGACACCGGCACGTTCGGCACGCAGCCGACTGCCAGCAGCACGGTCAGGCAACCGAGGTAGCGCTTCATGGAGTTCCGTGGGTTCGGGCGCGAATCCGAGTCTATAGCAGGTACCCTCGCCTTGAGGCAATCGACACCGTGGCTGGTGGGTACGGTTCTGGATTCCGGGTCGGTGACCGTGCTGCCTCTGGCGAATGTAGGGGTGGGCTTCCAGCCCGCCCTCCTCAAACACCGACCGACCGACCCGGGTAAACCCTCCGATTAACCAGAGTTAGGAGGGCGGGCCAGGAGGCCCGCCCCTACAGGGTACCGACCAGCGACCGCGCCATGCTCGGCCGACCGGCCTTCACCGCGAATCAAGTGGAATTCGTATCACTTGCACGCATACACCACGATGTCGCCCGATGGCGCCGAGCTGGCGATGTTGCAGTTCGCGCCGTTCTTCGGACTCCAGTTGAACGTCTTGTTGTTCATCCAGATGTCGGGACTCGTGTTCGCCTCCCACGACAGCAAAGCCTGGAAGTTCGCGCACAGGCCACCGTCGGCGTCCGTGTCCACCGCGGCGCACGTCACGCTCTTGCCGAGCGCTGGCGAAAAGTGGTTGCAGATGTCCAAGTACTCCGCCTGGCCCCAGGTCAGCCCCGGCTGGTACGGCGTGCAACCATTGGGAACCTGCTCGTTGTTGCCCGCCAGCACCGCGCCCTTCAGGCACACGCCCTTGTAGATCCAGCCGCCCACGCACGGCAGCTGGCACGTCGACTCGCAGCCGTCACCGTTGGCGTTGTTGCCGTCGTCGCAGGCTTCGTTCGGATCGAGGATCTTGTCGCCGCACGCGGGCTTGACACACGTCGTCCGGCACTTGCCCGGCTGGTTGGCGTTGGCGGGGCCGTCGTCGCACTGCTCGAGCGCATCGATGACGCCGTTGCCGCACTCGTGGAACATCGCGGACTGCCAGGTGCCATTCCTGCACATCCACAGGTCGGCGGTCTTGGCATCGACATAGGCAAAGCCCTGCTTGGCCGGAGTGCACGCAAACGGTGCGCTGCTGGCCAGCGGAAAGCGAAACGCGCCAGGCAGCACGGCGCCGTCGATCACAGCGTCGCCCTTGACCTCGACATTCTTGCCGGACATGGCCTGGACCGTGATCGACCACGAGGTAATCTGGCCGTCCATGCTGTTGTTGAAGAACTTGCCATCGACGACGTGCAGCCGCCACTTGCCCGCCGGGTTCTTGCCGATCCAAGTGCCGAGATCGCCTGTTGCGGGCACCGTGGGCTTGGGGTAGGTCGCGTCCAACTTGCCACCGCTGCCGGACTTGTCGTGCAGCACGTACTCGACGTCCTTGGCATCGAACAACTTGACCGTCAGCGTCGAGATGTCTGAATTCGCGAGGATGACATGCACGGCCAGCACTTGCACGGCGCCGACGTCGGGCACGATCAGTTCGGCCGAAGCGCCAATCGGACTGTTGTCCGGGATCGGCACCGCCGTGGCGCTGCTGGTCGTGGTGGTGAAGACGTTGGTCATCGCGCCGTTGGAGATCGCCGCGAGCCCGTCTGGCGGCAACACGACCTGCACCGACGGCGCGCCGCACTCCAGGCTGCCGTCCGCCTTGAAACCGCGCACGAACAGACCGCTGCCGCACGCGGTGCCCAGTTGCACGAACGCGGGCTTGCCGCCCAGGTCGGCCCAGGTACCCGACGTCGCCACTTTGGCGAGATCGACGGCCTTGACGTAGCCAGACAGGTCGGGACCGCCCGCGAGATCGCTGTATTTACCCGACAAGGCCACGTTGGCCAGATCGGCCTTCTTGACGAACGCGGCGAGGTCGGCGGCGGTGAGGAAGCCGGCGAGGTCGGCCTTCTTGGCGTAAGCCAGGAGATCCACAGCGGTCAGTAGGCCCTGCAGGTCGGCCTTTTTGGCGTAGCCGGTCAGGTCCTCCGCGGTCGGCAAGCCCTGCAAGTCAGTCTTCTTGGCGTAGGCGGCGAGATCGGCCGCGTTGGCAAACCCTGCGAGATCGGACTTCTTTGCAAACGACACCAGCAAGGCCGGGTCGAGCTGACCCAAGCCGATGCAGCCGCTGCACAGCAGTTGCGTCGCTACGGTCGCCCGCAGCGCGTAGGGCACGGGACGCAGCGGCGCACGCGCCAGTTCGGGCTCGCTGCCGACGGACACGCCGACCCAGGTAGCGACTCCGTTCAGGAAGGGCGCGGTATCAAGGGGCTTGTTGACGCCCACGGCCATGGAGAAGAAGCCGCCCTGGACCTTCACGCCGGGCGAAAGGTCCGAGTACAGCTCGTTGCCGCCGACCTGCTGGTCGTAGAAGCGCACCGTGAGGCCGTAGTCGCCGTCGGTGACCGGTCCGCCGCCGGCCGAGCGCAGCACGCCTTGGACGTCGAGCAACGTGGGCGCGGCCAGCACCGTGGCGGGCAGGAGCGACGCCAGGAGAACCAGGAAACCGGGGAGGAGGGCGGGACGGGCGAGGCGAGGCATGGCAAGGCTCCCGATGGTGGGATGCCCAAGTTAGCCGATTCGCGACGAGAACGCACGCGCTTCAGGCTGGTCCTTCGTCTCGGGCAACCGCAGCGGCACTGCCAGCACCGGGCGCAACCGCCCGAACAGCCAGGTACCCGTCAGCGCCCCCGCCAACGCCGCCAGCGCGTACAGCTTGCCCTCGCCCAGGTTGACGAAAATGGGCCCCGGGCACATGCCGGTCATCGCCCAGCCCACGCCGAACAGCCCGCCGCCGACCAGGGTGCCACGGTGCCACGGCTTGGTCGCGAACTGCAGCGGCTGCCCGGTCGCGCTGCGGCCAAAGCGCGCCAGCAGCCACAGCCCGGGCGCCGTCACCGCCACCGCCACGCCGATGATGCCGTACAGCTGGAAGTCCTGGAGCAGGAACATCTTTTGGATGGTGCCGTAATCCGCCGCGCCACTGCGCGACAGCACGAAGCCAAACGCGGTGCCGAGCGCCAGGTAGAGGAGAGCGATGGGACGCAACGCCTTCATGCGAACACCACGCGATACAAGAGGTTGGCTGTCAGGGTGCCGACCGCCATGAACGAAAGCGTGGCGGCGATGCTGCCGGGCTGCAGGCGCGCCATGCCGAAGATGCCGTGTCCGCTGGTGCAGCCGCCCGCCAGCCGCGTGCCGAGACCGCTGCACACGCCGCCGACGAAGAACCAGGCGATCTTGACGGGAGTCGAGAATTGCGCAAAGGAATCGAGCGGTTCGACGCGCCAGATCGGCTCCAAGCCGCCCGCGAGCACCGCCGACAAAACGCCGCCCAGAAACAATCCGCCCAGGAAGGGCAGGCGCCAGGACCGGCCCTCAGCGGCGGTGCGTTGGAACACGGGGTTGCGCGAGGCGAGCGAACACAGGTCCTCCAGGCCGCTGGAAAGCCCGAGGGAGCGGTTGCCCAACCACTGCAGCGCCAGGGTGATGGCGGCGATGGCGAGACCGGCCAGGGCCCAGTGCCAGGGCGCGAGATGGTGCAGTGCGAGCAAGGCAGACCTCCATTCGGAGGCTTAGGCTAGCACGATCCGCGACCGCGCGGAGGTGGCGCGAGGGGCCCAAGCGCTGCTACTTCGGCGCGCCCGCTTCCATGTCGGCGACTTCCTTTTGCAGCAGCGCGATCATCTCCTTGTGCGTGCGCACCATCTCCTTCATCGAGGCGCCGATCGCCGGATCCGCCATCATCTTGCCCATGTCATGCGGCGCGCCGGGCACCTCGGCCATCTTCTTCATCGCCTCGGAAGTCTTCGTGAACGCCGTGGCGAGGCCCTTGTGGTGCTTGGCCAGTGCCTGCAGCGCGGTGGCTTCCTTCTTGCCCTCCTTGGTCTTGCCATCGAGCATGAACTTCGCGTGCGCGTCGAGCATGCCGACGACCGCGGTCATCACCTCCGCCATCTTCGCAGGAAGAACGGCCTTTTCCGCCATCATTTGACCGCACGTCTTGTCTTCGGCGTGGGCAAGGGTGGCGAAGCTGCACATCAGAAGCACGGTCAGGAAAAACTTGCGCATGGTGATCCTCCAGAGCTGTGTGGGGCGCCGATCGCAACGTCGATACCCGGTTCCGCGGCCTGTCCAGCCAAGGCGGTCGGGGCTCGTCAAGCGATGCCGGTGCGTGTGTTGGCGCCAACGTGTCAGGAGTCGCGGCTTTGCGCAACCGTGGACGCGGCGGCGCCGGCCCACAGCGCTTGTCTCACACGACCCGTCTGGCGTGGCTGGATCGGCGCGACTTCTGGCGCTTTGGCCGCAAGCGCGGTAGATACGGGGAGCAATCCGCTTCCGAGCGGTTCTGGACCCCATGCGCTTTTCCTGCCCCGCCTGCCAGACGCCCTTCGAGGTGAACGACGCCAGCCTGGCGCCACGGGAAGCGGTCGAGCTCGACTGCCCGGGCTGTCGGCGCGCGTTGCTGCTTGAACCTTCGGTGACGGGGCATTGGGGCATCACGCCGGTCGCCCAGCCTGTCGAGGAGCGGCCGCTGGACGATCTGCCCGCCGAGGAAGTGCCGTCCTCCGCCGGTCAGACCGTGCAACTACCGCCGCGCGCTGGCAAAACGGAATCCGGGTTCTTCCGCGATCTGGGCCAGGTCAAGCTCGACCTGCCGGCGCCGGGTCCGCGCAAGGCCCCGCCGCCGTCGCACAACCTGTGGCAGGAAATGAGCGTCATGTTCCGCATGGACCAGGCGCAGAAGGGCCGCAAGTCCTTGTATGCTTGGGGTGCAGTGCTGCTGTTGCTGCTGGGCGGCATCGGCGCGCTGCTCGGCATGAAGCTCAGCCGCGACGAGGCACAGGACGAACTCAAGGCGATGCGCGAGGGCCTGGCCACCTTCACGCTACCGTACCAGACCGGCGACGCCGACAAGACCGCGCCGGGCACCGTGCTCAGCCGCAAGCTCTCGATTATAGGGCAGTTGGCGCGCCAGAATAGCCGAGCAGAAGCGCTGCCCTTGCCGGAGCCGGTCACGCCCGACGTTGCGGCCATGGCCTTGCCGCGGGGGCCGACCGCGGTGACGGGCGGGGCGTTGGACCTGAAGGCGCGGTTGGACAAGACCTGCCAGGACCATGCGGGCGCGATTGCAGCCTGTGCGCGCAAGTTCATGGTGCCGCGGCCGTTGCGGGTGCGCTTCATCGTCAACGTCAAAGGCCGGCCGGAAAGCGTGCGGGTCTCGGGCGGCGGCGACCGGCACGACGCCTTCCAAGGCTGTGTGGCGCGCGGGCTGCGCGATGTCGACCTCGGGCCGCAAGTACTCGAACTGCGGTACACTTGCGCGGTTCCCTGACCGCGGCGCCCAGAGCCGCGCGCTGTTGGCGCTGACCCGCATCCGGCCGACGCCCGGCGCGCACTTCAGGCGATTGTCCAAGCCCTACGTGTACTTGCCCGCGGCGGTTTGATTCAGGCCACGCTGGCGACGTACGCTCAGGACACACAGGGGAGGCCAGTCATGCATAGTTCCGCAGGCATCGGCCTGCTGCTGGGCGCTGTCGTCCTGGCGGCGGGCTGTACGCGTCAAAGTCAGGTTCGATACGAACGAGCGGCCGACAATCCCGCGCTGAGCGAAAATACCGCGACCGGGCCAGGCGCGACCGGGCCAGGCGCGACCGGGCCAGGCACGACCGAGCCAGTCACGCCGCAGCAGCCAGGTGGCCCAGGCAGCGAATTGCCGCCGGAAAGCCCTTGGATAGCGCGGATGACGCCGATGGACTTGAGTGGAGTGGGGGTGCACGTGCGGCTGACGGTGCCCGAAGGGGCGTCGGTCAGTTCGCAGTTCGGCACCGCGAAGATCACGCACGGGCCACGGTTTTCCATCGAACTGACCGAGCAGGCCGCGGACCTGAATTCCCGGCGCCGGGACATCCAGAACGACGGCATCCAGCACCTGCGCCGGTTCGCGGTCGATTCAGCGGATACGCTGGTCTATGAACAGGAAGCCAGCAACGGACCGATCGGCCAGACCGAATACCACTTCGTCACCAACGTCGCGGCGAGCGGCAAGGTGTACCGGTGCGAGGACACCAAGGGCGCGAGCTACACGCACGTCGAAGTCCAGGCCATGCTCGACGCGTGCCGTTCGATCGTCAGCAAGTAGGGAACACTTCATAGCTCTCGCCGGTCGCGCGCCCTCCAGCACGCGGCCGGCGATGGAAATGATCGTCGGTCGGCAACGGGGTCAGCCGACGGTCACGGCAGATGAGCGCAGGCATCGGCCGGCACCTCAGGTTCCGACGGCGTGGCTTGGTCCACCTGCGCACGATCGCGCCGCCGGGGCAGAGGAGCATTCGCAAGACCCCGATTCGCGGCCATTCGCCAGCGCGCGGATTCGCCCCGAAGTTGCAGTTCCAGGTTGCGCCGGGACCGCGGATGGCCTAAACCCTGACACGCGCAGGCCAGACCTGCTTTGCCCCCTACCGAGACAGAGCAGTGGCGCACCTCGTCATCACGCAAGGCGAAGATCGCCGAACCTTCGAATTGCCGCCGGATCTTTCGGTGGTCATCGGCCGTTCGCGCGACTGCGATATCCACCTGGACGATCCGAGCCTGTCGCGCCGACACTGTGAGATCGTTAAGCTTTCGCTCGGCTGGCAGCTCAAGGACCTCGGCTCGTTCAACGGCACCTACTGCAACGACGAGACCATCCAGGTCCACGAACTGCGCCACGGCGATCGCATCCACCTCGGCCAGACCACGCTGGTGTTCACGCTGACCGACGCGGAGTTGCACGCGCTCGCGGTGGCGTCGGTGCCGGTGGAATCCGCGGACGTGGCGGTCATCTCGCGGCGTCTGCGCAACTTCGCGGCATTGGTGCAGATTACCAAGGCGGTGAGCGGGGAGCTGGGCTCGGATCGGCTGCTCGAGCTGGTGATCGGCAAGGCCCTGGACCTCACCAACGCCGAGCGCGGCTTCCTCATCCTGACCCAGGGCGAGACGCACACGTTCCAGGTCGCGCGCTACAAGGACGGCACCGTCATCGAGGAGCCGGAAAAGCAGGTCTCGCACAGCGTGGTGACCAAGGTCGTCAAGACCGGCGTGCCGGTGCAGACGCTGGACGCCAAGAACGACCTCTCGGCCATGTCGCACACGATCACGGCGCTGGAAGTGCGCTCGCTGCTGTGTACGCCTTTGAAAGTGCGCGGAGAAATCATCGGTTGCGTGTACGTGGACAGCCAGATCGTCGAACAGGAGTTCAGCGAGGAGTCCCTGGACCTGCTGCAGGCCTTTGCCGATCAAGCGGCGATCGCGCTGTACAACGCCCGGCTGTTCGCGGAGGCGCAGGCTTCCCGGGAGCAGGAGAAGCGCGTGCGGCAGATGTTCCAGAAGTACGTGCCGGCGGACGTGGTGCGGCGGGCGCTGGAGCTGGGCGATCAGGCCAAGATGAGCACCAAGCAGGTGGCGACGGTCCTGTTCTCGGACATCCGCAGCTTCACGAGCATTTCCGAACGCTTGGAGCCCGAGCAGGTCGTCTCCTTCCTCAACGATTACTTGCAGCGCATGGTCGACATCGTGTTCGACGAGGGCGGCATCGTCGACAAGTTCATCGGTGACGCGGTGATGGCGGTGTTCGGCGCGCCCTTCCCCAAGCCCGACGACGCGACCCGGGCGGTGCGCGCGGCCCATCGCATGTTGGTGGAACTCGACAAATTCAACAGCGACCAGGAGCAGAAGGGTCTGGTGCAGATCCGCATCGGCATCGGCATCCACACCGGGCCGGTCATCGCGGGCAACATCGGCTCGGATCGCAAGATGGAGTACACGGTCATCGGCGACACCGTGAACATCGCCAGTCGCGTCCAAGACCTGAACAAGGAGTTCAAGACCGAGATCATCATCACCCAAGCGGTGTTGGAAGCGACCCGGCGGCGAGTTCCGGTGCGCGCGCTTGGCGCCGTGACGGTCAAGGGCAAGGAAGTGGCGCTGCAAGTTTACGAAGCGTACCGGCCGGGCAAGGGTCCCAACCTGGGCACGACTTCGGCCGCGCCTGCGTACCAGCCGCTGAGCAAGCTGCCGCCCCCGGGTGGCATTCCACCCATCAGTGCGCCCGGTTCGGTGCGAATGCGACCCCGGGTCGGCGATCCGG
>CAYHHL010000153.1:0-14620 GCA_964356325.1 uncultured Enterobacteriaceae bacterium | reverse complement strand
CACCGCCACCGCCGCCGTCGCCGCCCTTGTTGCCGCCGCTGCCGCCGCCGCCGAAGCCTGCGCCGCCGCCCGTGCAGCCCGCGCCACCGCCGCTGCCGCCGCCGCCACCACCAGCACCACCGCCGCCGCCACCGCCGCCCGCGACCAGCAAGGCCGAGCCGGCGCCGATCGCCGCCGAGTTGAACACGCCCGACAAGCCGCCGCCGCTGCCGCCGCCGCCCGAGCACCCCTGCGGTCCGGCGTTGCCGCCCGAAGCACCGCCCAACCAGATGCCGGGTCCAGCGCCGCTGCCCACTGAGCAGCCCGAGCCGGGATTGCCGCCGCCGCCGACGACGATGTGCAGTACGTCCGCGGGCTTGACGTTGACCTTGCTTGCGGTGACCAGACCGCCCGCGCCGCCGCCGCCGCCGCCGCCGCAGTCATTGCCGCCGCCGCCGCCCGCCGCGCCGACGACAGTGATGGAGGCGACCTGGGTGACGCCCGCCGGCACCGTCCAGTTCTGCAGCCCCCCGGTAAAGCCGAACGTCGCCGACTTCAAGACTTTGCACTGCACGCCGCCGGGCAGGTTGAGGCATTGCGCGCCCGGCGGACAACCCGAGGTGCCGGCCGCGCATTCGTCGATGTCGGCACACGACTTGCCGTCGCCCTTCCAGCCCTTGGCGCAGGTGCAGGTGAAGCTGCCGGGCGTGTTTGCGCACGTGGCGTTGCCGTCGCAACCTGCTGTTTTTACAGCACATTCATCCACATCCGCGCACGTAGCACCGTCGCCCGTCCAGCCGGGCTTGCAAGCGCAGGTGTAACTGCCCGCGGTGTTGCCGCACAGGGCGTTGGCAGCGCAAGGGCTCGTGGCCGCTGTGCATTCGTTGGTGTCCTCGCAGGCCTTGCCTGCCTGCCCTGAGCCTGCCGAAGGGTCGTCCTGCCAGCCCTTCGCGCACGCGCAGGTGTAGCTGCCCGCGCTGTTGCCGCACGTGGCGTGGGCGTCGCAAACCGCCGTGCCGTCAGCGCATTCGTCCAAGTCCGCGCACGTCGCTCCGTTGCCCGCGAAGCCGGGCTTGCACGCACACACCGGTTCGCCCTGCGCACTGATGGCACAGGCAGCATCCGCACTACAACCTGCTGTTCCTTGCGCACATTTGTCCACCAGCACGGCCAGGTTGCGCACGCTCCAGCCGACGCCAGTCGCCGTACACGCCGTCTCGTGCAACTGCAGGCGCAGGCGAAACTTGGTGCCGACTTGCGCGGGCAGTCCTAACTGCACCTTGCCCCACACCTTGCCACTGGCCGGCACGATGCCGATGGTCGTCCAGTCCAAGCCGTCGGGCGAGGCCTGTACCAAGGCCTGCGCCGGCAACGTCCACGTCCCCGCGCTTTCGAACCGCACCTGCAGCGGCGCCCCGGCCGGCACTCCGGTCGCGTCGATCAGGGGCGAAGTCGCGTTGGCGGTAATCTTCGTTTGCGTCACCCCGCAAGTCAGCGTCTGGCCGTGGCCGGCGTGCAGCACACAATTGCTTGAATCTACAGGCAGATCGACGCCAGACGCTTCCACCTTCCACACCACGCCGTCCGGTCCCGCCGCCTCGCTTTGCAGCAGCCAGGCGTCCAACTTGTTCTCGTTGCAGGTGAACGTGATCGCGTACGGCAGATCCTGCGGGCCGCACAAGGCCAGCTTGGAAGGCGTCGAGGCACATCCAGCCACCGCGTCGCACTGGTCGATCGTGCAACCGAAACCGTCGTCGCACGAGACCGGATCGCCCGCGCACCCGCCCAGGTGGCAGGCATCCAATTCCGTGCAGGCGTTGCCGTCGTTGCAGGGCGCTTCGGCAAACTTGTAGTCGCAACCCAGCCCCAGCACGCACGATTCGATCGTGCAGGGATTGCCATCATCGCACGAGAGAGCCTTGCCCTTGCACACGCCTCCCGTGCAGGCATCGGGCGTCGTGCACGGTTCATTGTCGTTGCACGGCGCGTTGTTCGGCTCCGACGCGCAACCGACTCCGGGCTTGCAGGCATCGTCCGTGCACGAGTTGCCGTCGCTGCAGACCAGCGCCTTGCCCTGGCACCCTGCCTGCGCGCACACGTCGCCGTTGGTGCACACGTCACCGTCGTCGCAAGCCACGCTGTTCGGCAGGTGTGCGCAACCTTGCTTGGCCTGACAGGAATCGTCCGTGCATGGGTTGGCGTCGTCGCAGGCGTCGGCAGCCAGGTCGTCCGTCTTGCCGTTGCAGTCGTCGTCCGCGCCGTTGCAGGTCTCCGAAGCAATCGCCGGCAAAGTACACGCGCTCAAGCCGGCCGCGCCGCACTGCCGCGTGCCGACGCAAGTCTCGCTCTGGCCCGCGTAGGGCTTGCAGACCGTCGACATGCCTTCGGAACCCGGGCCGCAGCCACAACCCCGGCCCGGTGGCAGGCAACGCAGGCGCACGTCGCTGTTGCTGGCCGCCGCCGATTCGCAGGACCAGCCAGCGGGGCAATCGGCTGCGGTGGCGCAACCGGCGGCGCAGAAGTGTCCGTCGCTGCCGCCCGTTCCCGGCACGTCGACGCACGCGCCCTGGCTGCCGGCGGGCATGGCGCAGTCGCCGTCGCTCGCGCAGGGATTGCATTGCCGGGGCCAGCGATACAAGCACAAGTCCTCGAGCTGTTGTGGATTTCCCGCACTGTCCGTCTTGAACGCGCCGGCGCAGACCTCGCCCGCCTCGCAAGCGCCTTTCTGGCAGCGTTGGGCGCAGCGCGGGCCGTCCACACCAGGGGCGCACAAGCTCCAGGGCGGACAATCGGCTTGCGTCGTGCAGGCGCAGCCGCCACTGCCGGGACACGCGGCGATGTCCGGCGCGTCCCCGGCGGCGTCAGCGGCTGTCGCGTTGGGTTGCGCGGGGGCAGCGCTGGTGCACGCCGCCAGCCAGGCAACGCACAGGCAGAGGCACAACCGCGCAATAGTATGGCCTGGTTGCACGCGTTGAAACCTTGACGTTGCTTGCACCACGAGCGCCTCCCAGGGGCCCGCAGGAACTCGCGACCGGAACGCCGCCACGGTCCCGCTGGGCCGACGCAGACTCTACATCGTCACGCAAGAGGTTGCCATCGCGCGTGTTTCGATATATCCGCACCGGCCATGAAGGCGGATTCTTCGACGCGAAGCCATGACGTCTCGACCCGCCGACCCGAGCCGCGCTCGCTCGATCCGGCGATGCGCGAGTTGCTGGCGCCGCTGCTGAAGGTCGGTGGCCTGCCGGGCGCTTGGCGGCTGCAGCAGATCGATGTCGATCAAGGTGTTACCCTGCTCCTGGTCGGCCCAGGCACGCCCCTGCTGGTCGAGCTCGATCGCCGTGACGAGACCCGACCGTGTTTCGCCAGGACGCAGCTGTTCAACGTCTACTACAGCGAAGTTCAAGGCTTGCGCGGCAGACTGGGTGCCGACGAGCAGGCGATCCTGGCCGCCATCGTCCAATGTCTGGTCCACGGTGAAGGGGCGTTGCAGCCGGCGCTCGACCTCGCCGCCGAACGGTTGACGATTCGCAGCCAAGTGCGTGAAATCACGGTAGAACAAGTACTCATGCGCGACGAACAGTCGTCCTGGTACATCAACCCCTACGTCGGCTGCAGCCTGGGTTGCTGCTTCTGCTTTGCCAGTCATCGCGGCGCGTGGAGCCGGTCCTTGCAGGGCGCACCAGACGTGGCCTGGGGTGCGTGGATCGACGTCAAGGTCAACGCGGCCGAAGTGCTGGCCTTGGAAGTGCAATCGGCCCAAGCCGGCGTCGTGCGCATGAGCCCGGTGATTACCGACCCGTACCTGGGACTGGAGCGCAAGTACCACATCACCCGGCAATGCCTGACCGTTTTGCAGCCGACCGACTTCGCGCCGATGATCCTGACGCGGTCGCCATTGGTCTTGCGCGATATCGACGTGTTGCGGCGTTGTCGCCAGGCGCGCATCGGCTTTTCCGTGCCGACCGAGGACGATGCCGTGCGGCGCGCCGTGGAGCCGGGAGCGCCGCCCATCGCGCAACGGATCGAAGCGCTGGAGACCCTCAAGGCGCAAGGGTTTGAAACCTTTGCGATGGTCCGGCCCATCTTGCTGCGCGACGCCAAGGCGTTGGCCGAACTGCTGGCGCCCGTCGTCACCGTGGTGGAAATCGGACCGCTGCAGGAAAAACCGCGCATCGAGGCGCAACTACGCGGGATCCATCATCTGGCCCCGCTGGACGATGCCTGGCAGCAGGAACAGGCCCAGGAGTTGGAGCGACACTTGCTGGCCGCGGGCGTGCGCGTCAATCCGCGCGAGCCGCCGTGGTGCAACACCTAGAGACCCCAGGGAGGCAACGTGGCCACAGTACTTACGAACCTGCGCCGCGCGGCACTTCTGGCGGCGCTGCTCGCGGGCTGTCGCGTCGAGGGCACGCTGCCCGACCGGGATCCGACGCACTGCGTGGCCAAAATCGAGACCGAGGAATGCCAGGACGACGACTCCGGCCAGTCGCGGCGGATGCTGTGCAACGACGCCGGCCTGTGGACCAAGGTCGAGACGTGCGCGAGCCCAAAGCTCTGCCAGGAAGGCTTCGGCAGCGATGGCAAGCAGTTGACGTTGTGCAGCGCGGGCAACCCGGGCACCGGCGACGCTTCCGGCTCTGACGCGGCCAGCGGCCAGGACGCTACCTGCGCCCAGGACTGCCCCTGATCGACCCTTGAACCCGGCCGCTGCCCGTGGCTATGCTGCCCGCCTTGCCCGAGGTTCGCATGAGCGTAGACGCTGCCCAGGTCCAATTCGGACGCTTCCAACACCGCGCACTGCAAGCCGCTTTGACGACGGCGACCGGGGCGACTCGGATTTCGCTGGTGATAGAAGGCGTGCGCGTGCCGGTCTTGCGGCTGGGGCGCGGGCGGCCCCTGCTGATCGTGCACGGTTTCGGCGATCGCGGCGAGTCGATGCTGCCCCTGGCCGCGCTGCTGCACCGGCAATTCGCCATCGTCATCCCAGATCTGCCCGGGTTCGGTGAGGCGGATGCGGTGCCTTCGGAGCGTACGACGATTCCGGCCCAGGCCCGCTTCCTGACGCAACTGCTGGATGCACTGGGTATTTCCCGCGTCCATGTCTGCGGGCAGTCGATGGGTGGCGCGATCGCCGCTCGCCTGGCCCACGAGTACCCGCAACGCGTGCAGTCCGTGACCCTGCTGGCGGCGGCCGGTCCGCGCGGGCTGCATCCCCACGTCGAGTTGATGCTCCAAGCCGGCCGCAATCCGTTATTGCCCCGTGATGTTGATGGTTTTATTGAGCTTCTGTCCATCAGTTTCTCGCGACCGCCGCCGTTCTCGCGCTCGCTGCTGCGCTTCCTGGCCGAACAGTGGATGGCGCGGCGCGAGGAGCACGTGGGCCATTTCGCCCTGCTGTCCAATCACCAGGCCGAGGCGTGGATGCCCGAAATCGCGCCGAAAGTGTCGATGCCCGCTCGCGTGGTGTACGGCCGGGACGAACGGTTGGTGCACCTGGACAATCGCGATTTGTATGCGCGAGTGTTGACGGGCGGTCGGTCGATCCTGCTCGATCGGGTCGGTCACCTGCCCCATCTGGAAGCCCCGCTGGCGGTTGCAAAGATCCTTCGTGAAGTGGCCGCCGAGGCGGACGCGTTTGCACCCACCGCCGCCGACTCGCTACGCTGACTTGAAGACCCGCACCCGTGATTCGCAGCTCTAGCGGCGCCACCAGCGCTTGCGGGGCCGGCGTGCGCGCGCGAGTGGGCTGGAGACGGCGATGGGCAGGTTGGGCGCGGCAATGGGCACAGCAGTGTGGTGCAAGGGTCTGATGGCATTGGCTTGCCTGGCATCGGCTTGCCGAGCGGACGCGGGCGTGGACGCGGTGCACCGGGGGCTGCCGGAAGCGGGACAGACGATGACGTCGACTCGGGGCCCGCGCGTGGCGATGCCTGGCTGTGCGGGGCAGACCGTGGCGGGCGATTCCATGCTGCAAGGTCTGCACGTCCAGGTGCCGCGCTCGATCCGCAGGGTGGGCGAAGGCTGGCTGCTGGTGGGCGAGGCGGTGACCGCAAGTGGCGATTACGAGGGCTGGGCTGCGCATACCGACGCGGCGGGCAAGCCGTTGCAGGGGCGCACGTACGGTGGACCGGGCTGGCAGCGCTTCGTCGCCTCCGAGCCGGCGGGCTCTGGTCAAGTCGTTGCAGGGTCGACGGATCACGGCACGGGCGGGTTGAAGGACGGTTGGTTGGTGCGCCTGGACGCGAACGACGACGTCCTGTGGCAGCAGACGTACGGCGAGGGCGACGATGACGACGTGGCGGCGATGACCCGCGCGGGTTCAGGCTTCCTCCTGGCCGGAACTACCAAGGATCAGGGCCATACCGACGCATGGCTGGTGCGCACGGACGAGATCGGCCAGCCGACCTGGCAGCGCACCTGGGGCGGGCCGGGCAACGACGCAGCGACGGCCGTGGTGACCAACCCCGCGGGCGGCTTCCTGATGGCGGCGACGACCCGACCGGGACCGGACCTGCCGGCCAACGCTGCCGTCGTGCGACTGGACAACCAGGGGGCGCCCCTGTGGCAGCAAGTGCTGGGTGGGGCCGACGAGGACGTCCTCCAGGCGCTGGCGATGCTGACCGACGGTGGCGTGACCGCGGCGGGCTACACACACTCGACGGGGGCAGGTCGCTCCGACGTGTGGCTGGTACGGCTCGGCAGCGATGGCGGCGTGCTGTGGTCGCGCAGCTACGGTGGCCTGGAACACGACAAGGCCGCGGCATTGCTTGTCTTTCCGAATGAGCAGTTGGTGGTGCTGGGCTCGACCTCGACGTGGAGCAACGGCATGTCCGATGTCTTCTTGCTGCGCGTGCAACCGGATGGCGTGCTGGCGGCCTGGCGTTCGTATGGCGCAGCCCAACAGGAGCGCGGCCTGGCGCTGGCCGACGCGGGCCAGAACCGGTTGATGCTGGCAGGCGCGGCGGAATCCCCGACCGGCACGGCATCGGCCTGGCTCATCCGCGCGGATCGCTGGGGCAATGCGGGCTGCGCGGCGCCGGACAAGTGCGCGAACAAGGAGCTGGGCGCGTGCGATGACGGCGACCCGTGCACATTGGACGACTGCGTGCCAGTGGAAGGCTGCACGCACGAGCCGTTGACTGGCGGATTGGCGTGTGGAACCAGCTGCTTGGGCGCGGTCTGTCAATAGCTACGGCTTGCCCACCATCAACGGCACGTTCTCCGACGCGGCACTGACCACGATCGAAGATCCGCGCTCCCGGATGAATTGCTGACAGTGCGCAAGCTTGCGGTCCACCGTCGCGTCGTCGTGCATCGCGTCGTGGCTGAACAGCACCAACTGCTTGACCCCAGCCTCGATCGCCAGTTCGCAGGCATCCAGGTACGACGTGTGGCCCCAGCCCAGCCGGGCCTTGTACTCGTCAGGGAAGTACTGCGCATCCGCGATGTACAGGTCAGCTCCGCGCGCCAGTTCGACCAGTTGGGCGTCCTGCTCGCGACCGAACGCCTCCTTCTGCGGGTCCTCCTGATGCCCCGGAAGCAGGCGCCGATGCGGTTCCGTGTCGGTGGCGTAGGCGATGACGATGCCCGCGCCCTCGATGCGGTAGCCCAGGGTCACACCAGGGTGGTTCAGGTAGGTGGCCCGAATGTGGAAGGGCCCGACGTGGAACTCCTGGCCGCGGTACTCCTCGACCCGGATGTCCGCCGCCATGTCGCCCAAAGCTACCGGAAAGTACTCGGGATCCATCTGTCCGCGCAGCACCTTTTCGAGCGGCTTGTCCGGTGAGCGCGGCCCTATCACGCGGATGACGTTGCGGGGCACGTAGGCCGGGACGAAAAACGGAAAGCCTTGGATGTGGTCCCAATGGGTGTGCGAGATCAGCAGGTTCACTTCCAGGGGACGTCCCGCCGCGCGCCCCTGCAACGCCAGGCCGCACTTGCGGATGCCTGTACCCGCATCGAGGATGAGCGTCGTGCCAGCGTGTTCGATCGACACGCAAGGCGTATTGCCTCCATAGCGCATCGTCTCAGGCCCCGGCGCCGCGATCGAACCGCGCACGCCCCAGAATGTCAGCACCGTCTGATCGAGGTGGTGCTTCAGCAGTTCGATCAAGTGTTGGGCGTCGAACGGCTTGGCGACGAACGCCGTCGCGCCCATGTCCAAGGCCTTGCGCTGATCCGAGGGATAGACCTTGGCCGACAGCACGATGACCGGCAGGTGCCGCGTCGGCAGGTGGGCGCGCAGGTGCTGGATGACCTCGTAGCCATGCATCTTCGGCATCATCAGGTCGAGCAGGACCGCCGCGGGCGGATCGGCCTTGGCCAATTCCAGCCCTGCGAGGCCGTCACTGGCCACCTGCACTTCGAAGCCTGCGCGGCCCAGCAAGGCCACCAACAGGTCGCGGAAGTCCGCCTGGTCTTCGATGATCAGGATCCTGTGCTTCATCGCGCCCCGCCTTGACCGTGGCGAGCGCACGACTGCGCCGCATGGCCGAGGCACGATATAGTCGGTCTTGCACGGTGGCAAGCGTGCAGTTTCGCAACGACTGGCGTAGCGGTCAGGCCATCGGCGCGGTCGCTTCGACGTGGATCTCGACGTGAGCCAGATAGTGCTCGAGTCGGGCGGTAGCGGCGGCAATCGCGGCGGTGTCCTGGACGTGGGCAGCCACTTCGATGTCTCGGCCGATCTCGGTGATGACATCGAACCCGTAACTGCCGCCGCTGCCTTTCATGCTGTGGCCGAGCAGGCCAATTCGCGCGAAGTCATTGGTTCCAATCGCGTTCACGAGCAGGCCCACGTCGGCCAGGCGCTGGGCCAGGAACGCGGGAATCAGCGGGTGTACCAGCGCGTCCACCACTACCGTGATCCTCTCGGTGCTTTTCCCGTCAATCTTCGTCGGGATCTGCGGTTCGACAAGCGCGTCGTTCGATGGCGCAGGCTCGCACGGCCGAGGCACCGGGCCGACCAGCGACCGCACGAGATCGACCAACTGCCCGCGCCGGAACGGTTTGGTCATGTGGTCGGTACAGCCGGCGGCCATGCTTTGGGCGCGCGCTTCGGGCAGGGCATGCGCAGTCAGCGCGACGATGGGCATCGGCGCCCAACCCCCGTCGCGTTCCAGGCGACGTATCTCGCGGGTTGCCATGTGACCGTCGAGCACCGGCATGTGCACGTCCATCAGGACCACATCGAACCGCCCGGGCCGCCATTGCCGCACCGCGACCTCACCATTCTCCGCCTCTTCGACGTCCCAGCCCTGATCCGTCAGGAAGGCACTGACCAGCATCCGGTTGTCCGGCGCATCGTCGACCACCAGGACACGCAGCGGCCACGACGGTTTCGCGAGCCCGACTTCCGCCAATGCGTCCGCAGGCAGCACCGCCACAGCCAGCGCGTCCGCCAGCAGCGTGCGTTTGATCGGCTTGCGCAAGGTCGAGATCACGCCGGCCTGTTGCATGCGCGAGATGTCCAGACTGTCCTCGTCGGCGCGCGCTAGCACTATCGCGGGCCACGGTTTCGGCAATTGATCTCGCACCTGGCGGGCGAGCGCGATGCCGTCTTCGGGAGGCAGCTTGGAATCGACGATCAAGAACGAGTAGCGCACGTCACCACGCAACAGTCGCATGCTCGATTCGAGGTCCGCCGCCTCGTCCACGCGCGCGCCCATTCGAGTCAACGCGTCACGCACGGCCTTGCGGTGCACGGGATTGCTGTCGGCCACCAGTACGGCACCGTTGCGCAAGCTTTCCTGGACCTCCAGCGTCGGATCGAGCGAGGTGTCTTGCCGGCTCGCCGAGCTGGGCGCTTCCAGGAGGCGCGCGGTGAAGTGGAAGACGCTGCCGCGCATCGGCGCACTGTCGAGCCAGATGCGCCCGCCCATGCGCTCGATGATGCGCTTGCAGATGGAAAGTCCGAGACCGGCGCCACCATGCTTGCGCGTGCTCGACGCGTCGACTTGCGTGAAGGCCTCGAAAATGTCCAGGTGTTTGTCTTCCGAGACGCCAACGCCCGTGTCCGCGACCGCGACGTACATGAGCCCGTCTGCACCCCACTGCAAGTCGAGGGTCACGCCGCCCTGCTCGGTGAACTTCACCGCGTTGCCCACCAGATTGACGAGCACCTGCCGCAACCGGTGCGCGTCGCCGATCAGTTGGCCGGGCACTGCGTCGTCGACCGCCGCCGCCAGGGCCAGGCCCTTCTGGTGCGCGCGGTGCGAGAAGAACTCAATAGTTTGCTCGACTACGTCGCGCGGGCTGAACGGCTCCTGCTCCAGGTGGAAGTGGCCCGACTCGATCTTCGAGAAGTCCAGAACGTCGTCCACCACCGCGATCAGGTGCTCGCCGGCCTGACGCGCGGCCCGGGCGTAACGGCGCTGCTCGTCGTCGAGTTGCGATCGGGCGAGCAGGTCGGCCATGCCCAGCAACACGTTCATCGGCGTGCGGATTTCGTGGCTCATGTTCGCCAGGAAGGTCGACTTGTACTGGCTAGCCAGTTCGGCCTGGTCGCGCGCCTGGACCAGTTCGGCTTCGATGGCCTTGCGCTTGGTGAGGTCCAATTCCAGGGCGTCCTTGGCGCGCCCGAGATCAGCCGTACGTGCCGCGACCTTGCGTTCGAGGTCGAACGAAGCCTGCCGCAGCGCCGCTTCCGTCTCCTTGCGAGCCGTGATGTCGAGCACTTCCTGTCGACGCAGCGTAGCTTCGGCTTCCTGCCGCTTGTCCAGGGCGGTCTGCAGCCGCCGGGTCGTCCAGGCCACGCCGGCGCCCAGCACCACCAGGAACAGCACGCTCTCGATGGCGTCACCCCAACGGGCATCGAACCAGCCGTGCCGCTCGGCGAAGCGGCGCAACCACTTCAGCAAAGGTAGGAGGATCGCCAGTGCCAGCAGTTGGCGGCGCGCCAGCGTGCTGGCCGTGGTGCGGTGCAAGAGCCACAGCATGTGCCCGCGCTCGGGACGGGTCGCGAGGACGCCCAGGCCGGCCAGCGTCAGACCGGCGCCCGTCACGGGCAGCATGTAGTGCCGCAACTCGAGCCCGCCGTAGGTGAAGCCGACCAGCACGGCAGCCGACGAGCCGATGGAGGCAACCGCCAAGGACTCCGCGAGCAGGTGCCGAAAGCGCCGGCCGTCCTGGGGCAAGGCGAGCAGCGACAGGCCGAGCAGCGACAGGCAAACCGCCGTGACCATGCACATGCGTCCCGAGGTTTGCAGGTCGTCTGCGCAGGGCATCGCGACGTCCACGGTGGCGTGGTACGCCAGGCCCGCGAGACCGAGCCACAGGCTGGACGCGGCGGCAACTATCCGGATGCGTTGTACTTCCGCGCGCTCCGAAGGCGCCGCGCCCAGGGCGATGCCCAAGGCCATCAGGCCCAGCGCAGCGTCGAACTTGGGGACGTCGCTGAACGGCCAGACCGACAGCAGGTTCACGCTGAAGAGGCGGCGAGCCAGGGCCAGCCCGGCGATGCCGATCACCAGCACGCTGGCTGCGCGCACGAACAGCGCGGATCGTCGAGACAGTGTGGCGCTGCAGTCAGTCAAGGGGAGTCACCGTGACCTGCAAGAAGGCATGCGTGCGCGGCACAGCGAACGCGTGTCCAAGGTAGCGACGAAAGCAGGCGGTGGCAATCGGCGCGCGCAGGCAACCGTCAACGTCGCTTCACGCCCGGCAGGGACGCCAACAGCGGCGCCATCACGTCGGCGTGGGCCTGCCAGGTGCGCAAGTTGGCTTCGGCGATGCGGGTCGACAAATCCCGGGGCATCTCCAGCCGTTCCGGGGCCAGGTGGGCGACGTCCTCCAAGGCGACGTACAGCTTGTCGGCGACGGCGTGGCCCTTGAGCGCCGTGAGCACGCTCGCCCGCACGAATTGCAGTGTCGGGTCCGGGCTGCGCCGCATCAAGCCCACCAGCCGGAAGGCGTCGTCGTCGCGAAACGGCATGCGCGGATGGAACGCCACGACGTGGAAGGCAAACCGCTGTCCGCTCGCCTGCAACGCCAGCTTGGCACGCTCGCTCACGGCCAAGGCGAACGCTTCGAATTCACGTGGTTCCATCGCGATGTCGGGCAAGATGAGCAGAGCCACTTCCACGTCGGCATCGCCCGTCTGCAATGCCAGGGCGGCGGCATCGACGGCTTGTTGCAGTTCCGGCCCCGAACCGGTCAGCACGCTGCGATGCAACCGGCCGCGTTCTCGACACGTCTTCGCGAAGGGACAGACATCGAACGCTTCGACGAAACTGCGGAGGTACGCGTCGTTGCGTTGCAAGGCTGGGTGTTCGTTGGGATGTTGTAGTCGCTCTGCCATCGCTCAGTTCGCCCCGAGCGCAACTGGGGCCAGGGGAGGCCAGTGTCTTCGCCACGGAGTCCGCCTGTCAATCTGAATTCCACCGCGAGGCAGTTGCGCACCCGGACGGGTTGCCATGTGCCGCGGCGTGGATCACCATCGTCACCAACGACCGCCACCAATCTCGCTGAGGTACCACGCATGACCGTGACGCTGCACGATAATCCGCTTCTGGCCCATGGAGCGCTGCCGCGGTTCGCCGAGGTTGCAGCCGAGCACGTCCAGCCCGCCGTGGACCAACTGTTGCGCGACCTGGAGACCGAGGTGGCGGCGCTCGAGGCCGCGGCGCTGGACTCGAAAGTGCCGGCAAGCTGGGAGGGCCTCGCCGCGCCGCTCGAGCGCATCCAGGACCGCCTCGAGTTCACCTGGGGCACCGTCGGGCATCTGCTGTCCGTGTGCAACTCAGCGGAATTGCGGGTGGCGCACGAGTCGGCGCAACCCGCCATCGTGCAGTTCTCCATGCGCATGGGCCAGAGCCGGCCGCTGTACGAAGCGTTCAAGACGTTGCGCGACGCGGGCCCACTCAGCAAGCCCAGGCAGCGCATCGTCGACGCGGCGATTCGCGATGCCGAACTCTCGGGGGTGGGCCTGGACGGCGCGGCCAAGCAACGGTTCAACGCGATCCAGATGGAGATGGCGGATCTGCAAACGCGTTTCTCCAACCATGTGCTCGACGCGACCAAGGCGTTTGCCCTGGACCTGACGTTGCACAGTGAAGTCGAAGGATTGCCCGCGAGCCTGCTGGCCCTGGCCGCGCAGACGGCTCGGAACGTGCACGAGACCGCGACCGCCGAGCACGGCCCTTGGCGCATCACCCTGGATTTCCCGAGTTTCGGCCCGTTCATGCAGCACAGCCGGCGGCGCGATCTGCGCGAAGACCTGTACCGGGCGATGGTGCGGCGCGCGAGTGCGGGCGAGTTGGACAACACCCAGATCATCCAGCAGATCCTGGCGTTGCGCCTGGAGATGGCCCAGATCCTGGGCTACGCCGACTTCGCCGCCTTGAGCCTGGCGAGCAAGATGGCCGAGGGACCCGACGAAGTGCGCACGCTGCTGGAGGAACTGCGCGTGGCCTCGTACCCGGCCGGTCTGCGCGACTTCCAGGAACTGCGCGACTTTTCCAGGGCGCAAGGGGCCGACGAGGCCGACGAGCTCATGCACTGGGACGTCGCGTACTGGTCCGAGCGCCTGCGGGAGGCGCGCTACGACTATTCCGATGAGGAACTGCGCCCGTACTTTCCGCTGCCCAAGGTGTTGGACGGCGTATTCGCTTTGGCACACAAGCTGTTCGGCGTGAGTATCGCGGAGGATCGCAGTCCGCTGGTGCCCAAGTGGCACGAGCACGTCCAGTTCTTCCGCATCGCCGACGAGCACGGCCAGCCCCTGGCCGCGTTCTACCTCGACCCGTACAGCCGGCCCGCGCAGAAGCGAGGCGGCGCGTGGATGAACGAGTGCGTCGGGCGCAGTCGGCTGTTCGGAACGCCCGCGCAACCGGTGCGCCTGCCCATCGCGTACCTCGTGTGCAACCAGTCGCCGCCGGTGGACGACCAACCGTCGCTGATGACTTTTCACGAGGTCGAGACGCTGCTTCACGAGTTCGGTCACGGCCTGCAGCACATGCTGACGACGGTGGACGAAGGGTTGGCGGCAGGCATTCGCGGCGTGGAGTGGGATGCGGTCGAGTTGCCTAGTCAATTCATGGAGAACTGGTGCTTCCACAAGCCGACGCTGCGGTCGCTCTCGGGCCATGTGACGACAGGCGAGCCGCTGCCGGATGAGCTCTTCGACAAGCTGACGGCGGCGCGAACCTATAGGGCGGGCAGCGACATGCTTCGGCAGTTGACGTTCGCGTTGACGGACTTGCAGTTGCACCACGGCTTCGATCCCGCCAGCGACTCGCCGTTCGAGGTCCATCGCCTGGTCGCGTCCCGGACCGCTGTGCTGCCGCCGCTGCCCGAAGACAAGTTCTTGTGCAGCTTCAGCCACATCTTCGCGGGTGGCTATGCCGCGGGGTACTACAGCTACAAGTGGGCCGAAGTGCTTTCGGCCGACGCATTTTCGGCCTTCGAGGAGGCGGGCCTGGACGACGAGGGCGCGGTCATGGCGACGGGCCGGCGTTTCCGCGACACGGTGCTGGCTTTGGGCGGCAGCGCGCATCCGCTGGACGTGTTCACCGAGTTTCGCGGTCGGGCGCCGAGTACCGACGCGTTGCTGCGCCATGCCGGGCTGCGCTAGGCACGGCGAAGGGCAGCCGGCGGCTGCAGCCGCGCCGCAAGCGGCAAAGCCGGCCTGCGCCGGCGG
>CAYHHL010000152.1:0-14724 GCA_964356325.1 uncultured Enterobacteriaceae bacterium | reverse complement strand
TGCGGCACGTCGGGTGTTTGCGCGAGTGGCACCTGCGTCGCCAACCCGGTGGGCTGCATCCAGGACGGCGACCCTTGCGGCGGCGGCAAGGGCGCGTGCAGTAGCGGGCACTGCTACTGGACCGATGTCAAAGGCTACAAGTGGACGCTGGTGCCGGCCGGAACGTTCTGGATGGGCTGCAATGCGGCGGTCGATGCTGAATGTGTAAGCGACGAAAGCCCGCAGCATCTGGTCGATATGTCGGCGTATTGGGTTGGCGTGTACGAGGTGACGATCAGCAACTACAAGGCGTGCGTGGATGGCCTTGGGGCTGGATGCAGCACGCCGGGCAGCTTCAGCTATGCGACGTGGGGCGTGGCGGGAAAGGAGCAGCACCCGGTCAACGCCGTGAACTGGGCGCAGTCGCGGAGCTACTGCAAGTGGTTGGGCGGAGACTTGCCGAGCGAGTCGCAGTGGGAGAAGGCGGCCAAGGGCGGGTGCGAGATGTATGCGGGCCAGGACTGCAAGACGGCGGAACCGAAGTACCCGTGGGGCAATGGCGCGCCGGTGTGCGGACAGCAGGCGGTTTTTTTCTATGACGGCTGGTATTGCGGCGGGAGTCCGACGACGTATGCAGTCGGAACTGGGTCAGCGCAAGGTCAGAGCCCGTACGGCGCCTACGACATGGCGGGCAACGTCTCGGAATGGACTCTGGACTGGTACGATGACTGGTTCTATGGCACGGCAGAAGCGGCGCTGAAGGACGCAGTGAATTCTACTACCACGTTCGAGTTGCACCGCGTCATCCGCGGCGGCGACTTCGCCGATGAAGCGACGGACGTGCGGGCGGGCTATCGCGACAGCTACTACGACCCGTCCGACGCCTTCATCACCTTCGGCGCGCGCTGTGTCAGGCCGGCCCCTTGACGTCCCGACGTCACATGCCGACGACCGCGCGCAGGATCCCCAAGCCGCCCCTACTGCAACCCCGGAGCCGGCAACCTGAACGAAAGCTCCATCATCGCCCGAGCCTGGGCGCCCGGCGGCAACCCAGGCGGCAACTGCTGCAAGAACCCCAAAGGCTGCGACACCACCAGGTTGAAGCCGCCGTCGGGCGCGCGGTGTAGCCCCAACCCCAGGCCATCGCCGTTCGGTTGCCGGTCGAGCACGTCCATTTCGGCAGGCACTTCACCCCCGTCGCTGAACTGGACGCTGCGCAAGGCGTGCAAGGCATTGACGATGGTGGGCGGATAGTCGTCGGGCCACGTGCCGACCCGACTGCCATCCATGGGCGAGACGAGGAACACCGCCTGCCACGGGATCGCCACGTTCACCTTCTGGCCGTTGAAGTCGGGCATCACCGCGGAGAAACCTTCGTCTGAAAACCGCACCTTGGCATCCAGGTTGGGCAGTCCGAGCGGCACCAACAGCACGCGAGCGCGACCGGGCATGGACGGCGGCAAACGGATCGCGGGGTGCAGCGCGTCGATCAGGACCACGACCAGGCCCAAGCGCAGCCCGGTCTCGATGGCGCTTTGCTTGCTGGCCGGCGGCGGCGGCTGCAGCGTGAGCACCTGGATGTCGGTCAAGGGCACCGGCGCCGGCGTGCCCAGCGGGATACCGTCCAGACGGCTGAGCGCTGGCCAGATGTCCTGATTGTTCTCGAGTTGCGCGCGCCCCGGAGCTGGCAGATCGCGCGGCCACCACCAACCCAAGCCGGTTTGCGGCGACTGCATCGCGCCGATGGCCGCCCATGGCACGCTGAAGCGCAGGGTCGCGCCTTCGTGAAGCTGGCTCCACGCCACGATATGGCGCGTCATCACCACGTCGCGCCAAGGGGCATTCTTGCCGATGGCGACCTCGCTCTGACCGCTCTGGCGCAACTGCGGCGGCACCGACAAACCGGGCGCGGCCAGGTCGAGCAGCAGGATCGCCGGTCCCGCGTCCAAGAGGGTCTGCAAGGCTTCACGCTTCTCTGGGCGCCAGGCGGTGCGATCGCCGTCCGCGGCCAGGATGGCGGGCGTGATCTCGAGTTTCCACTCGATCGCGCCCGGACGCGCGGTGCCGAGCCCCAACTGGTTGAGCAGGCGCATGACGTTGGCTTGACGGTCCGGCTCGAAGCAGGCCGGCAGCGCGCCCGGACGCACGTTGGGACCGATCTTGCCGGGCACAATCTGGCCGACCACCACGAACACGGCGTCCCAAGCCAGCTTCGCGATGGCAGGCGTTTCGTTGTCGAGGTAGTGCACCAGCAGATGATCCATCCCGCTGAAGTCGACGCGATCGTGGGCATCGAGCACGTCCAACCGCAGGATGTGCGAGGTCATTTTCGCCGGCAGACCGCTGTGGCCGGCGTGGAGCAGATCCAGCAGAAGCGCGATGCGGCCGCGGGCTAGCAGTTCATGCGCGAGGCTACGCGGGGTCTGTCCAGTGGGAGTCGGTTGCATCTGCGCCTTGTCGTCGTGGGACACGCTCGTTTGCGGTCGTCACGCAGGATAGCGCGCAGGTTGACGATGTCACGCCTGGTGTCGAGCCGTGGTTGCCCGCCGCCGGTCGAAAACGGCCTTGACCGTTGCGAAATCAAACGCATCGGGATCCCAGCGGTCGTACCCGCCGCCCCAGTCGTTGTCCTCGTCGGCTTCGGGCTGCACGTACCCTGGCTCAGATGCCGCCGCCGTCCGCGCGCGGGCCGCCAGGGTCAGGCGGTAGTGGCCACCAGCACCGCCGCAGTCTTCCGGCGGAAACGCCCCTTGGCCAGCCAGCAGGATCCGGCTGTAGTCCTCGGGCAGGCATACCGGCTTTGCCGCGATGGCAACCGAGACTCGCCAATGGTCGCCGAAATCATAGATGTAGTTGAACGTGCGCTGCCCGGCCTCGACCAGTTCCGCGATCCGGCTGTCGCAAGTCGCCAAACCGTCATCGTCGTCTGCATTCGTGGCGATCTGCGTGCTGCCCTTGCCTTGAAGGAACGCCCACAGATGCGAATTGTCCCAGGCGTCGGAAGCTCGCTGGATGGCATCGTGCAAGTCGTCCCAGTCGGCGTCGTGCGCTATCAGGAAGCGCCGCGACGCCGTGTAGGCGGAATTCAGCAACTGGATGGAGACGCTGTAGTAGCGAAACTGGCCCGCCGGGGCTGCAGGTAACGCAAAAGGCTGCGTTTCCTGGTTGGCGATCTTCTCGCAGACCCTCAGGATCTCTCGCACCCTGCCCCAGCGTGGCCGGTCGCGCGAGGCGAAGTACATGTCCCAGCGACCGGAAGATGCGACAAGGCAGCGGGCCTCGCTGCGGGTCAATTCGTGCGCGAACGCCAACGCACGAGCCGTACCAGTGCCAAGCAACAACTGCAGGATGCGCACGGCTTTCGGGCGAGAATGGTCCGGCATTGTCCGCCAAGCCTGCTCGATGGCGTCGGCTTGCCCGGCCGACCAAGGCAGCGATTCCAGTACGGCAACGAGCGCGCGCGAAACGACTTTCGTGGCAGGGTCCAACAACCGCGAGACGGCAGCAGCGAGCAGTGCACCCGGCGGGGCGAGCGACGCCGCGCGTGTGATCTGTTCCGGGGTGACGTAGGTGTCTTTCAGTGCCGCGGCGAGTGCTTGTTCGCCAGTCCATTTGGGTTGTTTGGCTGGCTTGGGCGAGATGGCCATGGTGAACTCGAACTCCCGAGCGGTCGATCGAACTGCCGCGCCGGCAAGGATGCCGGGATTTGCGGAACTTGTCATGGCGTGGGGCGCAAGGGCGGCGTTGTCCAGCGCACGCCACGCGATTACCCCTGAATTGACGTGGCTGCACTGCCGACCTAGGCTCGCGCCCGCCGGCCAGGGAGCCGCCTTCGCAAGGTTGCCATGACGCGACACGTACCTGCCACGACCCTGGAGACCGCGACGCCGGCGCTGGACTTCGAGCGACCGTTGGAGAGCGGCGACGATCGCTGGGTCGATTTGGAGTCGGCGCGGGGCGGGTCGACCCTCGGCAAGCTGACGCGATTGCTGGAACGTGACCCCGCGCACGTGCGCATCGCATTCACGAGCCACCGCGGCGCAGGCAAGAGCACAGAGCTTCACCGGCTCGCCGACGCGGTGGCCGACCAGTTCCTTGCCGTCTACTTCGAAGCCAACGTCGAGATGGATGCCATCCAATTCTCGATGGAGGATCTCTTGCTGGTCATCGCCCGGTTCGTCGAAGAAACGATGCGGTCGATCAATCTGCCGCTCCCGGCCGCAGTCTTGGCCAAGGTCGAGCACTGGTTTGCCGAGACGGTCCTGTCGGACGACGAGGGCAAGAGCTACGTCGCGACGCTCAAGACCGAGGCCAAGGCCGAAGGCGGCGTACCCTTCTTCGCCAAGCTGACGGCATCTCTGGCGGCTTCGTTCAAGGTGCAGAGCAAGCACAGCGAGTCGGTGAAGCTGACCCTACGCAAGTTCCCCGGCGCGCTCGTGGCCCACGTCAACGAATTGCTGCGGGCCGCCGATGAGAACCTCAAGCCGACCAGCCGTCGACTGCTGCTGATCATCGACAACCTCGACCGCTACGAGCCCAAGCTGATCGACGACGTGTTGATCCAGGCCGGCGATCGGTTCAAGCAACTGCAGTGCAGCCTCATCGTCACGCCGCCCATCAGCTTGCTGCTCCGGCCAGAAACCCAGGCCATCGAGGACGTGTTCACGTGCGAGGTCATGCCGACAGTGCGCTTGCGTTCAAAGCATCAGGACTATGACGAGTTCTCGGGTCCGGGCAAGGATCAGCTCACCGCGGCACTCGGCAAGCGCATCGACCTCGAAGCGCTGATGCCGGACGTCCGAGCCCGCGAGCGACTGGTGGCAGCGACGGGCGGGGCGATTCGCGAACTGCTGGAGATTGCCCGCGACGTCAGCCTCATTGCCGCCGGGCCGACGATGACGCTTGCCGACGTGGAGAAGAGTCTGGCGACGCGCAGGAGTCGGTTACGCAACCGGATCGATCACAACGACTGGTGGACCGTCCTGGCCGACATAGCGAAGAACAAGTCCGCCAAGAAGGACAAGGCGTACCTGGATGTGCTGTTCCAACGGCTGGCCTTCGAATACAACGGTGATATCTGGTACGACGTGCACCCGCTCGTGGCCGAAGCCCTGAAGGCCAAGGGCATGCTGCAGTCCACGTTTTGACCCGGTCGGGAGGGCCAATCGCCGTGACCGACGCCTCACCGCCACTTGCCGACATCGACGACCTGCGCCTGACGCACCTGTTCGAACGCACGTTTGGCACCGGTTTCAAGCTGGTGTTCATCGAGGTCGCGACGCCGGTGCAGCGCCATGCATTGCTCGATTACTACCGGCCGCGGTGGACGCAAAGTCAGGCGAAAATCATCGACATCGATGTGGCCGAACTGACTGCCGTGAGGGGTGAGCGCCGCAACATCAACCTCTGGGATCTCTTGCGCGAGCGCTTCCCCAAGTGCGATCCGAAGACGGTCTTGGTCTTCCATGACATCGAAACCGCGGACTACGAGAGCAGCAACGGTCGCTCGGCGCTGCTTCAGCAGATCAACGTGCAGCGCGATATCCTGGTGCGCGACTTCCCTTGCTGGTGGGTGGTGTGCGTGCATCCACGTTCGAGGGAGCGTTGGCTGTCGGTGGCACCGGACTTCTGCGACTTCGCGGCGTTGTGGGTGGAGGGGGCGGAGGCGCCTGGCGAAAGCGTCGAAGGCATCGACGTGGCAGCAACGGGTGGGGCCGAGGTCGCCTTCGTGCATGATGACTGGCCAGAGGAACTGCGACGTGCCTGGGATGCCCTGCTGCTCGGAATGCCAGCACAGGCGGCTGATATCGCTGAGGCGTTTGCCGCAGGGCTGGATGCACGAGCGCCCGATGCAACTCGTAGCACGGCCATCCTGGACCTAATTCAAGCTCGGCTGGCCGCGGACCGCGGCGACATCGATGTGGCAGATCGAATCCTTCAGGACAAATTGCTTGTATCGAATGACGAAGCGCTCGAGAGCCTGCGCGCCGACGCAAGAGGGCTGCAAGCGAGGCTCTTGATACTGCGTGGCAATCCCGAAGAAGCGCTGCGCATCCATCGTGAGGAACGGTTGCCTGTTTACGCGCGCCTCGACAAGGCAAGGGAAACTGCGGCCACGATGGGCGAGATTGCTGACATCTTGGGGAGTCGTGGGGAATTCGACGAGGCGATGCGAATCTACCTCACTGAGGTCCTGCCTGTCTGCGAGCAGCTTGGTGACGTGAGAGTCGCGGCTGTCGCAAGGGAGCGGATTGCGGGCATCTTCCTGGTCCGTGGTCGGCTCGAAGTCGCCCTGGATATCTACCGGGAGGACGTGCTCCCGGTCTACGAGCAGATTGGCGACCTGCGTGGGAAGGCCAGCGCGATGGGCAAGATTGCTGACATTCTCCAAGCTCGCGGGCACATGGAAGAGGCGCTGCGCATCCGCCGTGAGGAACAACTGCCGCTGTACGAGCGGCTCGGCGACGTTCGCTTGAAGGGCATCACCTTGAGCAAAATAGCCGACATGATGCAACGCCGCGGAGACTTCGACGAGGCGATGCGCATCCGCATTCAGGAGGAACTGCCAATCTTCGAGCGCCTCGGGGATGTCCACGGCAAGGCCGTGACGATGGGCAACATCGCCAACATCTTCGAGTCACGCGGCCAACTCGATGAGGCCTCGCGAATTCTGCGCGAGGACGCCCTGCCTGTATTCATGCGACTTGGCAATGTGCGTTCGCTGGTGGTCGGCCGCACCCATCTCGCGCAGATTCTGGCCATGCGCGGGCGCCCTGAGGACCGCCCGGAGGTTCGCCACCTCCTGTCCTACGCATATGCGGACGCCAGTCGCCTGCTGCTGCCCTCCGCAGCCCAGATCCGCGCCATCTACCATCGCATCTTCGGCCAAGATCCACCCGTCCACGTGCCTGATCTGGAAACAGGCCCCTGATCCGCCGCCTCGCGGTAACCTTTGACCGCGCCCCAGCCACCGTGTAGCTTCGCCGTTCAGCGCTTCGTTCCAGAAGGCCACGCTGCAACCGTCACGCAGCCGACCACCCTGCAACGAGGACGTTCCCATGCCCCGCCCGCTGAACCTCCTGCTTGCGGGTCTTCTCCTGCTCCTGCCCGCCACCGCCAGCGCCGATATGATCTCCAGCCAGGCCTACTTCTACGGCGCGCGCTACACCCTCGACGGGCCGCGCGACCAGGGCGCAGGCTACACCGCTGGCGGCTATCTCTCGCTCGACTGGCGTACGCCCGACAGCAAGACCAGCAACCACATCGGACTCATCACCGAGTTCCAGGTCGGCTTCGGCGCCATGCCCCACGTCCCCATCGGCATAGACCTCATCGCCGACCTGCTGGGCGTGGCCGGTCGCTACGAGATCAACAAGGACTTCCAGGTCGGCTTCTTCTTCGAACCTGTGGAGTTGTACGCCATGCCCATCGGCGGCTACATCGGCAGCAAGCTCGTGCTGAAGGGTTCATACCGGCAATTCCAGCTGGAACTCGGTCGCGGCGGCAACGGCGTGTTCTACGGTTGGCTCTTGCCCAAGGACGGAGAAGGTCTGCAACTCGCGTCGCTGCAGTACCTGGCCAGCGAGAACCGCACGTTCGGCGTGCGCTACCTGCGCGCACCGAGCCGGGAAAACGTCGGCGCGGGCGTGATGCTGTTCTTCGGTTGGTGGCTCTGACCGCACCTGTGCCGCCACAATCGTTTCGTCCCCGAAGTTGGAGTTCAGGCATGGTCCATCCCGTCAGATCCCTCGTGCGCGCCCTGCCCGTCCTGCTTGCCTGGACCGCCGCGCTGCCCGCGTGCGAAGTCGTCGCCACGCAGGATGCGCAGGAATCGATCGGCTCGATGGCGCCTTACGGCAAGATCGGTGGTGCCCCCGCGACTACGACGGACTTCGGCGATCGCCTGGGCCCGACTCTGGCGTTGTGGGCCGATACCGTCAGTCCGCTCGCCGCGCCCTTGACCGCGCTACAACCGGTCGGCCCACTCGCGGGCGTACCCAGTATCGGCCCCGACGTGGTGATCGGCGGCGTGGCGGTGTACCTCAGCACGACCTCGGGCAAGCTCGTCGCCATGGACCTGGCTACCCGCACCGTGAAGTGGTCTAGCGACGCGGCGTTCGTGAGCGGCTGGATCGCCAGCGACGGCAAGGCGGTGTGCGGATCGGAGCCCAAGGCCGGCGCGGTGACCTGCGTGGAACTCGGTGACGGCAAGCTGCGATTCCGCACGCAGGTACCGCATCCGGGCGCGCCGTACGAGTTCGCGCTGTTGTCGGGCGTGGCCTTGCACGTCGGCACGAAAGGCGGCGAAATCGCGTTGGATGCCGTCGACATGGCGACCGGCCAGGTTCTATACCAGCATGGCGTGATGGCCTATCAGCCGGCGCTCTTTCCCTTGGGTACAGGTCTCGTGCTGGCCCTGACCAAGGATTGTCCCGATGCCGCGACTGATTGCCTGGCCGCGGTCGATCCGCACACGGGTGCCCTGCTCGGCGCCTGGCCCCACGGTGGCACATTGCTGTGGCGTCAGGCCGGCAAGGCCTACTTCGCCTCGCGCGACGCCCAGTACAAGCGCACCGCCGTGGTTCTCGACGAAACCACGCACCAGTTCACCGATGCAACCGGGGAATTGGCCACGCTCCTGACCGATCTCCTGCCCATGCCCAACCACATCATCCGCCACGTCGCCGGTCCCTTGGCCGACGGCGGGGTGTTCCTCAACGTGCGCGTCTTCAGCAGCCCGGGTGGCAAGCTGTGCCGCTTCGACGCCGCGACGCGCAAGCTGACCTGGTGCATCGACGGCCAGGACCCGAAGATTCGTGTACATCCCAATGCGTTGTTCGTGTCCTGGAGTCCGTCAGCCGGCAAGTCGGCCTACCAGCCGGGCACTGGCGACGGTCTGGTCACGCAAAACGCGGTCGGCTTGTTCTTCGGCCACTGGGGCTTCAACGATACCCAACTGTTCGAGGTGCACTGATGGCCGCCGGAATGCGCATCGCACTGCTCGCCCTCGTGTTCTCGACCGGGTGCTACAGCAGCAACTTCAGCTGGAAGAAGATCAAGGACTCCAAGGCTCCCGGGCACTTCACCTGGCGCAGCGGCGACGAGTTGTGGGGCGACGGCGCGTCGGTCGCCAGGCGCAAGGCCGGCCAATGGGAGGCGTTGGACGTCTGCGGTCCGTACCTGAAGAGCCACACGTTTGCCGGTGATCGCCAGTCGATCAAGGTCGGGTTCGCCGCGGACGGCAGCGTGTTCGCGTTGTGTGGTGCGAACTTGCAAGACGGCCAGGACCTCGTGCACTTCGACGCGGCCGGCAATGGCGTGCCGATGGTCCTGCCCAACGACGGCGCCGTGGGCCTGGTGCAACTGTCGGGCGACATTGCGCTCATCGGCGCGACCCGCGTATTCAAGCGCGACGGCAATACCTTCAGCGAACTCACGGCGCATCCGTTCGGGTCCGCAGTGCCGACCGCCGGCCTGTCGTTGAACGAGATCTACGCCATGGGTTCAGCGCCCAACGCAGCGTCCGCGACCCAGTGGTGGAACGGCAAGGTCTGGGCCGAAGTGATAGTGCCCAACACCGCCAAGCCGGGAGAGCCCGTCGACCAACCCCAGGCGCCGGAGTTCCGTGCCGATACCATCAGCCTGGGGCAATGGCGGGTCCAACAGGGCGTGCCGCGGCTTTTCGTGACGAACAACCCTGGCTTGAAGCGTCCTGTCCGGTTCCTGTCGGCCCTGCCGCCGGACGCCGCGCTGTACGTCGGCACGCCTTCGCGCGACGCCGAGACTTCGACCCAGGTCGTGTTCCTGTGGTTGGCCCGCAGCGGCGACAGCGACCTGGAGTACCTCGGCGATGGCCCGTTCACGTCGGGGTCGATGTATTCCGTAGCTGGTTTCAGCGGCTACATCGTCGACGAGTCCACGGTGCTGATGTCGTCCACACACGGCGCAGTCGGCGGCTTCAGCAAGACCGAATTGTGGGAAGGTGGCCTGTGAACGCGCGTCGTTTCCTTCTGTTGGCCGTGATCTGCCTCGCCGCATTCGGCCCTTCTCGCCCCGTGCAGGCCGAGGAGAACGGCCCTTCGGACAACATGATGTCGATCTACGGCATGCTGGGCGCTTCGGCAGGCAGGCAGGATCGCAACTACGGCATCATCAAAGGCAACGGCTTGGGAGGTGGTTTCGGCGTGATGGCCGCGTTGGTCTTTCCGTTCGCGACCCTGCCAGGTGGCGACCTCAAGGTCGGTGTCTATGGCGGTGGCGACGTCATGGCCGGATCCGGGCACACCAGCACGGAGAGCGGCTCCATCCTGGGGGGCTCGGTCCGCGGCGAAGGCGGCTTCCAGCTCAACGTGCCGCTGAAGTGGCAGAGCCTGCGCACCTCGGTTCGCGCCGGCGGCATATTCCTGGGGGACACTTGGGCTGGCGGCGTGTATGGCAAGTCTCTCAAGGTGCGGGTCGACTGGCGGCAGTATTCGGCGGAACTCGGCTTCGCAGTGTCGCCGCGAGGGGGCTCAGACCCAGTGGACGCCTCCAACGCACAGAGCCTCACCTTGCGCTGGCGCGAGTCGTTCCTGAAGTGTTTTGGCGTCGGCGTGGAGCGCCTGAGCGTGCCGGACACCCAAAGCGACGGCTTCCTGGCCAGGGTGTTCTACTCCGTGGACATGTGATCACGGCACCACCCCCACCGCCTGCACGAAGTCCACCTGCCCGCCCAGCGCCTCGACGCGGATCTGTGCAAACGCCTGACTCCCGGGCGCAATCGCCACCCACTCCAGCACCAACCCTTGCACGGTGAACGCCGTTTGTGTCGAGGTGTGCCAGCGGATCGACCCGTTCTCGTCCAGGATTGCCACCCACGGCCACAGACTACCTTGCGGATCGGGCTGGATCGCCGCCACGCCCGCGCTGGTCGTCTCGAAATAACCCGTCGAGGTCACCACACCGTCGTCGGTGGCAATCTGCCGCAGTACGATGAAGTGTTGCGTGGCACCCTGTCGATAAGTCAGCGGAACTTCCCAGGTCGTCAGTGCGTGCCCTCCCACCGGTTGCACGCTGCGGGTGACATACGCCAACGCGGTGTGCTCGCCTTGGCGCAGCTGGGGCAACTGACCGTTCCAGTGCGCATTCACCGTGGTCAGCGCGATGTCGGCGGTTTGCTCGACGTACAAGGTAGCGTTCTGCATCGCGGCATCCCACTTGCCGAAGCGTGCGCCCGCGTCCAGCAGCGCTCCCGCCGCGCCCGCTACCAGCGCACCCGAGACCTGCCAACCCGCCGCGGTCCAGTTCGCCGCCGCAGCGTGGCCCTCCTTGGGCCGCAGCACGGCAAAACTCGGGCCTTTGGGAGCCGCGTCGCCCGCCGCATACCAGGCCTTCAGGAACGAACGCCAGGTTTGCAGGCGCGGGATGGCGTCGTAGCCCGGACGGTAATCACTCTTGGCCAAAGGGAAGTAGATCGACAGCCCGGTCGCGTCGCTCGCCGGCCCCACCGCCATGCGCGTCACGTTGGCGTGCTGCAGCGCCCGGTTCAGATCCTCGCCCAGCGGCGCCAGGTCCGCCAAACGGTGCGCGAGCAGGCCCAGGTCCACGGCATGAAACGCGTGGCTGGGATCCGCCGTCGAACCGAACTTCAGCGTCGAAGTCACGTGCTTGCCGATTTGCCCGGCCTGGCCCAGCTGCCCGGGCTTTCCCGCCAGGTGCTTCGAGAGTTGCGCGGTCAGCCCCTGCAACGCCGCGTCCACCGCGTCCAGCGCGACCAGATCAGTCAGCGACAGCGTCAGGCTGCCCGCCTGCTGGTGCGGCGCCAGGCCGTAGTCCTCCACGATTCGCGCGCCCAGGTCTTGCGGCGGCGTCGTCGGCTCGTCGCGCAACCGCTGCAGGCTGGTCCAGTCCCAGCCCGAGGTCGGCTCGGTCTCCTGCGACGCCAGCAGGTATTCCGCGTAAGGCTGCAGCACCGCGGCGACTTCGTAGGTTGCCATCAGGCAGGCGTCGAAACCGACCAGCGCCAGTTGCGTCACGCCCGCCGCCTTCAGGCCTTTGCGTATGCCCAGGTCGAGTTCGGGCAAAGTCAGCGA
Source organism: uncultured Enterobacteriaceae bacterium (assembly GCA_964356325.1). Classification (GTDB taxonomy): domain Bacteria; phylum Myxococcota_A; class UBA9042; order UBA9042; family UBA9042; genus CAYHHL01. The sequence goes on along the minus strand of CAYHHL010000152.1, from coordinate 2,674 downwards.
ATTGCCGCCGTTCGTCTCGTCCAGGCCGAAACCGCGTGCGCCCGCGCCGTGATCCCAGAACACCAGGGCGTAGCGATCGGCCGGATACGCGCGCATGCCCCAAGCCAGGAAATCCGTGAGCACTTGCGGATCGCCCAGGTCCAGTTCGCCCAGATCACCCCGCGATTCCAAGCGGTCCTGGCCCACCCACAGGCGCTGCGCGGTGGTCCAGTTCGGCAGCCCGCCCAGCCCCTTCTCGGTGCCACCCGGCCGCCGGTCGCACAACACCACCACGTGCAGGTCGGCCGTCGAACCGACATGCATCATCTCGCTCAAGTCGTCCAACGCCGCTTGTTCCAGGTAGTTGTCCGCGACCATGTAGACGAGCACAGTCCAACTGCGACCGTCAGCGCCGTGGCTGGGCATCGTGGTCGGTGGCAGTGAGACCGGCTCGTCGGGCGCACAGGCGGTCTGGCCCAGGAAGGCGAGGCACAAGGACGCGAGGCACAGGGATGCGAGGCGCTTGCGCATCGGCGACCTCGGCAGTCGAGCGAAAGCCGCTCCCCTCCAGCGTGACGAATTTGGCCTCGGCCCTGCAAGCGGAGGCGGGGGCGCGACTGGTGCCAAGAGAATCGCCAGCCATGGCGCGCAGATCGCTCGGCGCAGCTTTGAACCGAAGGCACCAGGATCCCTACGATCCTCAGAGAACGTCGCGCGCCGGTTCGATTCGCGTCAGGCTTGGTTCCGACGCGGTCCGATGCGCAGGAGGTTTGCCATGAGGACTCGAGAACTACGGTCACGCGCGACGCTCGGCACGCTTTCCAGTGCGCTGCTGGCGATGCTGATGGCCTGCTCATCGACGACCAGCTCCCCAAGCAGCGGCAAGACGGAACCCGGCAGTGAACTGCCTGTCGTCGAGGTGCCGAAGTTGGAGACGCTGCCCGAACTGGTGCCGGCGTTCCATGAAAGCGTGGCGACGCTCGATCAGGCCCAGGCCACGCTGGGGCAGGCCCACCAGGATCTGTCCAAGGCGGATCCGACCGCCGACCAAGCGCTGTTCTTGCAGAAGGCGGACGCCTACATCGCAGCGTCCAAAGCCTGGGTCAACGCGGGCCAGGTCGCCAACGGCTACGGCAGCCAGTTCCCGGGCTTCGTCAAGGAGAACGGCTCGAACCCGGTCATGTCACCCGAGCAGTTGGCGGCCATCAACGCCGGTCACATCCGTCTGGCCGAAACGCTGGGCAAACTGAAGGCTCAGTTGGATGCCGGGACTATCTCCAAGGCCACGTACGACAACGGGGTGTGGGCTTCGGGCTGGAAGGAGTTCCTGGCGCGCGGCGTCGCGTTGCCGTTCAACATCGCGGGCAAAGGCGCCGAAGCCATCGGTGGCGCGGTCGCGGCCGTCAAGGGCTACACCCTGGCCACGTCCCTGAGCGCGGCCGGTGCCGGTGGTGTCGCCACGCAAGTCACCGCGGGCGCAGTCGCGACGGCCGGCGTCAAGGTCTTGGCGGCGGCCGGTGTGACCTACGGTGTCTGTTGGTTGTGCGGCAAGGCCGGCGCGGCGATCGGCGGCACCAAGGCGAACGACGCCGTGGGCTGGTGCGTCTCCACGGGCGTAGAATTCGGCCCCGGTTCGGTGTTTCCGGCACCAGTCGGTTCGAAATGCACGATCGACATCCCAGGCAAGCCACCGATCTTCATCGACGAAATCCCCGGTCCGGCGGGATCGGTATTCGAGGTTGACGTCAAACCCGGCAATGTCGAAACCGGTGAGTTGAACGGCCCGCCAGTCTTGACGCCGATCGACACCGGCCTTCTCAACTCTTGCGACAGCGTCTTCGCGATTTCAGCCACGACCGAACCGCCAGATCCCGGCCCCGGCCAAAGCGTCACCGTGATCGCCGTGACCATCCCGCCGGTCGCCGGTTGCGAGATGAAATTCGCCGTGACCGGTACCGACAAACCGAAGCCGTTCCACAAGGCGGAAACCACCACCACGGATGCGGCGGGCAAGGCCACGTTCTTCATCCCGGGCGGTGCCAAGGACGTCGTGGATACGGTGACTGTGTCGGTCGGTGGGCATGACACGACGTTGACTTATTCTTTCTAAGGTTTACGGTCGGCGCCGCTCTGCAGCAGTACGCTCGGGATGCTCGGCGGCGGTGCCGACGTAGGGGCAGTGGCGACACGCGTTGCCGCAGCAGGTGCCGCGGTCGAGCAAGGCCTGGGCGGTCATCACCCACAGGTCGGTCGCGGGATCGACGTAGAGCTTGTCGCCGCGGGCGAGGGCGGCGGCGTGGAGGGCTTGCCAGGGTTGCGGGGCGGGGTCGTTCATAGGCGGTGGATGGTACTCGTGACCTGGGGCGTGCTCAATCGCCTGTCTGCACCGGACGTCATCGCGGCGCCCCGAACCCGAACCCCAGGGCGGGTCTGACGCTCCTTCGTCGCTCTATGACCCGCCCGTTTTCGAGGAATCGAAGCTATCCGCTTCTCGCCCCTCGAAAACACCCGAACCCGCACCCGACCCCGAACCCGAACCCGAACCCGAACCCGCGCCGCCTGGGGTCCACCCGCCCACGCCCCGCCTTCCCCGTCGCCCGCACTCCGCCGCCCTGCTACAGTACGCCCGGCCGCCCGCCCGGCGTGCCACGGAGCTGCCGATGTCCCCGCGACTTTCCGCCTTTCTTCTCCCAGC
>CAYHHL010000151.1:0-14835 GCA_964356325.1 uncultured Enterobacteriaceae bacterium | reverse complement strand
CCGCGTAGGCGGACTTCGCAGATCAAGGCGCGGCTTCAGCCGCCGGCAATTTCCTTTGCAAGAAACGCTGCCCGGCTCACGCGTGCGAAGGGGGTCGAACGCGTGAGCCGAGCAGGAACCGCAGCCACCAAGATCGTGAACACACAGACTAATCTGTGCCCACGCCCTTAGGCGATAGCGCGTCCGCGGCCTTCCCGGCAGCTTTCGGATCGGGTCTCTGGGGGGCGACGCCGAACTTCGAGCTACCACAGCGGACAGGACCGGTCGCGAAATGCCAGAAACGCGAGGGGTCGGCTCTGGCGGCGACGACCGGTACTGTCTTGAGCTAGTACACGTTGCGTGCCAAGAACGAAATTATCCGACAACTAGTCTGAATAGAACGCGAATATGGAGTTGCCGCAAGGTTCCGGCCAGGGTCGCAGTGAGACAGTTTCTGTCTCACGACTTTGCCTGTGTGTCTCGCAAGTGTCTCACTGAGACACTTATGAGACACCGACGCCGGCCCGATCAGCGCGGCTCGAAGGGGCCCAGCGCGCACGCCTGACCATCGCGCACCAGCCAACGCCCGCCGGCCAACACTGCAGCCGCCCGACCGTCGGCGCGCAGGATGGCGAGATCCGCATCGGCCCCTACGCGCAGTTCACCCTTGCCGGCCAGACGCAGCAACCGCGCGACATTGCTGGTGAATGGCGGCAGGATGGTCGACAACCCGCATCCCTTGGCCAGCAATTCCACCAGCGTGTCGGACAGGGCCATGCTCTTGCCGACCTCCATGTGCTGCATCACGCCGTCGCCATCGAAGACCGGCAAGCAGCCGCCGCCATCCGAACTGACCGTGATCCCTTGCGGATTCAGCCCGGCGTCCCACCATTGCAGCAGGGCCTGCGCCGCGCTCGGAGCGTCATCGTCCGGATCGGCCGGGAAGGCGGTGACGTCGATGGGAACACCGCGTCGTGACAGGAGTTTTGCCTCCTCCCACAGCCGCGGATTGCGATTGCAGTGCGTGGGCTGGAACGTGCGCGCCGGCAGTTCCGTCTCGTCCAGCGCCCGGCGAATGAGGTCCAGCCCGCGCGATCCGTCGCCGACGTGGAGGTGCAGCAGCCCAGCCTTTCCCGTCATCATCCCAGAGACATGCGCATCGGCCGCCAGCCGCACGAACTCGTCGAACGTCGGCTGCGAGGACCGGTGGTCGCTCACCGCCACTTCGCCCACCGCGATCAACCGGTCGTTGTGCACCAGATCGCCGCGTACTGTTCCCGACAGCGTCACCGGCGGCACTTCGTAGCTGCCCGTGTAACAGAACGCAGTGATGCCGAGGTCTTGCAGACCACGCGCACAAGCCAGCAGATCCGCGATGGTCCGGGTCGTGCCGTCCGTGCCCAGCAAGCCGACCACCGTCGTCACGCCAGCCAGCGTCAGTTGCGACAGTTGCACGGCAGGAACGCGAGTCGATGCGCCCGCTTCGCCGCCCCCGCCGGTCAAGTGCACGTGGGCGTCGATCAAACCCGGAATGACGCGCGCCCCTTGCAGATCGAGGATCTGTGGTTGCCACGATTCCGGCGGCGGTTGCAAGTTCGGACCGATCGCGACCACGCGACCACCGGCCAGCAGTACGTCGCAACGCCCGAGCGATGCGGGCGCGTAGACGTCGGCGTCACGCAGGAACACGAGGGGCGGCGGCGCTAGGGACGGCGTTTGCATCGCAGGACCTGTGGGTTGGCGGGATCGGACCGGGCCCAGGATGGCACGGGGATAGCACGATGCTGGCGAATGTGCCACGGCGGCGAGACCGGCTGAGGACGAATCGACGAGGCGCCGGCGTCAAGTAGACAGCGTTGCGGTTTCCGAGGCTAAATGCTCGGCGCCGCGACATTGCACGCACGCGACAATGCGAGGAAGTCATGCCCGGTGCGCTTTCCGGCCTCAAGATCCTGGACTTCTCGACCCTGTGGCCGGGACCGCTGGCGACGATGTTGCTGGCCGACCTGGGCGCGGAGGTCTTGCGCGTCGAGGCACCGGACCGCCCGGATCTGCTGAGGTACTTGCCGCCGTACGGTGCCGATGGCGAAGGCGCTGCGTACTCGACGGTCAACCGTAACAAGAAGTCCCTGATCCTGAATCTGAAATCGCCTGAAGCGGCGAGCGTGGTGCAGCGTTTGGTGGCCGAATACGACATCGTGATCGAGCAGTTCCGCCCCGGCGTGCTCGACCGGCTCGGCGTCGGTTTCGAGGCATTGCGCGTCGATTGCCCCGGCCTCATCTGGTGCTCGATCACCAGCTACGGCCAGACCGGACCCTGGCGCGATCGACCGGGACACGACATCGACTTCATGGCGATTTCCGGCATCGCCAGCCACATGGGCCGCGCGAAACAGGGCCCCTCGCATCCAGGCGTCTTGCTGGGCGATGTCGGCGGCGGCACGTTCGGCGCGGTCACCGGCGTGTTGGCGGCCGTCATCCACCGCCACGCGACCGGCCGAGGGCAGTTGGTGGACATCAGCATGGCGGACGGCACGTTGTGGCTCAACCTCATGGAGGCGAGCGGCGTGCTGGCGGGCGGACTCGACGCCCGCCCGGGCGAGCACCCTCTGGCCGGCGGCTCGGCCTACGACTACTACCGGACGCTGGACGGCGGCTGGCTGGCGGTCGGCGCGCTGGAACCGAAGTTCTGGGCGATGTTCTGCCACGCGATCGGTCGACCGGACCTGGAGCAGCACGAAGCGTCCGATGCCGTGGCGATGGCCGAGCTCAAGCACGCCGTCGCTCACACCCTGGCCGGGCGCGATCTCATCGACTGGCAAGGCGTTTTTGCCCAAGTGCCCTGCTGTGTCGAGCCCGTGCTGTCCACCCGCGAAGCATTGGCGCATCCTCAGTTCCAGGCACGCGGTCTGGTGGTCGACGTGCCGCTTCAGGGCGGTGGCACGGTCAAGCAGGTCGCCAATCCCGTGCGTTTGCAGGACTGTCCACCGCGTTATGATCATGCAGCGGTTCTTCCTGGCACGCATACCGACGCGGTGCTTGCCGAATGTGGCTTCGATGCAACGGAAATTGCACGCCTGCGCCGAGATCGCGCCATCGCTTGAGGTTGCCATGCTCCAGATCCTGATCATCCAGCCGAACCAGCGTGTGACGCCCCACCCAGTGTCGTCGCGGCGCATCGCGGCGCTCGTGCTGCCGCTTGTGCTGCTGACGGCGGCGTGCGGCGGCCTGCAACCGGTGCAGAATCCCGTGGAAGTCCGTTTGGAGGCAGGGGAACGCTCGCCCGAAACGCAGTCCCTGCCCTACTTGTGCCGCGACGGCATGTGCACGGTCGGCCAGCAGATCTACCTCGACGAACGCGACGTGCGTGGTGCCACGCTGTTGCAAGAGGGTGAAACGCAAGGGCTTATCGTGCTCGAGTTCAATCAGGACGGCAAGGCCAAGCTCGATCTGGTGGCGCGCTCCAACCTCGGGCGGCGCATGGTGATCGTTCAGGATGGCAAGGTCCTGGGCACCGCGCTGCTCGAAAAGCCCGACACCGACGGCAAGCTGCGCCTGCTGGGCCCGCTGCCCGACATGCGCCGCGTCTACCGGGAACTGACTGAACCCAAAGGCAAGAAATAGATGGCTGAGCGCAGTGCGGAACGAAGCCAGTCCGTGGTGGCGTGGGTGGCGGGCGCGACGGGCCTGGTCGGGCGCAAGCTCGTGGCGGTGCTCGCGGGCCAAGGCGTGGCGACGATTGCGCACGTGCGTCCCGATTCCCGGCAGTTGCAGGACTGGCGTGAGAAATTCGCGCGTGTCGGCGCGCAGGTGGACGCCACGCCCTGGGATCTCGAAGCGATAGCCGAGACGCTGAAGAAACATGGCGTGACGCACGTGTTTTGCTGCGTGGGCACGACGCGCAAACGGATGCAGACCGACGGCGAGGCCGGCAATAGCTACGAGGCGGTGGACTACGCGCTGCCCAAGCTGCTGGCCGAGGCGTCGCGCAAGTCGGGCACTGTGCAGCGTTTCCTTTACCTGTCGTCAGCCGGTGCGAGTGCAGACGCGAGCGGCGCCTATCTGCAGTGGCGTTGGAAGGCCGAAGAAGCCGTGCGATCGAGCGGTGTTCCATGGACGATTGCGCGGCCCTCCATCATCGTGGGCGAACGCGACGACGCGCGACCGTTCGAAGCCACAGCCGCGCGCGTGCTCGACGGCTTGTTGATTGCAATCGGGGCCCTAGGTGCGGCAAGATGGCGTGACCGTTACCGCTCGACCGATGACGCGACCCTGGCCAAGGCCCTTGCGCGTCTCGCTTTCGATCCTGCAACGGTGAACCAGAACGTCGAGTCCGAGCACTTGCGCAACTGAGCCCTGAGGAGCCCCTGATGCCTGAACACCCGATCCTCGATAGCACCACGCTGCTGCCCACCGACCTGCGCGACCGCGTCCATGCCTGGGTGGCCGACGATCCCGATCGCGACACCGCGCGCGAGGCGTTGGCGCTGATCGTGGCGGGGGACGCGGGTCAATTGGCCGATCGCTTCGACTCCAGACTCGAGTTCGGCACCGCTGGCTTGCGCGGCTTGCTCGGTGCGGGCCCCAACCGTATGAATCGCATGGTAGTTCGCAAGACGACCGCGGGACTGTGTCGCTACCTGGCGGCGCACGTGCCCAACGCTCAGGCGCGCGGTCTGGTGATCGGCCGGGATGGTCGGCGCGGCTCGGACACGTTCGCGCAGGACGCCGCGATGATCGCGATGGGCCAGGGTTTCATTGTGCACTGGTTCGAGGATCTCGCGCCGACGCCCATCACGGCCTTCGCGGTCGCGGATCTGGGCGCGGCGGCGGGCACGATGGTGACGGCGAGCCATAATCCACGTGAATACAATGGCTACAAGGTGTACTGGGACAACGCGGCGCAGATCATCCCGCCTCACGACCAGGGCATTGCCGCGGCGATCGACGCCATCGAGAGCGTGAAGGCGCTGCCGACCATCGACCTGGCGACCGGCGAGCGCCTGGGCCTGTTGCGCCCGGTCCACAGCGAAGTGACCGACCGTTACTTCGCGGCGTTGCAGGACCTGGACTTCCAACTGCCGATGGATCAGTCGCTGGTGACGGCGTACACGCCCCTGCACGGCGTCGGCGGCATCCACGTCGAGCGGACGTTTCGCGAGTCCGGGCTGCCCCTTCACGTCGTCGGCGCGCAGTTCCAGCCCGACGGAGCGTTCCCGACCGTGCGCTTCCCGAATCCCGAGGAGCCCGGTGCGATGGACCTGGTCATCGATCTCGCGCAGAAAGTGAACGCGGACCTGGTGTTGGCCAACGATCCAGACGCTGACCGCCTGGCCGTGGCGTTCCGGGAGCGCGACGGTCGCTACAGGATGCTGTCCGGCAACGAAATCGGCGTGTTGTTGGGCCACCACCGGCTGATGGACGATCCGGCGCCGGCCGAGCACCGCATGGTCATCACCACGATCGTGTCTTCACCGCAACTAGGCTCGATTGCGCGTGAACTGGGCGTGGAGTATGCCGAGACCCTGACCGGCTTCAAGTGGATCGCCAACACCGCGATCAAGGCCCAGCAGGAAACCGGAGTGGAATTCGTGTTCGGCTACGAGGAGGCGCTGGGTTCCTCGAGCGGCACCGTGGTGCGCGACAAGGACGGCATCGGCGCGGCGATCGTGTGCGCGCGGCTGGCAGCCTACCTCAAGCAGCAGGGCCAAACCCTGGGCGACCGGCTGGACGCGATCAGCCAACGGTTTGGCGTCTACGTTTCCACGCAGCACAACGCGACCTATCCCGGCGCGGCAGGTGCGGCCCGAATCGCAAGCATGATGGCGGGCTTGCGGGCCCAGCCGACGTGGCAGGTCGGCGCCGTGAAGGTGCTGGCGATTCGCGACTGGCAAAGCGGCATGCGCCTGACGCCGGACGGTCAGCAGGCGCCGCTCGGGGACATGCCGGCGAGCAACGTGCTGACCTACGACCTGGAAGGCGGCGATCGCATCGTGGCGCGACCGTCGGGTACGGAACCGAAGATCAAGTTCTACGTCGACGTGCGCACCCTGCCCGGTTCGTCCGAGAGCCTGACCGAAGCCCGCCAGCGCGGTACGGCCCGCCTGGAAGCGATCAAGGCGGCGTTCGTGGCGGTGGCCGAGGCGCTGTAGCCGCGCCTACTTGAGCGCCACGCCACCCGGGTAGCTGTAGCTCACGAAGGGCGCCCAGCCGTACACCACCAGGCCGCAGTTCAGCTTGTTCTTGGGTGGGCATTCCAGCGTGTGCGCGCCCTCGGTAATCGGGAAGCGACCGATGACCCAGCCCGCGGTGAACGGCGTAAAGCTGGCCGCATCCAGGGGCTTCTTGTCCAACGTGGCCGTGCCGCCGACCGGCAGCATCACGTTGATGTAGTTCTGGACGTACTTGGTAGGCGCCAGGAACACGTAGCTGGGCAGGTACTGGTCGGTCGGCACGCTCAGCGAGAAGTCCGGGTCGCCGATCTTCGCGTCGCCTTCCTGGAACATGTTCGGGCAATCGCTGTTCTTCTTGCAGGCCACCGGTTCGCCCGAGGTGTTCCAGGTCGTGGTGCAGATCTTCTCGGATTGGCTGGAGAACTTGGTCGTGCACGAGTCCATGTTCGGGTCCGGCGCGAAGCTGCCCGCCATGAACTGCCCGAGCATGATCGGCTTGTTGGACGTGAGCGCAAAGTCCTTGTCGCTCTCGAACTCGAACCATTGGCCCTGGCTGAGCGGCGGGATGGCCGCGACCACGGGATTGGTCGTCACGATGGTGCCGTCTTCGGACGCGAGGATGCGCCAGGCGTCCTTTTCCTTGCCGCGCACTTGCAGCTTGGTCGCCAGGTAGCTGACACCCCACGAGGAAACCGGGAAGAGCTGCTCCTCCATGTGGTCCTGGCAGCACGTCCGCGGGCAGTCGTCATTGGTGGTGCACTCCCAGCCCTGGTACTCGCACTTGCCGGCGACGCAATGGTCGGTGTTGGGCGAGTTGGACGATTCCGAACCGCCGAACACCGCGATCGGCTTGTCGGCGGTGACGTGGGTGCCGGTCAGGTCACCGCCCACGGCGTTGGTCTCGATGTTGAGCACTTCGCCTTGGGTGAGGTCGAATTCCTGCGAATCGCCTTTCTTCATCGCAGACACGGCGTTGTTGCAACTGGTCGGCCACTTGATGTTCTTGGTCGGGTCGCCCGGGAAGCTCGGGTCGGGCACGCTGTAGCAAGCACCAGCTTGGGTCGCCGCCGTGGTCGTCACCTTCACGTGCGTCTTGCCGGTCGATGGCGCCACGATGGTCAGGTAACCGCGCAATTCGCCGGTCTGTTCGCGCGTCATCACCCAGTACTCGGTGCCCAGACCGTTCATCGGCAGCAGCAGCGACGCGTCGTTGGAAAACACGTCGTAGTTCTGCAGGGGATTGAACTGGTAGGCGACGATCGGCTGGTTGGACTGGATCCGGTAGGCGGCGCGATTGCGGTTGGTGCCGTCCTGGTTCAGCGGGTTCTGCTGGCCCGGCTTCTGCACCTTCCAGAGCGGATCCGGCAAGTTGATGATCTTCAGCGCGCCGGGCGGCACCGTATAGCTCGACTTCTGCCCCGTGCCCGCGGTGACGGTGACCAGGGCGGGCTTTTGCGCGGTGTTCGACACGATGACCGAGAACTGCGAGTTCTGCGCGTCGAAGTACTTGGGCGTGCCGTCCGGGTTGGAAGTGCCGGAGAACACGTAGGCATTGTCCAAGTCCACCGCGTAGTAGTCGCAACCGACGTTGGTCTTGGACTTCGGGTCGAAGCTGCACGGGTCCTTGCACAAGCCGCCGGTGCACTGCCAGCCCTTGAGGCCGCAATCCTGCGAGAGTTCATAGCCGCCGCCGTCCGACCGGCACGACATCGCCTTGTCGCCTTCGCACAGCTTGACGCCCGGCTGGCAGACCTGGCACTTGCCGTTGATGCACAACTTGCTGCCCGCGCAGGTCTCTTGCACGGTGGCCTTGGTGCCGGTGGTGTTGCATTTCAGCAGCGTTTTGCTTTCCGCAGTGCCCGCCGGAGGTTTGCCGCAATAGACCTTGTCGGGCATGCACACGTGGCAGGCGTCCTCCACGCACACCGGCTTGTTGTCCGGGCAACCGCTGACGGTCACCGACTTGCCATCGGCCGCGCATACGTCGAACGAGTTGAAATCGTGGCATACTTGCGTGCCGGGCTGGCAGGCGAATACCTCGCACTTGTGGTCGATGCACTTGCTGCCGGTCGGGCACTGCGGCGTCACACCCGGCGACGCGTCGAACAGGCACTGCACGCACTGGTGCACGTTGGTCAGGCAGAACGGCGTCTCGGGCGTGTCCTTGCAGGCGCCGTTCGCCGTGCAGTAGGTGCCTTGGTAGCCGACGTCCGGGGCGATGTCTGCGCCCTCTACATCCTGATCTGTCGGCTGATCTTCGGCATCGGCATCGTCTTCGGTCGCGGTTTCGCCGTCGGGCAGATCGGTCCCTTGCACCGCGTCGATCACGTCCTTCTTGGCCTGGGTCGCGTCGCCAGGCAGCACGAAGCCGCCCCCCGGTGGGACCGGCTGGCCCTTCGGGGTGGAACAGGCCGCGAGCCAGACGCTCAACAGGAGCGTGACACGAAGACAATGGCGGAAAGAAGCGAAACGTGAAGGCATTGGGCGATCCTCGAACGGCGGGCCAGACCGGGAGCATACGCCGCGCCGGCCTGCTGCACAATTCAAACCGGCACCCTGGCTGTTTCTTGCCCAACCCAAGCTGAACACGCAGGATTCGCAAGTACGGCGCCTGCGTCGGAGATCAGGCTCGCCACGGTTCCAGAGGCAGTTCCAGGCGGCGGTGGTGGTGGCGCACCACGTCGAAGCTCTCGCCCTTGGCCACCTGTGCGCGCAGGGCCTCATCGGCTCCGTCCAGGCGCAAGAAGGGCCGCAATTCCACGGTGGCAGGCAGCGCCTGGATGACGTGGGCGACCGCCGCCTCGAGGCTGCCCGGCTCGGGCAGGCCGAACTGGGCGCGCAGTCCGGCCACCGCCCGGCGCGCGACCCGCAGCTTGCCCTCGATGCTGTGCCCGGCGATGTGCGGAGTCGCCAGATCGCAGGCCTCGATCACGTCGGCGCGCGGCAGCGGCTCGCCGACGAAGGTGTCCAGCGCGAGGCCCGCGAGGTGACCCTGGCGCCGCAGCCGCGCCGCCGTCCTTTCGTCCAGCACGCCACCGCGCGCCGCGTTCAGCACCCGCACGCCCTGGCAGCGCGCCAACCTGACGGCATCGAGCAGGTCGCGAGTCGGATGCGGCCCCGCGGTCTCCAGCGGCACGTGCAGGCTGACGGCGAACCACGGCCCCTGCCCGAGCGCGTCGTCCAGGTCCACGGAACGAAAGCCGGGTTCCCGTTCAGCGCGCGGAGGATCGCAGAGCGTGATCTCGGCGCCGAGCGATCGCAGCCGCGCCGCCACCGCCGCGCCCACCGCCCCGGCGCCGATCAGCAGCACGCGCCGTTCGGCCCACGGCACGGTCTTCGAGGGATCCAGCGCCCCCAGACGCTCCAGCGCCCAGTGCACCCAGTCCGCCACCGCGTGGGCATTGCCGCCGTGCCCCGTGTGCAAGGCAATGCCCCGTTGCGCCAACGCTTCGAGGTCGAGGTGGTCCGTGCCCGACGACAGCGTCGCTACGGCGCGCAGGTGCGGCATCGCTTCCAGCAAGGCCGCCGGCAAGCGCGTCACCGTGCGCAACAGCAAGGCATCGGCCTGGGCCAGGCCTGGCGTGGCGGGCGTCAGATCCCGAGCCGCGAAGGGCAGGTGCGAGAAGCCGTCCAGCCAATGCGGCGGCAGGGCCCCTGTCGAACCGTCGAGCACCGCGGCGTCCACGAGCAGGCGCGTCATGGCTCAAGGCTCCGGCGTTTGCGCGAGTTCGAGCAGGCGCCGCCACTCCTCGGGACGCAACGGCACGACCGACAAGCGATTTTGCCGCAACAGTTCGACGCGCGCGAGCGGGCCGTCTCCGCCGTACTCCAGCTTGATCGCCTGCAGGGTCACCGGCTTGGCCAACGGCTTGACCGGTGCCACGTCCACCGCCACCCACGGATGCTCGCCCGGCAGCGTAGGATCTGGATAATGCTCGCGAACTACCCGCGCGATGCCCACCGCCTCCTTGCCGACGTTGCTGTGGTAGATGAGGGTCAGATCGCCCACCTTCATCGACTTCAGGAACAGTTTCGCGGCATGGTTGCGCACACCGTCCCACCGGCCCACGCCGTCGCGCACCAGGTCCTGCCACGAAAAGGCGTCGGGCTCGGTCTTCATCAGCCAGTAGTTCATGGGCGCCGTGGTCTCCTAATCGCAGAGTTTTGCCAGCCTGCATCCAGCCTTGGAGCGAATCATCGGGCCGGGCTGCGGCATCCTGGCGCGGCGCGGGGGCAGTGGTCAAGTTGCGAGCGGCCGTGGCATCTGTTATCGAGCTGGGCGGAGGTATCCATGACCCGTATTCTGCCCCGGTTCCTGATGTCTGTGCTGCTGATGTCTGTCTTCCTCGCGTTGGCGGCACGCCCCGCGGCTGCCCTGCCCGAGATCTATGGCGGTCTGGGCGTGCGCTCCTACGCGCTGCCCGGAAGCGACTCCGCGGCCTACGCGGGCACGCTGGAAGCTGGCGTCGACGCGATCTTCTCTGACATCGGTGCGGGCTTGCGCGTCGACACCCCGCAGTGGAAGCCCGCCGTCGCCGTGCAGTTGCGTTACTCGGTGCTCAAGGTCCCGTTCGCGCGCATCTTCGCGGGCATCGGCGGCGGCGTCGAACGCGCCCGGGTGGACAGCAACGCATTGTCGTGGAACGGCACTTTCGAAGTCTTTGCCGGCGCACGTGTTTCGATGGGCCTGCCCTACCTGGGCCTGAACGTGGGCGGCGCGAAGTCGCACTACGGCGACAACGGCTTCCAGCTGTTCTCGACGCTGACCGTCGGTCTTGCCCTGTAGTTCCAGAAGCTTCCGGTCAGGCGCGCAGCTTCCACGCCGCGATGGCGAAGCACGCCCAGCCCATCAGCAAGCCCACGCCGCCCAGCGGTGTGACCATGCCCCAGCGCCGCACGCCGGTGCCGACGAGCAGGTACAAGCTGCCTGAGAACACGAGTGTTCCCAAGGTGAAGCCCAGACCTGCGCCGCGGATCCAGGTGGCGGTCGCGGCGCCCAAGCCGTGGCCGCGCGCCATCCAGCCCAGCGCGTCGACGCCGATGAGCGCGAGCGCGTGGAAGAACTGATAGCGCACCGCGGTCTCGAAAATCGCTAGATCCTGCGGGGTCAGGCGATCGCGCAAGGCGTGGGCCCCGAAGGCTCCGAGCGCGACGCCGAAAAAGCCGAGCAGAGCGCCGAAAAACGTCCAGGTAGGCATCGTTGGAACCTCGATTGTTTTCGCGCAGCCCGTCTGTCAGTCGTCGTCGCGCATCTCGAGGAAGTCGGCGAGCCCTGGGATCTGTCCCGCCGTTCGCAACGCCAGCTTGCGCGCTTGGGCAAAGGCGCGTTCTGCCTCGAAAAGCTGTTCGTAGGGCAAGGGTTGCGGCACAGGTTCGGGACGCGGCGCGCCGTAGGATCCCAGACGCTTGACCACCCGTTGGGCGAAATCCGGCCGGAAGCCCGCGTCGAACGCCGCGGTCCGAGGCAGCAATTCTGATGCAACGTGGCGAGCCATCTCGAGATTGCACAGGCCCCGGCGCGTGGCGTCCTCGAGCGATCCGGCCAGGCCTTCAGCGCTTACCCGCGAGTCGCGCACCAGATCCTCGGCCACTGCCACGACCACGCGATCGTCGGCCAGACCGTCCTGCGCCAGGGTCAGCGCGATCTGGAAGGCATTGAAAGTCGGCAACACCCGACCGCGGTAGGCCCCGTAGCGCGACGGCGGCGAATTGCCTTCGAGGTGGATGAAGATGCGCCGGACCGGATCGGTCTTCTCGACGAGTTGCAGACGGCCCAGGATCGCTTGCACTTCATCGGCATAGGCACCGCTCATGTCGAGGATGCGCGCCAGCCGCGTGGCGGACACTCGCCGGGCGCAGACGTCGCTGTAGAGGCAGTAGACCAGCGCGTCGACCTCGGCGTCGTCGCCAAAGCAGATCTCGCCTACGGATTCCTCGCGCGCAGCCAGCCACAACCGCGTTTCCAGGTGCGCCCGCAGCTTGTACGGAACCTGGGCGGTGATGGTGCGGAACCGACCGCGCCGGATAGCCGCGCCGAAGTCCTTGAGAACCAAGCGATCACAGCGGATTCCATGCAGTTGGAACATCGCCAGGATGCGCCGTCGCAGCTGGGTCGGACTGCCGGAAACCACGATCACGCGCGCCTTGTAAGCCTGTGACAACGCGACCAGAAGCGCGCGCATGCCGGGAATCGTGCGCTTGCGGTGCGCCCCCTCGAGCGCTGCTTGCAAGAGGCCGCGCGCGGTCGAAAACTCCGTTTGCAGATAGGTTTTGTCGAGGTCCCAGCGATAGACCACCTCGGCCTTGTCCGCCGCGACCACGTGCTCGACCGGCGTGTCAACCACGACCCACCTCTTCGGAAGTCTGGTTCGTTGCTGGCGTTTCCAAGGCGGCAAGCGCCTGCGCCAGTTCACGTTGCAGATGGCGACCGTGGCACTTCGCGGCCAGCTTGATCGCATTCTCGAACGCCACCGCCTTGGAGTCCGGACTCGCGCACAGCACGAGGTGCTGCAGGCCCAAGGTCGGCGCGCCGCCATACTCCTGGAACTCCGAGACCTTGCGCAGCATGCCGACACCCTGCGACAGCAAGCGCAGCCCGAAGCGCCAGGACACCCGCGTCTTCCAGGCGTAGCGCGCGGCCTCCACCGTCATGGTCGTCAGGCCTTCGAGCAGACCGCGGACCGTGTGACCGACCAGACCGTCGGCGACCACGACGTCAGCGAAACCTCGCGAAATATCAGTAGCCTTGATGTTGCCGACGAACTTGATCCCGCGCAACGACTTCAGGCGGCGGTGGGCCTCGACGACCTCGGGAGGCCCCTCGTCAGGCTGGCTGCCGGTCGAGAGCAAGGCCACCAGGGGTTCGCGCACGCCCGTGACGACGCGCGCGTAGGTCGAGCCCAGTATCGCGAAGGCCACGAGATCGCTTGCTGATTTGGCCCGCAACCCCGAGACGTCGAGCAGCAACGCCAGGGGATCGCCGTTCGACGTGCGCGGCATGGTCGGGAAAACGGTCGCCGCGGCCAGGGACTTGACCATCGGCAGATGCGGAAGGTGCTGTTCCGCCAGCTGGAACACCAGTTCGGGCGGACTGGCCGTGACCAAGGCGTCCGCCTCGCCGTCGACCAGCAACGCCATCGCGATCGGCAGGGCGACCCGTGCCGCCTCGACCTGAGCCAGCGTGTCGCCAGGACGCCGCGGATAGGCAGCTGGCGCTGGAACCAGGCGCAACGTCATGGGATCGTAGGGCACGAGGCTCAACTGGTCCTGCAGCACCGCCACGTCGCCGACCAGCAGCACGCGCGCCACGCCTTGCCGGGCCATGCGCGCCGCCGCCGCCACGATCGCGCCGGGAGCCGCCGTGCCACCATAGGTGTCAAGAACGACCGTGGGTCTGGAGATGTGTGAGCGAGTAGCCATGCGCGCCGAGGTTGGCAGGTGCGGGCGCTGGGATCAACCGGTCAAGGCTTGATGCACATGCCCCTACAGCAGGTATTCGCGCAACACGATCGGCAGCGGACCGTTCCACAGCGGCCACGAGCGTGCGCTGGGCAGCCCGAAAGCCTTGGAGAAATCCGCGTTGCCATCGACGACGAAAGCCTCGCACGCCGAGAAGGTGCGCCAGTGCTTGCCCATCGCCTCGTACAGCTTCACCACGTCCTCGCCGCCAATCCGTTCGCCATACGGAGGGTTGCACAGCAACGTCGAGCCCGGAGGCGGGCGTTCCATGGTGGTGGCGTCGGCCTGCTGCACGCGCACGATGCGATCCAGGCCAGCGGACTTGAGGTTGATGCGCGTGGCTTCGATGGCGCGCGGGTCGAGGTCGCTGGCCAGGACCTCGAGATCCTTGCGTTGAATCGCGGTCTTGGCATGGGCTACGGCCTTGGCGCGTTCGTCGTCCAGCAAGCGGGTCATCGTCTCGCCGTGGTGGGGCCAGCGCTCGATGCCGAACCAGCGCGTGCAGCCCGGCGCGATGCCGAGCGTCCGGCCGACCGCTTCGATGACCAGGGTGCCGGAGCCGCACATCGGATCGTGCAGTCTTGCCGTGCCGTTCCAGTGCGCGAACTCGGCGATGGCGGCGGCCAGCGTTTCCTTCAACGGCGCCGGGCCCTGGGCCTTGCGAAAGCCCCGTTCGTGCAACGGCGGCGCCGACATATCCAAGAACAGCGACCACATGCCGCGATGACCGCGCGCGACGATGCGGACTTCCGGATCGTCCCGGGCGACATCGGGGCGCCGACCGTAGCGCCGAACCAACTGATCGCACAGGGCATCCTTGATCCGCAGCGCCACGAAGATGTGGTGATCGAGGCCGCGCTGGTCTTGCTGGGAAGGCGTCAATTCACCGCTGGCGTGCACGGCAAACGTCGAGCGCGGATCCAGCCACTTACCCCAATCGACCGCGGCCGCGCCGTCGTAGAGCGCTTGGGCATCGCGCGCCGCGAATGTAGACAGACGCACGAGCAGACGGGTGGCGACGCGCAAGTGCACCAGAGCACGGGCGATTTGTGTCTCGTCCAGATCGAGGTCGACGCCCTCGGGACCTTCGTGGCGGATGCGCAGGCCCAGTTGGCGGCATTCAGCAGTGACCAGGGGGAGCGTGCCGCGGGCGGCGAGGGCGAGGATGCGCATGGTGGCGCGAGGATGGCAGGCGGGGCGGGGCGGGCGCAAGGGGACGGGCTCG
>CAYHHL010000150.1:0-14838 GCA_964356325.1 uncultured Enterobacteriaceae bacterium | reverse complement strand
CCTCCGTAGGGCGACGCGTGCCGGTACTTATCGATGAGGCCGAGTTGCATCGTGCGCTGCAGATCTTCCTGCCGCCCGGGCAACTCACCGAGATCCGTGTCCTGCACGGGCGTGAGCGACCGGGCGCGACCTTCAAGTGCACTTGGTCGGGGTACTTCGATGACCCCGCTGCCGTGTGCAGGGCGCTGCAGACCCTGCGCGGAGGATGGTCCGGCGCCTACTTCATTCCACAGGCCGTGGACCCGGTCCTGAAGCACCGCGCGTACAACCGACTGATCCAGGCAGAGAAGGGCGCATCGACGGGCGATGAGCACATCCTTGCGCGTAGTTGGCTGCTGGTGGACATCGACCCAAAGAGGCCGTCTGGAATCAGTAGTTCCATGGCAGAGCACGCGGCGGCGCTGGAGAAGGCGACCCTCATCGCGCGCAGTCTGGTGGCGCTCGGGTTTCCAGCGCCGATCGTCGCGGACTCCGGCAACGGCGTGCATCTGATGTTTCCGTGCGACCTCCCGGCAAGCTCGCCGTTGCCGCAGGCCTTTTTGAAGGTGCTGGCGCTGCAGTTCGACGACCCGCCGGACACGCCGAACGCCTGCATGGTCGACCTATCGGTGTTCAATCCAGCGAGAATCTGGAAGATTTACGGTACCCTGGCGTGCAAGGGTGAGGATTTCGAGGAGCGCCCTCATCGGCTCGCCCACCTGCTGAACGTGCCTGAACTGACGCGACGGGTCGACGTTGAGCTGCTCGCGTCCTTTTGTGAGAACGCCGCACCCGCCGTTGCCGTGTCGCCCGCTGCCACGAGATCGTCACCCAACATCGCCGGCCCGACCTCGCCTGCCAAGACGCCATTCGACGCGGTCCGCCTGGTCGAAGACACGGGGCTGACGCTCCTCAAAGCCACGAAGCGGGGCAATGGCTCTACGATCCATGAGTTCGAGACGTGCCCATGTGATCTCCGCAAAAACGATCGAGCGGCGTTCCTGTCGGTGTCGAGCGACGGTGCGCCGGGCATCGGGTGCCAGCACGCGACGTGCGAGTTTTCGCTTTCGGCCGCGAAACCTGGCGAGCACTGGAAGCGTTGGCGTGCCGTGAACGACCCGACGTACCGCTCCCATCCAGTATCGGCGCCGGCACCCGTGCCCGCGCTACCGGCAGAAGCAGAACCTGCCCAGACGCCGACGCGCTGCCCGGTCGACGAGGCCGTGGTGCAGGAGTCTGGCATAGCGATACCTGCGCTGGCGCCTAAATTCCTGAAGCGATTGCCATTTTCCGACGCAGGCAACGCTGAGCGGTTCGTCGAAAGACGACCGGATTTCCGCCACAATCCGAATCATGGTGGATGGTTCGGCTGGGATGGCCGGCGATTCAAGGCAGGCTCGCATGCGGCGGCGCTGTGCGCAGCGATCGAGGTCGTACGCACCATCCAGGACGAGGTCGGGCCGCCGTCCAAGACTTCGGCCCAAGTCGCCAAATTCGCACTGGGATCGGAGGATCAAAAGCGTCTCAATCCGATGCTCAGCATCGCCGCCGCACAAGTCGGTGTACGAGTACAACCTGCCGAACTCGATGCGGATCCCTGGGAGATCAACCTGTTGAACGGCACGCTCGAGCTGCAGACCGGCATCTTGCATCCCCATGATCGCGCGCGCCTGTGCACGAAGTTGGCCCCGGTCACGTACGACCGGAACGCAACTGCGCCAAAATTCCTGGCTTTCCTGCACGAGACCCTCGCCGATCCGGAACTCGTCAAGTTCATGCTGCGTTCCCTAGCCTACTCCCTGACCGGGTCCGTACACATCCACGGGTACTTCGTGCTCGTCGGTAACGGCCGCAACGGCAAGGGAGTGCTCCTTCGGACGATTGCGGCGTTGATGGGCGACTACGGCGTCAAGCTGGCAGAAGTACTACTGTACGAGAACAAGGGCGGGGACCGACATCCAGCCGAGCTGAACGACTTGCGCGGCACGCGCTTCGGCTTCGGCGCCGAGTTCCGTCAGGCGAAGTTCGACTCGCTGCTCAATACCTCGCGGATCAAGGACTTGTCCGGCGGTGATCCAGTTCGTGCGCGTGGAATGCGGGAAAACTTCAGCACATTTTTGGCGACGCACAAGCTCTGGCTCCAAGGCAATCGGCTGCCCGTTGTGGGCGACGACGATCCGGCTTTTTGGGCGCGTCCGCACGTCATCCCGTTCAGGAAGTCATTCTTGGGTCGCGAGGACACGACGTTGGGCGACCGATTGCGCGATGAGCTGTCCGGCATCCTGACATTGATCGTCAACGCGATTCCGGACTTCCTCGAGCACGGCCTGAACCCACCACCAATCGTCCTCGACGCCACCGCAGGATGGCGGGCCGGGCGCGCCGACGGGTCGCCGGACCCCGTCGTTGCGCTGCAAGCGTTCCTCGCCGATTGCTGCTGGGTCGCGCGAGGAAAATCGGTCTACCGCACTGAGCTGCACAACGCGTTCCGCTCGTGGGCCGAACGTACCGGTCGCGAAGTCGCGGTGAAAGCGGAAGAAGTGTACAGAATCATGAACGATCTTGGGCATCCGAGTGGCGGCGCAGCAGGACGCATGATCCAGGGGCTGGCACTGTGCGAGCAGGATCACCCTCTGCCCGAAACGGAGGATCCCCGTGCATAGCGTGCAAGCACTCGTGCAAGACAACATAGCGGTACATAAGGTGAAGTGCAGGAGTGCAGGCAAATCCTGCGTTCATGCCCAGCAGGGCGTGCTTGTCGCTTCCGACTTCGAAACACATGTCGTGGTCGTCGAAGAGCGGATTTTGCCTGCACTGCTGCACGATTTGCGTATTGTTGCTTTGTTTTAGTGCGTTATGGGGTGCAGGTGCGACGCGATGGCGGCACTGGTCTGGTCGGCACCGGGCACAGTGCTGTCGCCAAGAAGTGCACTGTCGTCGTCAGAAGTGGGTGCGGCCGGGGCAGGTTATTCGGCAAATACAGCAGGTTGCCGTGAAACGGGCCGGGGAGTACGGGAGAAGGCAGATGCACAAGCGCTACTACATCATCGACGCCATCGCGCATGGGCATGGCCTGCCAGCAGCCCGCGAGATCTCCGCCACAGCCCTCGCGTCGAGCGTCCCCCAGGTGTTGGCCGCCGAAGTCGGGCTGTACCTCGATGACAGCAACGCCTTCTCAGTGCGGCGCGACCCTGCCTCTGGCGTCGTTGTCGTCGCAGCTACCGCTGGCATGGCGCATGTGGCCAAGGACGTCTTGGAACTGCGCATAACTACAGCAAACACGGCGCTTGCGCTCGTCCTCGCGCGTGCCCCGTTGACGACGCGCGAGGCGTTCAAGCTCCGCAACCCCGGCAAGGTCGATAGCCAGCCAAACGCTGATGCGACAATGCGCAAGGTGAGAGCGCACTTGGACGCAAAACAGAACGGCAATTGGACTATCTTCCAACTCCTGGCTGGCGCGGACGCCGACCCCGACCACTACGAGTTCCGGCCCGCCAGCCCCGTGCACATCTGCGTCGTGTACGCGCAGTGGGTCGATGACGAGCCCGCGCGGGCCGCGGCCACAACAGACACGCCGCATGAAGGCAAACAAGAAATCGCCAACGGAGCGCCGCCCTTGTCGCGATCCGGACATGGCGGGGAGCAAACCTCGGCGTCAGATGATGACCAAGACCGTGATGACGAGGACGACGGCGACGAGCCCGACGATGACGCGCCTGCAGAGCACGACGAGGACACACGCAATCCTGCGCAGGTTGCGCCCCCATCCACGCCCACTTGGCCCCAGGGCCGCGTCCTCACGGCCGAGTGCATCACCCCGCCCATCATGGGGCACTGGGGCGGCGTCTGCATTTGGCTGTACGACGTGGTGCTCGACACCGATTCCGATGAGGTGCTGGTGCTCGTCTACGCGGAGTACGCCCCGCGAGGCGGACCTCACCAGGCCGAAGTGACCCTGATGCTGGTGTGGCTCGATTCCAATGGCCGGCTGACCTACCCGATGTGCGCCGTGCTAGAACCGGGCAGGCTGTTCGGCCAGCGTCTGAATCACCGGACGCTCGCGATCCAGCGTGCGGCCGGCGTGGGCTTCACCCTTGCCCCTGGGGGCACGCGTCCGCTCTCGGTGTTCACTTTTCGGCTGTGGCAGCCGTGTGATCGCGCGGCAGCGCGGCGGCAACTGCGCGTAATGGCCGTGGTGAGCAAGCACACCGAGCGTCAGCCCATCCTGTTCGATGCCACCATGCGCACCGACTAGTCCTCGTGCGCCGCGACCTGCAAGGGAGTTCATCATGGCCGCACCGTTCCCTCCCACGCCCGCCCAGCTCGACGAGATCAAGTACTGGTACGGAAAACGCAAAACCATCACTTGGATTGCCAATAAGCTTGGCCTGCACCGCACGACGGTGTCGAAGTACCTGAAAGTACTCAGGACGGAAGCCGCGATCGCCTGCTCCCCGGCGGCTGAATTGACGAGCAACGAGGTCGTGGCGCTCAAGGAGCTGGCGGCGCTCTCGCCGCGGCTCAAGCAAATCGCGCACTTCGACGAAGCGGGTGTTGCGTACATCGTGAAGTATCTGAAGCGCATACTGCAGCTTGGTGATGTCTTGCCGTTGGCGCGGGGCGAAATCACCCAGGCGCGGGATTTCTTTCGCATCCGCGGTGTGAATGCGGCTTTCTTGGCGGCTATCCAGAAGTTGTTCAGCTTCTATGATTGTGACAAATGCGGTAATGAGTTCGCGCACTTGAACATTCTGACGAATGTTGTGTGCACGGAGTGCGGGTTCGACGGCGGGCCGGAGTAGGTCCAGGGGCACGGCGTGGGCTTGAGAAAGTGGTCGAACTCCCGGCGTCCGGCAGCCCAAGCCTCCGGAGGCCAACGTCGCAGGCGCGGCGGTGCGCAAGTCTAGTGCGCGCCACCGGGCACTCGCCGACTATGGCGTGGGCACGGCACCGACCACGACGGCGTTCGGCTTGGCGGCGACTCGGACAGAGAACACGATGGGCGTTTGAATCGAGTTCCTCGGTATTATCGCTGCGAAGCCGATAGTCACCTGGTCGGTCTGCTGCTGCTTCACAGGGTAGACGAGCAGGACGGCGGTGCGCGGCGCTCGCCAATTCAAGGTGTCGCCGACCGGCTGCCACTGCGGCGAAGGTATGACGGGCGGTTGCGGCATTGGCGGGGCGATGCCGGCGAGGAAGAGGCCGACCTGTCGGTGCTTTGGGTCCGAGTACACGCCGAATCGCGTGTCCTCGCCGCCAATCCGCGCCCGTTTGGCGACTGCGAGGTCGAGGCCACCAACCCGCCACTGCCCCACCGTAGAGGCGATCTGCGGGACCATGACGAGCCACTGGTCGATTTCCGGGCTGCCCTGGCCGTCCTCCTTGCGCAGGAAGCGGACCAGCCGCACGATCCTGTCATTCTTCTCGCTGAACTCGTAGTCGGCAAGGAAGCTGGCCACGTCCTCTGGAGTTGCCTTCCCGATCAAGGCCTTGAACGATGCACCGTCTACTCCAAGTGATACCGTGGTGAGCCCCAGCCGACCGAGCAAGTCTGCCGCCCGCCGGAGATTGCGTCCAGCTTCCTTCGAGCTGGCAGCCGGGGCCATGGTCGGCTCCAAGTAGTCCTCACTGAAGTTTTGTCGGTCGATGATTGCATTGAACATTTTGTTGTTCTGTGTGGGGCGCAGCAGTCGGAGGTGCTGCGGCACGAGCGGCGGAACGTCGATGGGACGGATGCGGCCGTGTCCAAGCTTCTCGGCATACTTCTTGATGTCCGCACGGAAAGCTTCCTCGTCACGGCATGTTGCCTCGAACCACCTGTACAAGTCGATCGGCGGGGCGCCGATGCGTCTGCTGCTTGGCTCCTGGCGACCGAGAAACACACGGACCAGATCTTGGTAGCCGCGGCGAAATCCGAACCACCGCCCCATCTGCATCAAGGTGTCGGCGGTGTTCGCCTTTCGGCGGTAGTAGCTGATCGTCAGTCCTTCGACCGTGTAGCCACGGGACAGCTTGTTTCCGCCCAGGATGATCTTCCAGACGCGCTGGTGGTCGAAGTCTGGACTCTCCTCCTTGTGCGCGGGATCGCCGTTGACTACGAGCACTACACTGCCGCCGTGTTCAATCTGCGCCGCCGTTTTTCCTATGTACTCCTTGAGTTCAGCAAAGCTGCCGGGCACGGGCAGGTCGCCCGCCCGGTCTGCACACACGGGTTGGAAGTCCTGCTGCCACAACTTTTCGAGCCTGAGCAGTGCTGCCGCCTGGTCGTAAGTGCCGTCGTCAAAGACGTCCTTGACCTGGCTTGCAAGCGCGTCCTGGGTCGCGTTCGAGACGTCGGTATGGATCAACATGGTGTGATGCCGATACCTTTTCCCCAACGCCGGCTCTTTGGTTTCGCGCCAGAGCTTGATCGCCCCTGTCAGCACAAAAGCATCAATCGCTCTGGGAAGGTTACCTTCCTCGCCATCAGCGCCGACGATGTCGCGAACAAGGGCGAGTTCGTTGGGTCCCGGCTGGTTGGGCGCGCCATCCAGATCGTGGAAGTCACGGATCCCCATGTAGCCGGCTGGGCGAGGAAGGCAGACCAAGTAATCTTTGGGGAAAAGGTCTTCAGCATCATCGGGGTCGATGAAGACATTGGCAAACGGTGTGGCCGTATAGCCCACGTACTGACCTCGCGGGAACATGCCGAGCAGACGCGTAATGGCTCCGTTTACGGCCGTTCTATCACGTTGCTGGGCGGCGTTTGGCGGCCTTGTGTTCACGCCCGCCTGGTCCGACTCGTCGTCGATGAGCAGCATCGGGACCGCGCTCAGCGGCACCGCGCCAGCGCCGCCGCGCCTCTCGCTTTCCTTCAAGTCCTTGATCAGGCGGTCGACAACAGACTTGTTCTTCTTCAGGACGATGAGGCGGGCCGGCTCGTGTGCGAGGTTCTCCCAACTGCAGAACGGAAGCCCCGGATGGGCTGACCTGAATGCAAGTACATGCTGGCCCTTCTTCAGCAACTTGTAGTCGTCACCAGGTCCGGTTAGGCGCTGCCAGTCGAAGTAGCCGAGGACGGACGGCATCTTTCCATGCCGCAAGAACTTCGCCCGTTCGGCCTCCGGCTCCTGGTCGTAGTCGGTGCCGAGCAGTTCAACGCCGATCATCTCCTTGTCCAGACGCCGTTGGGTCTGTTCGCGCAGGATGTTCCACGTTCCGCCAAGCACGATGATGAGCCTGTAACCTGCGTCCGCCGCCTTTGCTATGACGCCGGTGAAGTTGGCCGTCTTGCCGCTCTGGACGTAGCCCACCACCAACCCCTTGGTCTTGTGGGCCTGCTCGCGGCAAGGGTCGGAAAGGCGCTCGACGACCCGCGTGGTGCTGACGTCGAGCGACGCAAGGCTATCCCCGTCCCAGCCTTGCTGCTGCAGGTGGCCTGAAAGCCCGTTCCAGTAGAAGCTGCACTTTGTACGACGTTCTTGTGTGTACCAGACGTCGTGATGTTCGGCGATGACCACGGCGGGTTCGCCCTTGAACACCGGAATCCGCTCGTTGCACCACTGCCGCTCCGCCTCGTCAAGCCCGAGCAACTCATAGGCCAACACGCGGCGCTCGGTCGTCAGGCTAGCCGTCGATGCTACCCAGCCGACATTTTCGACGGCGTCCCAGGTCCTGACACGGCGAGCAAGTTCGACGTAGATCGGGTCATTGATGTCCTCGCGCCACAGCGCCGCTCGTGCTTGCGCAGCGCTGATCGCCCCGCCATTCGACCTCATCAAGGCGTACTGGACCTCGGCTTCGAGATTTGCCGGCTCGTCCAAGTTCATCAAGATTCTCTTTGCGGTCGCGTCCATAGAGTCTCCTGGGTCAGGCGATCACGGCGGTAAAGCGGGGGTCAGGATCGAGCCAGCCGAGCCCATCCAAGTTGACCCGATAGTGTACATCGTCGATCCGGCTAGCGACGACTCCGAGCATGGTGTCCACGTGCGGGCGGG
This sequence comes from uncultured Enterobacteriaceae bacterium, assembly GCA_964356325.1. Lineage (GTDB taxonomy): Bacteria > Myxococcota_A > UBA9042 > UBA9042 > UBA9042 > CAYHHL01. Next base: position 6,883 of record CAYHHL010000150.1, on the reverse strand, counting down.
TAAGGCGTGGACATCCTTCATCCACTGGCACGAGGGCAGCAGCCGCCCGCATGCACCACGCCCGGCGATAGAACGGCTCGTCCTCATCGCGGTAGCCCAGTCCGGTCAACGTCAAGTTGAAACGACCGATCGCCTCCGGATTGGCCAGCCTTGCTCGGGCGTCGGCGACGGCATCGGCCAAGCTGGTACCAGGGGCGCCGCCTGCCGGCTGGATGAGCAATGACAGAATGTACAGTCTCCGATCGGGCGCCGATTCCAACTGGCCGAGTCGGTTGATCACGTGGCTCCGGACGGCCTGGGTCGTCGTCTTGACCTCGACATCCAGGTCATCCCAGCGGAAGTCGTGTGGCTCGCCGGCTGGCCCCATCCACGCGTCCAGCGCAGGCGCGCCTCGGGCGGTGATGAGGCGGCGCAGCAGCCAGAGTTCGCCGAACAGTCCAACCTGCTGGTCGGCGGTCAGGATTCGGCGTACGCGCAGCAACTGCTCCCACTGCGCCACCGCCGCAGCCAGCGCGTTTCCTGGCGATTGCCCAAGGATCTGTATTGCGTCGGCCACGTCTAGCACCAGGGAGTAGAACTGCCGGTTCAGGTCAGAGTGCCGGCACGTCAGTTCAAGGCACGGCACACCATCGAACGCCATGAGGCGGAGTTCAAGGGCCGCGACGAGGCATGCTGGCACCTCGACGGCATGGGGCACGCCAATCCGAATTCCGATCCGCGTCCCGCCTCGCTCGGCGAAAACCCATGCCTGGGGCACGCCTGGTATTGGGTGCACGCCGCCAGGCCCGAGGACCGCTGTCTGAAAGTTCTCCCAGGTCTGGTGCCGTTCGACCGCCATCATGCCTCGTCCGCCATATGCTGACACGTCATCGCCAGTAGCCGACTGAGGCGCTCAAGGCGAGCGGTTTCGGTGTCGCGCACCCGTTGGAGCCGAATTGACTTCTCCAGGAGCAAGTAGAGCAATACCTTGATGATTGGCGCGTCTTCGTCGTTGAGTCGTGGCCGTCCGCCGAGAAGGCGCCGCCACCTCTGGTTGATGACAATCCGCGGCTCGTCGGCACGCACGACTTGGAAGAACTCGTTCTTGCCGAGCTTCGCCCACTCGAAGGCCACCTGCTGCGCACCGAGGTCGCCGCCGGCAAGCTCTTCTCGCAGTGCGTCGATGAGTTCTTCGGGCAGTCCGTCGCCCGGAGTAAGCGGCGCCTCAACTTCGTCGCCCGCCGTGTTGCGGTAGGCGCCCTGCGCGTGCTGGAGGTATTCGTCAAACGTCGTTCCGTCGGGGGCACGAGCCTTCTTCAAGGCCAGTTCGAAAGCTGCAGGAGGCTTCACGCTGGTCTTCTGGACATCCAGCTTGAACGCAGCGTCGTAGGTTGGCGGCAATTCGATGGCCACGCGAGCGAGCGACAGGTGCGCCTCGTTCGTCCTAAGCTGGCTCCATCCGCCCGCCTGGATGAGGCGCTGGTTCCGGTACACATACAGCCCTTGCCGCATATTCGCGCCGTCCAGCTTGTACTCCGGCAGCTTCATTCCGGGCGGCCACACGTGGCATTGAAGGGCGAGCGGCCCGATGCCGTCGAGTTGCACGTGCATCTGCTTCGGGTAGCCATCGAGTCCCGACCGCGCATAGGCAAATGGATCCAGCGGCAGGATCGGGGTCACTGCCCCGGCGCAGCCCTGGACGTGGTCGTAGATCTCATACGAAAGTGCGATCCCACCGGGGACCAGGAACTTGTGGAATGTGAGTCCGAGGTGCGTCTTGACCTTGTTCAATTGCGTCTTGAGTGCGCGGTCGAAGTCCTGGGTTGGCAAGTCGAGGCGGTCGATGTCGTCCCAGATGACAGCCGTACCCGACGGGCCGAGCGCCCAGCCGGTCACCTTCGCGTCGACCAGGGACGCTGCCGCCGAATCGTCCAGAACGTCGTGCCGCCACCCGTCGATGATCCCTGTTGCGGTCCATCGGCGGGCGATCGCTCGATGCCGCTGCCGGGTCGCCACTGTGAAAGACCGGCAGGCACTGAACGAAGCGAGCTTCATGCCGAAACCAAACTTACCCAATGAGTCTAAGGGTCTTTGCGTGCGCGTGCCGAAACGCATCGCCTCGCTGATCGTGGACTCATCGATTCCGGTGCCATCGTCTGCAACGACAACCCGTACGATCCTGGTCGCATCCCGCTCGATGCGAATGCGGACCTTGCGAGCTTTCGCGTTGATGCTGTTGTCGACAAGGTCGGCCAGTGCGGGGCCGAGCCCGTACCCGATGCTCCTGAACGCCTCCAGCAGGATGGGCAGGTCAGGTTCAAGGACATCGCCTCGGATCGCCTTGGCCAGCAACGACTCGTGGTCCCCGGGTCCAGTCGTCGGAGGCGCCAACGCTGGCTCGGACGGCCGCTTGCGACGCTGGGATTGCGCGGTCAGTTCAGGCAACACCGCATCATCGCTGGTGTCCAGTCCACCACCTATTGGCGCAGCTCCAAACGCCAACAGATGGGCGCGACAGACTTCGAGGAGGGCCTCGCCCGCCTTCGGGCCCAGCGCCCGCATGGATTCGCCACGAAGCGCATCGCCGAATGACTGTGCGAGCGCCTCGTTGCCGGCGCGATGGACGATGTCCCAGGTGACTACCGGGATCGTGTCGTCCCGCGTCACCGCCATTACGATGATGTCACCGTCCTCACACTGGCCGAACCGGCGGCCCGGTACAGCCGTTCCGGTCAGGCGCCAGTTCTTGGCTTGGAGCAGGATCGGCCGGCGATCCTCGTGCAGGCGGAACCCGTCGTGCCATTTGGTAACGACTTCGAAGCCGGCGACTCGACCGGGTCGGAACACGCGTCGGACGATTTCGGCATCCATGTTGAGACCACGGACGCGCGACACTTCGCGGCCCTGGTCCCGGCACTCCTGGAACCACCCGAACTCCGACTTGCGGAGCCTTTTCAAGATGACCGTTGCCATGGTGCCCCTGCCGATAGCGCGTTCCTGACGGTCACGTTGTAGGTGGCACAGGCCCTGGCGACAACAATGGACGCGCGTGATCGCCAGCGCACCGTTGGTCGGAGCCAGACCTCAGGTCACAATTTGCTGAAACTACATGCGGACTGCGCTATGGTAGCAGACATCAGCGCATGATCGCTTTCGAACCTGGTATGCCATTTCGTTCAGCGCCGCGTGAGAAAGCCCATTGGCCACAGGGGGCTGGCGCCGACGCCCTTGCGGCCATGGTCGAAGGCGGCTATGCCCAGGCCGGAGGGAGGCGACCGGCATGGCATTGACACGCTCCGAACAGATGGCGCGCATCACGGCCAAGAACACCGGCCCGGAGATGGAGTTGAGGCGCGTCCTTGCGCTGCGAGGCATCGCCCACAGCGTGCTGCCCGTCGTCGAGGGATTCCACCCGGATCTTACGCTCTTCGGTGGGCAGGTCACGGTCTGGCTGGACGGCTGCTTCTGGCACGGCTGTCCGGACCATTACGTTTGTCCCCGGACCAGGGCCGACTTCTGGGCGCTGAAGTTGCGCAAGAACGTCGATCGTGACCGGCGGCAGACTCTTGCGCTCGAAGCCGCTGGATTCACGGTGGTCCGCATCTGGGAGCACGAAGTTGTCAATGACCCGGAGGCCGTCGCCGATCGTCTCGTCCGCATCGGCGCTGGCGAAGCCGTTGTAGACCCCGGCTGGCATGTCGTCCGCGTGGAACCTCTAACCGACGACGGCGCGCGCGAACAACGTGATCTCGAAGCGCTTCGGCATGGGAACGTACGCCTGACGGTCGAACGCAGGCGAACGACGACGAAGGCGCGACGTCAACGATGACATTGGACTGGAACTTGACTAGAATGGCAACGGCGCTGCCGCCTTTCCACACAGGCAACATGCACGACACGATCCGCCGGAAGCTCGGCCACATCCAGACGCAGCGACCTAGGGTCCTGGACCTGTTCGCTGGTGCAGGCGGCTTGTCCTTGGGGATGCAAGCGGCCGGGTGCGAGATCGTCGCGGCCGTCGAGTCGGAGCCGACTCGCGCGCGCACCCACGCGGCCAACTTCCACGCCAAGCATGGGCGCCGGCTGCAGGAAGTGCACGGCAAGGCCCGGGACATGACGTCGACTGACCCGTTCGACCTGCTTGCGGAGCTTGGTTTGCCAGGCGGTGCCGATGGAATCGACGTCATCGTCGGTGGTCCGCCGTGCCAGGCCTACGCAAGGGTGGGCAGGGCGAAGTTGCGCGAGGTGGCGGCGGCTCCTGAGGCCCACTTGGCGGACAAGCGTGGCCAGCTCTGGGTGCACTACCTCCGGTATGTCAAGGCGTTGCAGCCGGTCGCTGTAATCATGGAGAATGTACCCGACATCCTCAGCTATGGTGGCGACAACGTAGCCGACCTCATCGCCGAGGGGCTCGAAAGCCTGGGCTATGTGTGCAAATACACACTGTTGAACGCGGCCAACTACGGCGTGCCCCAAATGCGCGAGCGCTGGTACCTTATCGGCATCCACAGTGCGGCCCACGTTGTGCCGTCCTTTCCAGAGCCAACGCACTACTTCAACGTGCCCCCCGGGTACCTGGGGACCCGAGCGAGCGCCTTGGCAATTCTCAGGAACCAGACGGCCTCGTCCACGTCGTATCTTGCTCCGCTACCGGATCCCAAGCCTACACTGCGGCATGCAGTCGGGTGCCACGACGCCGTCAGCGATCTGCCTCCCATACCCGAGGCAGTCAAGCTCGCCGGCAAGGGGCCGCGCGATCTGTCCGCTCGCGTTGCCTACGGGACGGCCCCGGCCACCGACTACCAGCGGCAGATGCGCGGCTGGCCGGGCTTCACGACAGGGAACGACGTATCGGCTCATGTCGTTCGGTACCTGCCCCGTGATTTCAACACGTTCGCACGAATGCCCGAGGGAGGCGAGTACCCGGACGCCGTCGCCACTGCGGTCACGTTGTTCCGCGAGCGCATTGCCAGTATGCCGCGGAGCCAGCGGCCGACCGAAGGCAGCCTGGAGTGGGTGGCACTACGCGCGACTATCGTACCTCCATACGATCCAGACAAGTTCCCGAATAAATGGGTAAAACTTCGTCACAACCGTCCATCGCGGACGCTCATGGCGCACCTGTCGCACGACTCGTACTCGCACATCCATTACTCGGAGACCGAGGCGCGTACGATTTCCGTGCGCGAGGCGGCGAGGCTTCAGTCCTTCCCCGACGGGTTCGAGTTCTGCGGCGCGATGAACGCCGCGTTTGGCCAGGTCGGCAATGCAGTTCCCGCCTTGGTCGCGCGCGCGGTCGGCGAGCGGCTAATCACGGCCATTCGGGACTCCGCCTCGATCAGGTCGCGGCCCGCACGCCTTCCAAGTTCGGCCTTCGTTGTAGCTCCCTGACTTGATCCTGCAACGCTCGTTGATGCATGCGTCAGAGACTGTGCGAGGCAGCCAATTCAACCGGGTCATGGTGCTATCTCGGCGTTGCGTGCACGGCCGCGCAGGACCTGTGTCAGGTCGGCCGCCAACGTGCGGCTCGTAGAAGTTGCCCGAAAGCACGTCATACACGGGACAGGCAGGTTCGTCACGCAGTCCTGGGCGTGCTCGGAGCTTGAGCGCCGCGAGCACTGTGGTCGCCCGGGCACAACGCATGCGCGGTCGTTGGCCGCGTCGCGCTCACGCCGTCTGATCGCAGTGCTCATTGTGTGACCGGGCGGCACTCTCGCGATTCGTCAGTAATTCCAAGCAGACTTCAACCGAACATGCAAGTCGGAGCGAGCGCCGCGGGCGCTGTGAGCAGGACCGCCCGGGCCGCTCACGGAATTTTTGGCCTCCGGCGGACGGGCCATTCCGACAAGCTTCGACTGTCGGAGCCTGTCGGAATGCCAGCTCGATCAAAACGCGAAAAGCCGTTGAGCGCCCGCGCCCGGAGTGCTCGCGCCGCTCGCCGCGCTCACGCCCACCATCGTGTGGGGCGACGCGCCTCCTCCAATGCAGTGTGGCGCCGGGCTTTCTCTGACGGAAAGCGCGCTTGGCCTACGTCATGAGGTCGAAGGCCTTCCGCCAGCACCACCACGAACTGCCATTGCGCCCGATGAGCGCGGTCAATGCGGACTGGTAATCAACGAGCAGTTGCTGGACCACGCTGCCGTCTCCGTCGTTGATCGGCGAGCCCCTGAACGCTGTCGCCGCGGACTCGCTGTCCGTGCCTGCCGCGCTTGCCTACAGCCGAGGCTGCACGATGACCTGTTTCAGACCCGGTCTGCTCAAGACGACGGGTTCGCCAATCATCGCGTTCCGCAGGATTACACCGAGTTGCTCCGACACTTCAATGGTTTCGATGTCGTGCTGGGCACGCTGCAGGACGCGGGCCTTGCCATCGCACTCGATCTCGACCCGGACATGCAAGCGGCGCGGGTCGAGTCCTTGAGAAACCACGTTCTGCAAGGGCGCGGGAATCGCAATCAAGCTCTGCTGCTTGCGGTAGCCGATGGTATCGAAAAGCGGGATCCAATCCGGCATGCCTTCGATCCAAACGGAAACGCGCATACCCCACGGGGAGTTCGGCACCATCTCGGCCAGTTTTGATTCGTCCACGCTCGCAACGACGGCTTTCGCGCCTTTGACCCCGGCCAAGTACGCAGCCCCGGCTGCAGCAACCACCTTCAACGCCATCACCGCGCCTCGGCCGAATCGGCCGGCCCACGGTGTCGTCTGGTCTTGCCGCGTTGCATCTACGAGGACGAGCGGAAACTCGAGCGTGAAATTCTTGGGCGTTATCAACTTGACCATGAACGCGGCCGTGCCGGAACTATCCTGGCCCGTCTGCAAGGCCTGTCGTGCAGAAGCTAGCGCAGGCGGTGCTTGGCCGGCGCCCGCCTGGCTGACGGCATTCCAAAGGGCTTCTATGTAC
>CAYHHL010000149.1:0-14932 GCA_964356325.1 uncultured Enterobacteriaceae bacterium | reverse complement strand
GTTCGGGTTCGGGTTCGGGTTCGGGTTCGGGTTCGGCTCCGGCTCCGGCTCCGGCAGGCCTCAGCCCGAAACCCCGAAATCGCGCAACGCCTGGTTCAAGCTGGTCTTCTTGTCCGTCGCTTCGGTGCGCATGCCGATGATCAGCGCGCACGGCACCTGGAATTCCCCAGCCGGAAACTGCTTGGGCCTGGTCCCTGGAATCACGACAGAACGCGCCGGCACCCGACCGCGGTGCTCGACGACCTGCGCTCCCGTCACGTCGTAGATGGGCGTCGAGGCAGTCAGCACTACGCCCGCGCCGAGCACCGCTTCCCGTTCGACGATCACGCCCTCGACCACGATGCAGCGCGAGCCGACGAAGCAGCCGTCCTCGATGATCACCGGTTGCGCAGACGGCGGTTCCAACACGCCGCCGATGCCCACGCCGCCCGAAAGATGAACGCCTGCGCCGATTTGCGCGCAGGACCCGACCGTGGCCCAGGTGTCGATCATCGTGCCGGCGCCGACGTACGCGCCGATGTTGACGTAGCCCGGCATCAGGATCGTGCCCGGCTCGAGAAAACTGCCATAACGCGCGGTTCCCGGAGGCACCACGCGCACGCCCTGGGCCTGCAAGTGATGCTTGAGCGGGATCTTGTCGTGGAACTCGAACGGGCCGACTTCGTGAACGGTCATCGCGGCGATCTGGAAGTACAGGAGGATGGCCTCCTTGATCCAAGCGTGGACGATCCAACCCTCGGGCGTCGGTTCGGCAACGCGCAGGGTGCCGCGATCCAACGCCGCGATCGTGTCGAGCACGGCCTCGGAATGTCGGCGGTCAGCCAGTAGCGCGCGATCGCGAAAGGCCTCGGAGACCAGGGCAGCTTGGGGGAGCGACATGCCGGGCCTCCAAAAACCTTCTAGCTGCTGGTACTTACGGAGTGGACGGCGAAGGAGTCGCAGCGGGCGCGGCGGCCTTTTCGTCAGCCTTGTCCGCCTTGGCCTTGGTATCGGGCGTCTCGGACTTCTGCTGTGACGTCGGCAGGGCTTTGGGCGCCGTGCTCGCGACCACGGACGAGTCCGAACCGGCACGCGCGAGCACGATCGACAGGATCATGAACAAAGCCGCGGCGACCGTGGTGGCCTTGGACAGGATGGTCGAGGCGCCGCGGCCACCGAAAACCGTGCCCGTGCTGGAGCCTGCGCCGAACACTGCCGCGCCACCACCAGACTTGCCGGGCTGCAGGAGCACCACGATGATGAGGAACAGGCACACGATGATGTAAATGGCGACAGCGAGGTAATACAGAGCACCCACGATGGTATTCTCCTTGTTCTCCAAGAACTTGACGGGTCTTTTCGGTGCGAGGCAGGTCGGTTCTGGCGCCTCACGGCGGGATTCCGGCGCGCCTATCTATCACGAACGGAGGGAAAGCGAACGATGTCGGCGAACTCTTCCGCCTTCAAGCTCGCTCCGCCGACCAGCAGGCCGTCGATGTCCGGCTTGGCCATCAGACCCGCGGCAGTCGTCGCCTTCACGCTGCCGCCGTACTGGATGCGCAAGGCCGCCGCGAACAGCTTGCCGTGCATGGCCTCGATTTGCTGGCGGATATACGCGTGGACTTCCTGGGCTTGCTCCGGCGAGGCGACCTTGCCAGTGCCGATCGCCCACACCGGCTCATAGGCCAGCACCAGCGTTTCCAGCCGGGCGACGGGATAGCCGCGCAGGATCTCGAGCTGGCGGGCGAGCACCGCAAACGTCTGTCCCGACTCGCGTTCCTGCAATTGCTCGCCGATGCACAGCAACGGTTTGAGCCCAGCCGCCAGCGCGGCATCGAGCTTGAGCCGCACCGTCGCGTCCGTGTCGCCGAACACCGAGCGTCGTTCCGAATGGCCGATCAGCGCCCAAGCACAGCCAACCGAGACCAGCATCGAACCGGAAACCGCCCCCGTGAAGGCACCTTGCGGTTCGAAGTGCAGATCCTGCCCGCCCATGGCCAGGTGCGAGCCGTCGATCTTGCCCGACACCGCGTCGAGGAACGGATGGGGCGGAAACAACACGACTTCAGCGGCGCGGTGACTGCCCAGGCGGTGGCGCAGGTCGGCCGCCAATTGCACCGCGTCCTGCCGGCGCTGCGGGTTGGTCTTCCAGTTGCCACCGATGATCGGGGTACGCGAGGAGTGCATCCGGGTTCCTTCTTCCTTGGCTAACGCCGTGCACCACGAAGCGCTGTGATTCCAGGCATCGGCTTGCCAGACAGGAACTCCAGGCTCGCGCCGCCGCCCGTCGACACGTGGCTGATGAGCGGGGTCACGCCAGCCTTGCGCACCGCCGCGACGGAATCGCCGCCGCCGACCACGCTCGTCGCCGTCGTTTGCGCCACGGCTTTGGCAATCGCCATCGTTCCCGCGGCATAGCGGTCCATCTCGAAGATGCCCATCGGACCGTTCCACAAGATCGTCCGCGGCGTCGCCTGGCCCTTGCGCCCGGCCAGGACCTCGCAGAACAGCTCGATCGTTTCGGGGCCGATGTCCACCGCGATGTCGTCAGCCTCTAGCTCGCCATTGCGTGCGATGCGCAGATCCGCGTCGGCCTTGATCTCTTTGACTACGACGTGATCGACCGGCAAGTACACCGGCAGGCCCCTTTCCTCGCAGCGGTGCAGCAGATGGCGCGCCAACTGGAGATGATCCTTTTCAACCAAGGACTTGCCGACTTCGATGCCCTGCGCCGCCAGGAACGTGTAGGCCATCGCCCCGCCGATCACCAGAGCGTGCACCAGGGGGATCAACGTCTCGATCACCTCGATCTTGTCGCTGACCTTGGCGCCGCCCAGCATGGCCACGTACGGCGCCTCCGGATTGGTCATCAACCTGGTCAGGTACTCCATCTCCTTCTCGAGCAGCAACCCCGCGCCCCGCAACGGCATCAGCTTGGGCAACGCGGCGACCGAGGCGTGGGCACGGTGTACGGCCCCGAACGCGTCGTTCACGTAGATGTCGCACAAGTCTGCGAGCTTGCGGGAGAACTCCTCGCTGTTCTCCTCCTCCCCGGCATGGAAACGCAAGTTCTCGAGCAGCACGACCTGTCCGGGCCGCTGGTTGGCCACCAGATGGATCGCCGCGTCGCCGATGCAGTCGTCGGGCATCAGCACGTCGCAGCCCAGCTGTTCGGCCAGCCAACGCCCGACCGGTTCCAGTGAATACTTAGGGGTTTTCTTGCCCTTGGGCCGGCCCAGGTGCGAGCACAGAATGAGCCGGCACTCCTGCGCGCGAATGAACTCGATGGTCGGCAACGTCGCCCGCAAGCGCGAATCGTCCGTGATCATGCCGTCGGCATCGAGCGGCACGTTGAAATCGCAGCGCAACAGCACGCGCTTGTTGGCCAGGTGCAGATCGCGAACCGACAAGATGCCCAGGTGTTTCAGCAACGCGCCTGGCTCCCGAGTCGGGTCCGCCTTGTGGTCCGGGCGTGGTTCGGCTTTCTTGGCCTCGGATTTCTGGGCCTCCGCGCTCATGCCAAGGCTCCGGTGCTGGCGGGCACGACCTTGCCGGGGCTGTCGGCCAACTGCGTTACGATGTGGCAAGCGAGCTGATACAGGCGGTTGGCGTAGCCCCACTCGTTGTCGTACCAGGCCACGACCTTGATCAGGTTGCCGTCCTGCACGTGCGTCAGTTCGCTGTCGACGATGGCGCCGGTGCTGTCGCCCATCAAATCGCTCGAAACGACGGGCTGATCCTCGACACGCATCACGCCGGCCGAATAGCCCAGCGCTGCCTTGCGCAACATGTCGTTGACCTCGGCCGTGGTCGCGGTCCTCTCGGTTTCGACCACCAGATCGCATAGGGACACATCTGGCACGGGCACCCGCAGCGCCACGCCGTGCAACTTGCCGGTCAGCTTGGGAACGACCAGTCCGATGGCTTTGGCCGCGCCCGTCGAGGTCGGCACGATGTTCAGGGTCGCGGTACGCCCGCGCCGGAAGTCCTTCTTGTGGGCGACGTCCAACAGCGACTGATCGCTGGTGAAAGCGTGTACCGTCGTCATCGTGCCGCGACGGATGCCGTACGCGTCGTCCAGCGCCTTGGCCACCGGTGCGAGGCAGGTCGTCGTGCACGAAGCTGCGGAAATTACAGTGTGTTCAGGCCGCAGTGTGTCGTCGTTGATGCCGTGCACCACGGTCGCGTCCGGCGGATCCTTGCCATCGCCCGGCGCGGAAATCAGCACGCGCTTGGCCCCCGCCGTCAGGTGTCCAGCGGCCTGGCTACGCTTGACGAAACGTCCGCTCGACTCGATGACCAAATCGATGTCCTGGTCCTTCCACGGCAATTGCGTGGGGTCCGTCTGTGACACGATCTCGATGTGCTGCCTGCCCACGTCGATGGCGTTGCCCTCGTGCTTCACTTGGAGCGGCAGCCGGCCGTGGGTCGTGTCGTACTGCAGCAGGTACGCAAGGGAATCGATGCCCGCGAGGTCATTGGCAGCGACGAGATCGAACGGGCAGTTCGCGTCCAGGGCGGCTACCCGGGCGAAACAGCGGCCGATGCGCCCGAAACCATTGACGGCGATGCGTGGGCGACGTGAATTGTGCTTGGTAGTCATGGGCTTGTCCCTCTCGAGTTGCGTTCCGGCTAGCCATAGCACGGGGCCGAGATGGTAGGAGTCGACAAGCGCGGCGTCAATGCGAGCGGGCGTCGCCTACCGTGACGGCTGGCTCAAGGCTTCGAGCAGCGCGCCGACCTGCGCCGCCTGATGCGCCACCTGCCGCAAGCCCGCCGCCGCCGCGATCATCAGCCCTGTCAGCGCGATGCCAGCGAACGCACTGACGATCGCCGTGCCCGCAACCACCACGGACTGGCCGTGGCCGAGCATCAGGCTGACCAGCGACGCGATCAGGACCGCCAGCGCTACCGTACCGAACAGGCCGGCGCCGATCTCCAGCGCCCGGGCGTAGTGGTCCAACGCGCGCAGCCGGGTGCGGTGCTCGGCCGTCAGCACCACCAGCCGATCGTGGGAAAGGGGCAGGACCGACTGGGTTTGCAACTGCGACGACGTCGGACGCGGCGGTTGCGGAGGAATCGTTGCGTGACCCGGCACTTGCGGCGGAGGTCGGCGCACCAGACGGCCCTGCTGGCCACCCGGCTGCGCGATCGGCTGCTGCGGCTGGGCCGCGACCGTGCGTTGCTGCTGGGCCATCGGCGCCGGGGCCGACGAACCGGCTGGAAACATCTGGATCACGTCCGAACTCTCGCGCGCCTGGGCGATCACCGGCCGGTTCGTTTCCAACGGGCGCATCGGCCGCATCAAGGCCGGATCCGCGGCCGGACGCGAGCCCGGCAGCTTGGGCGGGCCCTCCATTCCCGCGGGCAGCAAGGTCGGACGCTTGCGGGCATCCACTGGCTGGCGGCGTTCGAGGTTGTGCTGCTGGCGGACGACGCGTTCGTGCGTGCTCTCGCGCCCCAGGCCTTCGTCGAGCGCCCGCAGCGTCACCTTCGCGCCCGTACCACTGACCAACGGCGCGGCCTCGGGCGGCTGGTCGGGCAGATCGTCCGGCAGGTCGTCGAGCGAATCCGGCAACTCGTCGAGCGAATCCGGCAGGGCGCCGTGCTGCATCATCGTCGGCTCGTCGCCGTCCTGGTGGCGCGGCGGATTGGGGGCATGGCGCGAACCGGGCATGGGCGGCGGCTGGTCATCGCGATTCATCGGTCCTCGCTCGCCCACTTGGCTCAGGCTGTGCCGCTGCTGGCGCATGCGACGCCTGACATTGCGCTTCCACGGTCGCCAGTGCCTGCAACAGCGCCTTGCGCGCCACCTCAGGCAGCGTCCCCTTGTTTATCACGAAACGCAACGCGTCCACGCGTTTCATCGCCGCACACAGATCCGTGGCGCGATCGAGGTCGACCAGGTTCGCGTGCCCCATCACTGGCCCGAGCACTGCAGTCGCGGGCACAAGCGACCGCGCTTGGGCCAGAAGCGCCTGGGGCGTCGCCGTCAGAGCCGCGTCGCCCGGCACTGGCGGCTTGAGACCCTGGCCGTTCAACGCATACGCATAACCCAGCGCCATCGCTTCGGGACCGGTCAACTGCGAAAGCTTCAGCGCCTTCTGCTTGGCGACCGGCGAGTCGATCAGGTTGTGCCGCCGCACGATCGCCAGCCAGGTGACTTCGGCATTGTCCTCCAGGCTTATCCTTTGCATCAGCGCCGAAGCGTTCAGGACCGCCACCGCCACGTCGCCCGTCGTGTCGCGCTTCAGCACGTCCTCGAACATCAGTTCATCCAGGCGAGTACGGGCCATCAGCTTGGCCACGGTCGGATCCTGCTGCCAGCCACCGAACACTGGCGCCGTCACCACGAAGGCCAGGCCGTACGGGTGCGCCGAGGCCCGCAAGCCCGTCGAGGCCGGCGACCGCACCACGGCCTGCGTCAGCGGCGGTTCCGGCAGCGGCGGTTGCAGTTGCACGGGGCATTGGAATGCTGCAATCTCATTTGGTTTACACACCTTCTGCAGGGTTTCGGCCAGCGCCACCACGCGCTCCGCCGCCGCCAGTCGAATGCTGGCCTGACCGCCGTTGCGCGCCGCCTTCTGCATCGCCACCGCCCGTTCGCACGCCTTCTTCGAATTGCCGTCCGCCGCTGCCTGCGCCACGGCCAGGGCCACGCACGCCGCCTGCTGTTCGGGACCCTGCTTGACCGCCTGTTCGAGCAGTTGCAGCGCGCCGGCTTGCTCCAGCGACTTGCCGCGCCGCGTCAGCACCGCCACTTCGCCGCCAGCCGAAAGCGCCCGCACCCAGCCGAGCACCAGGGCTTGGCGAGCGTCCAGATCGGCCACGCCGACGTCGTTCTTCTTGAGCGCGCCCGACGGCCCCAGCGTCAGCCGTGCCTGCAGGCCCAAGGTAATGAAGCGATCCACGGCGTTCTGGCGCACGCCTTCAGCGCCGATGGCGTCGATCACGGCCAGCGCTCGATCCGCAGGCAGGCGCTTGTCCAGCACTTTTTCGCGCTGCACCACGGTCAGGAAGCCCGCCGCGCGCACTTCTTCGACCAAGGGCATGTCCAGGTAGGCCTCGTGCAACTGCAGCCGCGTCGTCAGCAAGCCGCCGTCGCGCGTCGAAGCCGGCAGGCGATCCGCCGCCTGCGAGACCTCCACTTGCACGAGCGGCGCCGCCAGCAGACAGCTCACCGTGATCCAAGAAGCAAACCCACCGCCGCGCCGCATCGCTCGCCTCCCTTTGAATGACGACAAGGTAGACGCGGCCGGCCGTAGGCGCAACCGCTGAGATAGTTCGAGCGCAGGCTACGCTGGAGCTGGTTACCCTGGACAATGCATGGCGACTGGTCGACCATCCGCCGGCCGGCTTGCCGAAGCCCGACTTGGGCGCAGGCCGGATGTCGCACGCCGCTACCCTCATCGATTCGGAAATTGCAGGGAGAACGGCAGTTTGAGAAGCCAGCTCTTCCAGCGCCGGTTCGTCATCGTGTCGGGCAAGGGCGGTGTCGGCCGCTCGACGGTGTGTGCCGCGCTGGGTCTCGCCGCCGCTCGCTACGGCCTGCGCACCTGCATCGTCCAGCTCAACACGCGCGACGACGTGGGCGGCTTTTTCAACGGCCGGGCCAGCAGTTACGAACCAGTGCCGCTCGATGCCCACCTGCCGTTGTACGCCGCGATGCTCCGGCCCAAGGAGGCATTGCGCGAATACGGCGTGATGAAACTGAAGTTCAAGCTCGTGCATTCGCTCGTGTTCGAAAACGACGTGATGCGCCGGCTGTTGCGCATGATCCCGGGCATGAACGAGCTCGTGCTGTTGGGCAAGGCCTGGCACATGGAGGAACAGGACCGCCGGCCCGATGGTTCTCCGACCTGGGACCTGCTGGTGATCGACGCGCCAGCGACGGGGCACGGCATGTCGCTGTTGCGCTTGCCGCAGGTGATCCTGCAGGCGGTGCCGTTCGGACCGATGGCAGAGGACACGCGGCGCATGAAGACCCTGCTCGAGGATCCCGCTCGGACCGCACTGCATGTGGTGACGCTTCCTCAAGAATTGCCGGGCAGCGAGGCGATCGAACTGAGTGAGCAGGCGCGCACGGTGCTGGGCATGCCGACAGGGTATCTGTTCATCAATCGGGTGTTGCCGGCGATGCTGACCGAGCCGCAACGGCGCGCGGCCAAGGAGGCCCTGGGTCAGTCAGAAGTGCCTTTGGTGCGCGAAGCGCTGGAGTCGGCGCTGGCATGGGAACAATGGCGGGCGACGCAACAGTTGCAGATCCAACGGTTGCATCGACTGGTGCACATGCCGATCGTGGAGTTGCCGCACCTTTTCGAACCGTTGCGGCGTGCGCAGATCGAGCGGTTGGCGGATCTGG
Source organism: uncultured Enterobacteriaceae bacterium (assembly GCA_964356325.1). Taxonomy (GTDB): domain Bacteria; phylum Myxococcota_A; class UBA9042; order UBA9042; family UBA9042; genus CAYHHL01. The sequence continues at coordinate 6,591 of CAYHHL010000149.1, read as the reverse complement.
CGACGTCGGGCATGGAAGCAGCGGACGCCAAAGCCGGCGATCTGACCGAGGCAGCGCGATGAAGTGTATTGCGCTGTTTCAAGGTCTTCTGATGCTGGCCGGCATTCTCCTGTCGGCGAGACCGAGCGCGCTGCTGGCCGCGGAAATCAAGAAGATCGACCCGGGAGCGACGATGGCCAGCGACGTGAAGTCCGTACGCAAGGACGCCGAAGCGTTGCGGGACAGCCTGGACGCCAAGATGGTCAAGCTGATCGACGTGCAGCCCTTCGGCGCGGGCACGCTGCAGCATTGGCAATTATCCAACGGTTTGGATGTGTTGCTGGCGCCGGACGCGACCGTCCCGGTAGTGGCGGTGCACACGTGGGTGCAGGTCGGTTCGGCGTGGGAGACGGCGGGCCGCACGGGCCTGGCGCACCTGCTCGAACACCTGATGTTCAAGGCGACCAAGCACAAGCCCGCGGGCACGTTTGACCGTGTTCTCGAGCAGATGGGCGCGAGCGCGAACGCTGCGACCTGGCTCGACTGGACCTACTACCACGAGACCGTGCCGCCGCAACACCTGGCCACCGTGCTGGAACTGGAGGCGGATCGCCTCGTGCACCTGGACCTGACCCCCCTGGCGTTCAGGAGCGAGATGGAGGTCGTCAAGAACGAACGGCGTGAACACGTGGACAACGACGCAGACGGCGTGCTGGACGAGGCGGTGAACGCGGCGGCTTACGGCAAGCACGCTTACGCGCATCCGACCATCGGCACGGCGGCCGACCTGGACAAGTTGACCCTGGCCGACGTGCAAGCGTTCTATCGCTTGCACTACGCCCCGGATCGCACCGCGCTGGTCCTGGCGGGCGATCTCGATCCGCAAGTGGTGATGCCGCAGATCGTCAAGCTGTACGGTGGTTTGCAACCTTCGGGGCCACGACAGCAAGCCAAGCCCACGGCGCTGCCGGACAAACCCGTGCAGGTCGATCTGCCCTTGGACGCGAGCACGGAACGGCTGGCGGTGGCCTGGCGCGCGATGCCGGGCGATCATCCGGACCATCCGCTGTTGGCGGTGCTGACTGAGGCCCTGTTTGGCGGCGATTCGGCGCGCTTGACCAAGCGGCTGGTGCACACGGCGAACCTGGCGGCCGACGTGGGCGCGTCCCTGGCGGAAACCAAGCACCCGGCGCTGCTGGATCTGCGCGTGGCGCTGCTGCCCGGGCATACCGCCCTTGAAGCGCTGAAGGTCCTGGACGCGGGCCTGGTCGACGTGGCGGCGCATCCCTTGACCGAGGCGGAGCTCCAAGGCGCGAAGAACCGCTTGAAAATGTCACATTACCATGAGTTGACCGGCGTCGACGGGCGGGCGGAGACGCTGGGCATGGCGTGGGCGACGTTTGGCGACGTGCAGCACCACACGCGCTGGTGGCAGGCCGTGCAGACCGCGACGACGGCGGATCTTCAGCGCGTCGGCAAGGAGTGGCTGAGTCCTGGCAAGCGCGTGATCGTGTTCGGCCAAGTGGAGAGGCGGACGACCAAAGCGCGCGTTCGCAAGAAGGGCGCGTGATGGCGCGTGCCTTTGCGAGTGTTGTCGTGGTCTTGCTGTTTCTCCTTCCCTATCCGGCCGCCGCCGCACGGCCCAAGCGAGGCCCCGTGCCGCCAGTGACCGTCGTTCATCGTCCTTGGCCGCCCGTGGTGACCGTTCGCGTGGTGATCGGCTCGGGTTCCCTGCACGATCCCACGGGGTTGGAAGGCATGGCGCAGCTTTGCTGGACGACCGCGTTGCGCGGCGCGGGCACCAAGGATCGCGAGCAGTTTGCCGAGGCCCTGCAGGCCCTTGGCGCGCACATCGACGCGGGATCGGACAAGCTCGGCGCGACGATCGTCGGCGAAGTGCTGCTCGAACAGTTGGATGCCTTCATGCCGCTGCTGGCTGACGCCGTCCTGCGACCTCGGTTGGAGGCCAAGGAGTTGGAGCGCGCCCGCGAGCAATTGCAGTCAGATCTGGTGCAAACGCGCGACGAGGACGATTCGCTCGCCCATGACTCGATCGGCCGCTACCTGTATCGCGGCCAGCCCTTGGGACGACCGACGCCCGGCACTCCGCAAAGTCTGGCGCGCATCGGCCTCGAGGCGGTCAAGGCCTGGCACGGCAAGCAGGTGGTCGCTGGCAACGTACGGCTGGGTTTCGCCGGGGCAATCGATGAGACGCGAGCCAAGGCCTTGGCGCAACAGTGGTTCAGCGATCTGCCCAAGCGCGCGATCGAGCCGACGCCAGTGCCAGGCAAGCCGCCCCTGGACGGTCGGCGCCTGCTGCTGCTGGACAAGGCGCGGCGCACCCAGGCCCAGGTCATCGTCGCGTGGCCGACGATCGGCGCGCGCCACAAGGACGCGGTGGCGCTCCAGGTCGGCAACGCGGTGCTGGGTGGGACGTTCACTTCGCGTTTGAATCATGAGATCCGGGAGTTGCGCGGCTGGTCGTACGGCACCTGGTCCTCGATCGCCGCGGGCCCGCACGTCTCGACGCTGGCGCTCGGGTTCGCGCCGGCGAATGCCGACACGACGCCAGCGCTGGATCTGGCGGTGCGCATAGTCGAGGAACTGCAGCAAACCGGCGTGACTCCACCGGAACTGCGGTTTGCCAAGGACTTCCTGAAAGGACAGCATCGGTTCGCGCTAGAGACCGCGGATCGGGAGTTGGCCCTGCGCATGCGCGCGGCACAACTGGGCCTGCCGCCTGGCGATGTCGATTCCTGGCCGGCGCGCGTGGAAGCTGTCGATCTGCGCACGGTCAATCGCGTGCTCAAGGAACAACTGCACCCCGAGCATCTGGTCGCGGTCGTGGTGGGAGCCGGCAAGACCCTGAAAGGCAAGCTGGAAGCCGCGGGCTCGCAATTCGCCGTCGAGGTACTGCCGCCCGCCGGTGCGCCCGAGTCGACGGCCGGACAGGGCCGCGCCATCGGCAAACGGCCGCCACCGGTCATCGACCAGCCGCCGCCGCTCGACGAGGACGCGCCGACCGATGAGGGGCCCGAGGAGGGCGAGCCGGACGCCCAGCCCGAGACTCCGGACAAGGACGCGCCGTGACTGCCACGGTCGCGGTCGCCAAGCCAAGGACATGACATGACGTTGGATCTGCAAGCCGTCGAGGACTTTGCCGCCCAAGCCCACGCCGGACAGACGCGCAACACTGGCGATGCGAGCGCGCCCGAGGTGCCGTACATCGTCCATCCCAGGGCTGTGCGCGACCTGCTGCTGACGGAGCATCCCGATCCGGGCGCGCGCGAGCCGTGGATCCTGGCGGCGGCGCTGCTGCACGACGTGCTCGAAGACTGCGACGTCACGCACGAGGCCATGACCGGTCTGTTCGGGTCGGACGTGTCGGCCGCAGTGCGGGCGCTGTCCAAGGAACTGAAGGCGACGCCGGGAGCCAAGACGACGGACGAGCAGTACTGGAGCCGCCTGGCGCGCTCACCGCTCGGGGTGCGGCAGGTCAAGGCTGCGGATCGCATCGACAACTTGCGGTCGTGCCTGAAGTGGCGGCGCGACAAGATCGCCAACAAGTACCTGGTGGAGACGCCCAAGCTGATCATGCCGATGATCGTCGACGATCCCTATCTCTACGCGACGTTGGCCGAGCTGCTGGCGCAAGTGCGGCGGATGTATGCGCTGCCGGCTTAGGCAATTGGCGGCCGAAGTTGGACCAACCGGCCGTGCCGCGTCAGTCTGACCGGTGTGCGGTGCCGATCGGCCATCGATGGCGACCGACCGGCACCGCATGGGCACGCAGATTTTGGACGGGCTACTTGGCTTTCACACCGAAGAAGAGCTTCGAGGTCGAGCCCGGATACAGCGACTTCTGGGGCCCGTCGCTCCCGCCCTCCCCAGTCGACGAGAACCAACCCTCATGCACGAGGCCAATCGGGTTCTTCCACGTGGCCCCATCGATGTAGTCATCCCCGGTAGCGTCAGATTCCCACAATTCGACCTCGATCTTCGTACTCGCCCAGATCGTCACTGCGGGCATGTCCTGCGCCCAGATCGGTTCAAAAGTCTCCTTCGCAACCGAGGTCTTGCCAACCACTTCGCCGTCGACCCGAAGCACCACGTAGACGTCCGGCTTGTCGAACGCGTCCCAGCCCGTTCCATCGGCGGAAAGCGGAGGGATCTTGCCGCTGGAGAAATGGAACACGTACGGCTTGCCGGCGGCCTCGCTGCACTTGCCCACGTAGCAGATCGAAGCGTTGTCGCATTGGAAGTTGTACTCGCAGCCTGAGCACTTGCCATCGGAGCAGACGGTGCCACCGGGGCACGACGTAGCGGTTTCCAGATGCAAGCAGCCATCCGCGGCTTTCTTGCAGGCTTGAATCTGGCCCGACGCGGTGCAGACCGGAGTTCCGTCGCAATCATCGAAGCACGATTGGACGCATTTGCCGCCTTCGCAGCCCTCGCCGGCGGCGCACGCACTCACGCCACTGAGTTTGGTACAGCCGTTGGCCTCCTTCGTGCAGGCCTTGACCCCGCCCGCCGCGCACTGGCTGACGCCTTCGACGCATTCGTTCTTGCAGCCCGCCGCGCACTGGCCTTCCTTGCACGTGTTGTTCTGGCCACAGTCCGCCGGAGGGCCATAGATCAGACAGCCTTTCGGACCGACGATACAGCTCTGCAGGCCGTTGCCAGAACACTTCTTGGCGCCGGTGGCGCATTCGTCGACGCAAGCGGGTTGCTGCGCCTTGGCGTCGGCGCTGCCTCCGGCGTCGAATGGGGTGGCGCCAATCGGCGCGCCTACTGAACCGCCACCGGCAGGCGAGGTCGCACAAGCCATCGCAGTTGAGCACATCACCATGAATATCAGCTCTTTCATCGAACTCCGAATCGATGTCCCGGACGCTTCGGCCAAGCCATCGCGCGGAACAGGGTGGAAATTGGATCTGGAAGCCCAGCTTCGCGGCATAGGCCCAACCGATTACTGTTTCGTCCGCAATGGACACCGGTTCCTCAGCCTGGTGCCCGCCGCCCCCAAAAGCGTCGCCGTGACAAAGCTACACCGTATAATAATTAGGTGCAAGTCGGAGTTTGCACTGGATCCTCGGCTAGACATCCTTCACACCTGTAAAATGAAAGGTTCCATAGGGGCGAAAGCTGCGCTGTTGTCGGAGACATGACGCGACGGCCGCAGCTCGATCCGCTTTTCGACGCCTGGCTCCGGCGCCTGGGCGCCCAGATCCGCGCGGTGCGCAAAGCGCAGGACCTCACTCAGGCGCAGGCAGCCGCGCTATGTGCCATGGACTACAAGCAGTTCCAGTCGATCGAGTACGGCCAGTCGCGCCTGACGGCCTACACGCTATTCAACCTTGCCCACGGCTTCGGCGTGGATCCGATCGCGCTCATGCCGCCGCCGGTCGATGGCTCGGCCACTGCGCTTCCAGCCTCGGTATCTCGGACCAGACCGCGGTGGACCTCGCTCGTGGACGCCGGCTGGCGCATCCGCAAGGCCAACGACGCGCCGGCGCCGCGACATAGCGTCCCCGTCTATGATCTCTGGGCCGCCGCCGGTCCCGCTGGTAACGAGTCACGCGTGCCTGCGGTGGTCGCTTGGGCGCAGTTGCCCAAGGGCCGGCGCACGCCTACGGAAGGACTGTTCCTCGCCCAGGCCCATGGCAACTCAATGGAACCACTTGTGCAGGACGGCGCCTGGTGCCTGTTTCGGCAGCCGGTTACGCCGCCGCTCCTCGGCCGTGTCGTTCTCGTTCGGACGGCGCCGACTGGCGAAGGTGATTCTGGCCACTTCCAGATCAAGCGAATCGGCGCCCTGCAACTGGAAGACGATGGCGAAGGTGTGTGCGTACGGCTCGATTCGCTGAACCCCGCGGTGCCCTCGATTACGGTTCGGGCCGCAGGTGAGGCGGAATTGCAGGCGTTGGGCGAGTTGGTCGAGGTTGTTGTTGGCGAATTCGTCGCCGAACGCCTGAGAACCGCTGGTTCTGCATGAGCTCTCCTGGCGCGTCCGAAGGTGAAACCCAAGGCGCCTGGTTGGCGCGCACTTGAACCCGGAACCGGAGCCGGAACCGGAGCCGGAGCCGGAGCCGGAGCCGAACCCGAACCCGGAGCCGGAGCCGGAGCCGAACCCGAACCCGGAGCCGAACCCGGAGCCGGAACCGGAGCCGGAACCGGAACCGGCGCCGGAGCCGGAGCCGCGACCGGAAGGCATGGGACTCACCTAACAGAACTCACTAATATTTACCCAGGTTTAGGGGGCCTTCTGGCTTTCTTCCAGCGTGCCACATCGTGCTCGGCCGTCAAGGCTGCCCTTCGGTGTCGGCGATGCGCCGCCAGCCTTGACGGACCTCCGCGCGACGTGGCCCAGGGGTTCATGCCTGAATTCCCGGGCAGAGAAGAGGGTTTCATGTTGGACGTTCAGGTGGTTGCGCAAGAGACGGTGGTGCAGGGGCTCGGGCTCGTCAAAGGCGGGAAGCGCGGCTACGGCGAGCTGATTGACCAATTCAAGCGCGCGCTCGTTTCGGTGGCGCTCAACTCCAGCGAAGGGTTGGGTCGGAGCAAGGGCGATCGCACGCATCTGCTGAGCATCGCACGGGGAAGTGCCAAGGA
>CAYHHL010000148.1:0-15087 GCA_964356325.1 uncultured Enterobacteriaceae bacterium | reverse complement strand
ACAGTCTTGGCCGTAGCCTGCGGTGTGACACCAACGTCAGGCCGGGAGTCCGCGCGGCACCCCCTTGCACGCAGCGACACCTCGGAGTAGCACGTTGGCCGCTGCCACGCTGACGGGCTGCGCACTTGGAGGACCGATGCAATACCGCAAACTCGGCAGCGCCGGCGTCAAGGTGTCGACCTTGTGCCTGGGCGGCATGACCTTTGGCGAACCCGATGAAACCTCGATGATGCACGGCGCCGCGAGTCCGGCCGAGGTCGCGCACCGGATCCTCGATCGCGCGGTCGACGCGGGCGTGAACTTCGTGGACGTCGCCGATGTCTACGGCAACGACGGCCTGGCCGAGCGAGTGCTGGGCGACTGGCTGGTGAAGTCCGGCAAGCGCGATCAAGTGGTGGTGGCGACGAAGTTTCGCTTCCGCATGGGTCAGGACGCCAACGGCACGGGCGCGTCGCGGCGGCGGATCCTGAAATGCGCCGAGGACAGCTTGCGGCGGTTGCGCACCGATCGCTTGGACCTGTACCAGATCCACGCGCAGGACCTGGAGGTGGCCGAAGACGAAACCCTGCGCGCGCTGGACGATTTGGTGCGTCAGGGCAAGGTGCAGTACATCGGCTGCAGCAACTACGCGGCCTACCGGCTGATGGCGGCGCTGTGGACTTCGGAGAAGCGCAATCTGGAGCGTTTCGTGACGCTGCAGGCGCACTACAACCTGGTCGTGCGCGATCTGGAGCGGGAGCACGTGCCGCTGTGCAACAACTTCGGTCTCGGCATCCTGCCGTGGTCGCCGCTGGCCGGTGGCTTCCTGAGCGGCAAGTACCGCAAGGATCAGGCGCCGCCCGCGGGTTCGCGCTTCGATGCCGAGAGGTGGAAAAGCCGGCTGGCGAAGTTCGACAATCCGCGCAACTGGCGGATCCTGGAGGCGTTGGACGGGGTGTCAGCCGAAACGGGCGCGAACCTGACCGCGGTGGCGCTGGCTTGGCTGAACCAGAAGCCGGGGGTGACGAGCGTGATCTTCGGCGCGCGCACGCTGGAGCAGTTGGACGACAACCTGAAGGCGGCGGACCTGCTGCTGAGCGTCGAGCAGATGAAGCGGCTGGACGAGGCGAGCGCGTTCGAGCTGGGTTATCCGTATGATTTCCTGGGGCCTATGACGGGCGGGAAGTGGTAGCTGGCTCAGCGGCTCGGCTTCTTGTCCGTGACCATCACGCTCCAGGCGGCGATCACGGACGGCGCGGTGCCGACCTCGTCAGAACGCAAACCAGCTGACGTCCACGAACGGTCCGTCCATGAAGATCGGCGTGGGTCCGCGACCTTGCCAGTTGGTCGGAAGGTCAGAGCTATGGCTGCCATTCGCTGTGTCCTCGGTGATCTCCAGGGAGAAATGCGCTGCGGTCTGGAAGAACCGCCAGCCAGCTCGTATCCCAATCGCACTTCGCTCAGTGATGTCCACGGAAGCACGCACGAACGGCGCCCATCCCAACGAATGGCCGGACAACTTGATGTCGGCGCCGTAGTCGTACTGTTGGCCATCTGGCGCCGCAACGGAACTGGATGTGCGACCGAGTGTGCTGCCGAATCCGACAACGCCACCGCGCACCCCGGCCCCCACCCGCACCGGCCCCAAGACCAGCGACCCTTCCGTGCCAAGGTCGAAGCGCACAGCAAAGAACGTACCTACGGCCAGGGCAAGATCGCCGCCGATCCGCCACTCCAGCCTTCCGATTTGTGCGGCGCGGACCCAGAGATCCAGACCCAAGTCGTACTCGCGGGACGCCGGCGCCTGGTCCAGATTGACATCGGTCTTGGCGTCGCCAACCACGAGGGCATGGACGCCCGAAATACCGTCGCTGCGCTGGCGCGAGACGCCAAATAACAGTCCGATTTCGCCGGAATGGGGCGCGGGCAGGGACGGCACCGGTGAGGCTGCAGGGGGCGGAGCCGGCAGAGGCGGACCGGGCAACGTGGGCGGCCCTGGCTCGGCCAATGCTGGCGCTTCGTCCGGCGACATAGCGGCGGCTTGCGGCAGCGCGGCCGTGGCGCCCGCCGACAAGAGAGCGCAGACAGCCAAGCGCGCCAGTTGCCGATGCAGGACTCTTCGATTGGACATGAGACGCCGTGCGGCCGCTTTCAAGATAGCCTCCTACAGGCAGTAATCTGGATCGTCTTTGTCCACGTGTCGGTCTGTCGCTTCGCACGGTCTATCCCTGACCTTGGCCAGCCCGCGCACCAGGAAATGCCACAATCCTCTTTGAACGCCTGCAGTTGAAAACGCAACTCGGTGCTTGCCGGATCGGGTCGCGAAAAGGCTACCAGAGCCTTGTACATCCCCGCGCACATGGACGCCGAGAAGGCCGATAACGAGCTTTCGGGTGGCCGCTGACAGCGTCACGGCTTACACGCTTTCGCCACGCACTTCTGCGTCCCAAACGTGTCGCAGTTCAACCCTTCGGCACACGTGGCGAAGCCGTCACAATCCTGTCCCGCCGTGAGTTTGGCGACGCACATGTCCTTGTCGCTGGCCGTCGCTTTCGACTTGCAGTACGCCTCAGGTGCGCATGTGAAGTGGTCGCACGGTTGCCCGGCGGCGGGCCCATAGCTGCAGGCCTTGGCCACCGGATCGCAGACCAATTCACCGCCGCCGCAGTCGTACTCAAACGACCCGCTGGCATCGTCTTCGGGAAGCGTGCAAGCCTCACCCTTAGCAGGTCGGGGCCGACAGGTGACATTGCCTTGGGGGCCGTGACAGCCCATGTCCTCGTACAGGCACGGCGACAGGCCGGTGCTCTTGCACTCGGCCCCAGGCTGGATGCGGGCCATGCAATTGCCTTGGGTCGCGCCAGAAGAAGGGCCAGGGAGGCAGTACAGACCGTACGTACATTGGTTTGCTTGGGCTTCGCCGGTGTCGCAGGCATCGCCAACCTTGCTGCCTGCGCTCGCGCAAACCCCCGTCTTGGCAGGACCAAGGCCTTTGCAGAATAGATTCTCGGCGCAAGTCCCGTCCTTGCACGCCTGACCGACGATTGCGCGAGCTGCGCACACGCCTTCGTTAACCAGTTCGTCATGTTCACAGTACATGTCAGGCGCACAAGTGCCGTCCCGGCAGGCCTGGCCATTCTTCCCTGAGCCGTACGCCGTACACTTGCCAGCCACGCAAAGGCCATCGCACTCACCGCCTGCTTCACATTCTGCGCCAACGGCGATCGGCTTGGGTGCGGCGCCGCAAGTACCGGGGCATTCGGCGCTGCCGTCGCAATTCTCCGATGCGCATTCCGCTCCAGCGCTACAGGCTTTGCCAGTGGCCAGTGTTCCAACCGTGACACCGGTGCAGGCCGCGGGCGCTGTTTCAGTTAGGAAGTTGCCGCAGGTCAGCGCTGCGATGCAGACTGCGGCCTTGTCGCCGTGGTAAACAACGGTGCCGGCCTTGACTCGGGCGAGGAGCTTGGTCGAATCATGGCCGCCATCCATTTCGAGCTGGGCGGCCTTTGCGCACGCCTTTTCGGTCGAAAATCTTGGCGTGCCGCAGGTTGCATCCAAATGACACAGTTTTTCGATGCGTTTCGCGAAGTAGTCGTGCGCCGGCACGCTGGGCACCGCTGGCGCCGTCGGTGTGGTGGCGCAGGATGACAAGAGGAGTATGCCGGCAAATCCCAAATGAAAGCGCGCCATTCTTGCTCCTTTCGGCCTCCATTGCCAGGCACCCGAAATGCGCTTGCCCACCGCCCAGCGTGGCACCGACAGCGACGCTGCCACGAAAGAATCTCGCATGTCAACGGTGGCGGCGACATTCGCTGCGTGGATCGAATCCTAGGCTTGTGGGCAGAACGATGTGATCACGAGTGGTTCGATAAGAACAGGCCGGGATCGCCGCGGTTCTTGTCAGAGGCGCCAGCCGAGGTAGCTCCCGAGCGTGGCCGAAACGCCGCCATCCGAGTCACCTGAGGCATTCTCTCGGATTTGGCGGCCCTGGGTGCGCCGGGTGCCGCGATGCAACGAATGCCATGCCGGGCCATCCAGCCGGTCCACGCGGTCACAGGCGCAAAGAGCAATGCAGCTCCCGCGCCATTGCCACCCTAGAGTTGGTAGTTGATCACAGCAGCCCCTGCGAACTGCGGCAGAGTCACCACGGTCTCGATGATTCCGTATCCGGTGCCCGAAAGCTTCGTCTCGCCAAGGTCGTGGACCGTAAAGTAGACGTCCGCGACGGCGACCACCACTGTGATCCCTAACCTACTAGACTAGAAGCGAAAGTTCAGTGAGACCGTTGTGTAGGTGTGCTGCAATCCTGCGGACAGGTCCAGCGTGTCGGTCGTCGTCGTCGTCGTCTCCTTGCCGGTGACCGGGTCGAAGTCGGTCGAAGTATGCGTTTGCGAGGAAAGGGTCGAAGCGAACAGAAACCGCAGGCCGTACTCCGCGCTGATGCTGAATCCGCCCGCTACGGTGTATTCCGCGCCCAACCCGAGCGTCAGCCCGTATAGCGAGGACGCGGCCATCGTCTTCTTGAATTCAGCGACGGCCTTGGCATCCGCAGACGAATCGAAGGTCGGGAATGCCGTGAACAAACTGCCCGTCCCGAAGGCGTTGACGCGACCTACGTTGCGACGCGTCAGGTCGTAGCGGGCACCCAGGCGCGGCACGTAGACGCCAAGGGAGATCGTTTCTGAACCCTTGCTGCTGCCGGAGTCCGCGAACGAGCCTGAGACCCGCGCGAAGTCGAGTCCGCCGACGATCGTCAACCTTTCGGCGGCGTCCCAGCCCACGTATGCACCCTGGAACATGAGGCCGGGGGAAACGCCGAACAGGAGCCCGCGGACGGCAGGCTCGTCGGCGCGGGCTGATTGAACGGTGGTCAGGACACTAGCGGCGAGCATGCAGAGCACGGACAGAAGAAGGCGTCGCATCGGTGGTACTCCTACAAAGGTGGCGTTGCGGACACTGGGCCGGAGCTTGGACTTCGGGGGCGCCGGGTTGGAAACGGCGCATCGGCGGCGGCACGTGGCGATGCGGACATTGCAGGCCCCGCGCCGCCGAGCTGAAGCTAAGCCGTTGCGAGCACCAAGTCAAGCCAATCGGGCTAAGACACGGTGACTTGGATGTCGAACCTCTACGTGGAGCGCGAGGGCCGAGCAGTTCGCGAGACCGGCGGTCAGCCCCGATCAGATCGACACCCCCAACGCCAACGCCAGTCCGTTCACGCCATGGTTCGGCTCAGCCGTATTCGCGTTGGAGATGTGCTCGAGCAGCAGCGCCACGTGCCACGGCGCGGCGTGCGCCTGGTAGCCCACCGAAAGCTGCGACACCAAGTTCAGCCGGGACGCATTGCCTTTGAAGGCGTTCTGGCTCCACAGCGTCGAGACCCCGAGGCCGGCGAACACGCCCGAATGGCCGGCGCTGCGCTGGTACACCCGGTTGACGAGGCCGAAACTCAAGCCGCGCAAGGTCGCCCCGCCCGCTTGCCGGTACACGAACAGCGGCGAACCGCGCACGCCGACGGTGAGGGGCCCGAACAGCGCCAGTTCCTGCTCGCAATCGATGTGCAAGTAGCTGTCGCCGTGGCGATCGAAGCCGATGGTCGGAATCGCCATGGCGGCGGCCAGATCCAGGCGAATGCGCAAGCCTTGCGCCCGAGCAGCGCTGTCGGTCAGCACCGTGCCGGCGACCACGGCGAGCAGGCCGAGCCACCTCCGGCCGGCTGGTTGGATCCGCGTCATCGTGAAAGTGCGCATGCCTGGTCCCGCGGTCTGCCGCCGCGAGGTGATACACGACTCGACCGCCCGGTGCCACTGACGCGGACACTTGTCGCACCCGGCGCGGCCACGTAGCCTGCCGCGCATGCCACCGTCCATGCCGCCAGCCAGTCCAGAACGCGCCTCGCCATGGGGCACGCCACTGCTGCTGAGCACCTGCGCGCTGGCCCTGGCGCTGGCAGTGGCGCGCGCGACTGGGCTGGTGCTGCCGGACGCGGTGGCGTGGGCGCTGCTGCTCGCGCTGGTCGCGGTCATCGCGGTGGGCGTGCGCTGGCCGGCTTCCGGGGTGTTCGCACGGCCGATCCTGGCGATGCGCACCGACCGGCCGTGGGTGGCGCTCACCTTCGACGACGGTCCGCACCCGCAACACACGCCACACGTTCTGCACCTGCTGGCCGGCACCCCGCACCGCGCGACGTTCTTCGTCATCGGTCGCCACGCCGAGCAGCATCCGGACCTGCTGGCCGAAGTCGTGCGCCAGGGTCACCTGCTCGGCAACCATTCGTATCACCATGCTTACATGACGCCGGCGCTGCCCGTGGCCCGGCTGACCGCGGAACTGAACCGCGCGAGCGACCTGGTGCAGAAGGTGACCGGACTGCGGCCGCGCTGGTTTCGGCCGCCCGTGGGTCTGGTGACGCCACCGGTGGCGGCGGCGGCGGCGCGCGCGGGTCTGGACATGGTGGTGTGGAGTGCAACAGCGCGCGACGGCGTAGCTTGGGCCGATGTCGACGCCGGTCTGGCGCGGCTGACCGCAGGACTGCGACCGGGCGCGATCCTGGTGCTGCACGACGGCGTGAAGACCAAGGCCGACAGCCAGCCCGCGGTGTACACGTTGTTGCCCAGACTATTGGCGGAATTGGACGCACGCGGACTGACTTCGGTGACACTGGATCAACTGCTGACACCGTGAGCCATGGCCATGCCAACCGCTGAACTCCTGCTGCAACGCCTGGCGCCGATCGGGCCCAAGCTCGGGACGCTGCCCGCTGGGGTGCAGATCTGGCAGCTGGATTTGCGCCAGGATCCCCAGGTGTTGCTCGGGGCGCGCGGCCTGCTGAGCGACGAGGAACGGGCGACTGGGGACCGCTTCGTGCGCCCGGCGTCGCGGCGGTGTCACGTGCTGTCCAAGGCGATCGTGCGCGCGGTGCTGGGCCAGCGGCTGGGGCTGCCGCCCCGTGAGGTGCAGTTTGAGCTGGGGCAGTGGGGCAAGCCGGCGCTGCGCGACTCGCCGGTTGCGCCGGCATTACCATTGCATTTCAACGTGTCGCACAGTGGCGAGCACCTGCTGTTGGTCGTGGCCGAGGACCGCGCCGTGGGCGTCGACCTGGAGCGGATCCGGCCGCGGCGCACACTGCAAGCCCTGGCGACGTATGCGTTTTCGCCGCGGGAGCTGGCTGCGTTCCAGCAGGTTGGCGAGGCGGAGCAGTTGACCTGGTTCTACCGGCAGTGGGCGGGCAAGGAGGCGCTGATCAAGGCGTGGGGCCTGGGCCTGACCGCGGGGCTGCAGAGCTTCGACGTGTTGGACCTGCGGCTGGGCGAGGTGCGTAACCCGCTGATTCCTCAGGGGCCTTGGCAGCTGGTGGAGTTGGCGGGACTGGAGGGGTTTGCGGCGGTGGTGGTGGTAGGGGAGCTCCTTTACGGCCCTGAGGCCTTCGGCTACAAGGCGCCATGTTCTTCCGCCTCCCCCACCTGATCCTGCGCGTCGTCCTGACCGCGCTTGCCTTCGCCGGCTTCTACTTCGGCGCCCTGCTGCTGTCCTGGGTCATCCTGCCCTGGCAGGCGTGGCGCCACGGCGGCGACCGGGCCCAACGGGCGTTGCGCAGCCAGGCCACCGTCCAGCGCGGCTTCTTATTCTTCCACGATTACATGCGCATCGCCGGATTCGTCGACTTGGACCCGCGCACCGTGCCACTGCACCTGCCCGCCGGACCATGCGTCGTCATTGCCAACCACCCCACGCTGATTGACGTCACCGCGCTGATGGCCACGCTCGGGCGCATCACCTGCGTCGTCAAGGGCGTGCTGTTCCGCAGCGTGCTGACCGGGCCCTTGCTCCGGCACTGCTGGCACATCAACGGCGGCGGTGGCGACGCGAGTTCTGGCGCCAGTGTCATCCTCGAAGCAGTCGATCGGTTGCACGCGGGCTTGCCGGTGCTCATCTTCCCGGAAGGCACGCGATCGCCGGTGGGCGGCCTGCAGCCTTTCAAACGGGGGGCATTTGAGATAGCCTCGCGCGCCGGCGTGCCGGTCATTCCTGTGCTGCTGAACTGCGACCCACCGATGCTGTCCAAGCGTGCGCCGTGGTACCGGACCCCTGACAAATCCGCGAAATTCACGATGATCCAACTGCCCACGCTCGATGCCGCGCTCTGGCACGGCGACACCAAGGCGATGGCGGCGGACGTGCAGGCCCTGTACCAACGCTGCCTGGCCGGTGACCTGCCGGCTTCTTGGCGACCGAGCCGCGCGGCGCAGGCCGAGTGAACGCGAAATAGGCTGACCGGAGGGACGCACGTGGCTGATTTGGAAACCGAACTGAAGGAACTGATCGTCGACGCGTTGATGCTTGAAGACGTGACGGCGGCCGACATCGTGACCGACGACCCGCTGTTCGGCACCGGCCTGGGTCTGGACTCGATCGACGCCCTGGAGCTGTCCATGGCCATGCACAAGAAATACGGCGTGCGCATCGAGGCCGACGACGAAAAGAACCGCGAGATCTTCCGGTCCGTGCGCACGCTGAGTGCCTTCATCGCCGCGAACCGCGCCAAGGCAGGGACCGCATCATGACCCGCGACGAAATCTTCCTCCGTATCCGCAGCCTTCTGGCCGAGATGTTCGAGCTCGACGCCGCGACCATCACTTTGGACTCGCACTTGGTGAACGACCTGGACCTCGACAGCATCGACGCCATCGACATGGTGGTGCGGCTGCAGGAAATGACCGGGCGCCGCGTCGACGAGGAATCCCTCCGCAAGGTGCGCACGATCAAGGATGTCGTCGATCTGGTGGAGCCTTACCTTGCCGCGCCCTGACGTCGGTTCAAGTTCGTGGTCCAGCCTGGTGCTCACCGGTCTGAACGTGCTGCTGGTCGCGGCCTATCCGTTGGCCATCTGGTACGGACTGCAGCACTTCTCGCCGCGTGACGTCGGTTTGTGTGCGCTGGCGATCCTGCTGCCGACGTTTGCCCGCCGGCTGTACCTGGCCCCGGCCGAGTCGCGCCTGGCGGTCCTGCAGGCTCCGGCCGTGGTGCTGGTCCTGATCGGTCTGGCGGTGCTGCTCGACAACTCCTTGTTCATGATGGCCTTGCCCAGTCTGGTCAACATCGTGCTTCTGCTGGCGTTCTATCGGTCGCTTGCCAGCCTGCCGATGGTCGAGCGCTACGCCCGCATGGTCCACCCCGACCTCAGCCGTGCCGAAGTCCGCCATTGCCGCCAGTTCACCGTCATCTGGTGCGTCTTCTTCGCCACCAACGCCACGGTCGCCGCCGGCCTCGCGCTGTTCGCGTCGTTCTCGTGGTGGGCGCTGTACACCGGCCTGCTCGCCTACGGCCTGGTCGGCCTGCTGTTCGCGGCAGAATACCTCGTACGAATCGCGCGTTTCGGCCGGCACCGGCAAGCCAGCCAGGTCACGTCATGACGTCGGCGGTGGCTTGGCTCGCGCGGCACCAACCGAACGATCTCGTGGCGTTCGGACTGGCAGGCGATCGCACCGCCGCGCAGTTTCGCGTCGACGTCGCGCGCCTGGCTGTCCACCTGCCGCCGCCCGCGCCGGACAGTCACATCGCGGTCATCTGCGCGGATCGCTATCGTTTTGCCGTAGCGCTGCTGGCCTGCTGGCAACGCGGCCATGCGGTGGCCCTGCCACCCAACGGGCGGCCGGAGACCGTGGCGCAAGTGCACGATCGCCCCGAAGTGCTCGAACTCTTGCACGATACCGATGCCTTGCGCGGTCGCGACCTGCGCGTGTGGCCAGGCGATGTCCCTGCCGCGCCGCCTGACCGCGCGTGGCCGGATCCGCCCGACGATCGCACCCTGGCCACCGTCTTCACTTCGGGCAGCACCGGCGCGCCGACGCCCTGCCGCAAGACGGCGCTGCAACTCATGAGTGAAGTTGAGACCTTGCGCACGACGTTTGGCATCGAACCGGGCGGGCGTCTGGTCGCCACGGTGCCGCCACACCACATCTACGGCCTTTTGTTCACCGTGCTGCTGCCCCTGCACAGTGGCGCGGCCTTTTCGCGCGACACGCCGCTGCACGCCGAGACGGTGGCTGGCCACATCCGCCAATACCAAGCGAATCTCCTGGTCAGCGTGCCGGCACACCTGGCCAGTTTCGCCGTGCTGCCACCGGGCAGTCTGGCCGGCGTGACGCGGCTGTTCTGTTCGACGGCGCCCTTGCCCGCGACCACGGCAATGGCGATCCGCGAGCGCCAAGGTCTGGACATCACGGAACTGTTTGGCTCTTCGGAAACGGGCGGCATCGCGTGGCGGCAGCGCGGCGTGACCGACCTGTGGCAGCCGCTGGACGGCGTAACGGTGACGGCGGACGCGACCGGGCACCTGCTGGTCGATTCAGCGCATCTGGATCCGCTGGTCGCCCGGCCGTTGCGTACCCAGGATCGCATCCGCCTGCAGGGCCCGGCGCGTTTCGAACACCTGGGGCGGGTCGACGGCGTGGTCAAGAGCGGCGGAATGCGCCTGGACCTCGCACAGTTGCAAGCGCGGTTGCTGACGCTTCCCGGCGTGCTCGACGCGGGCGTGGTCGCGGTGCCGTCGGCCCAGGCGGCGCGCTCGATGGATGTGCTCGCGGCGGTGGTGGCGCCTGATTGGACGGTGGCGCGGCTGCGTCTGGCGTTGCTCGACTGGTTCGAACCGAGCGCGCTGCCCCGCCGCATCGTGCTGTGCCCGGCCCTGCCGCGCGAGGACTCAGGCAAGCTGACGCGTGCGAAGTTGCTGCAGCTGTTCGGCAAGACCGAGCTGGACCCGGAAGCGCCGCGCGAACTGGAGTTGCTGGCCCACCAAACGGATCCGACCGGGGAGCACCTGTTTACACTGCGGATTCCGGAAAACCTCTACTACTTCCAGGGCCATTTCCCGATGCTGCCGATCCTGCCGGGCATCGCCGAGCTGTACGCCATCGTGCTGCCGCGGGTGACCGAGCTGCGGCCGGACTGGACCCGGCTACAGCGCATCACCCGACTGAAGTTTCGCCGCACGCTGCACCCGAACGACGTATTGAACCTGGGTCTGACGTTTCACGATGCCAAGCGCCACGTCGACTTCACCCTGACCCGCGGGGAAGAACCCTGCGCTTCCGGGCGGTTGAGCTACGAGACCGCTGCCACTCGGCAGGCGGGGTGAGCGATGGCCGAAGCACTCCAGCGGCAAGACCTGCAACGTAACGGCGAGTTCCGGCCGTGCATCCTGGTGCCGACCTACGACAATCCGCGCACGGTCCGCGACGTGGTGCTGCGGGCGCGCCGGCATCTCGCCGAGGTGGTGGTGATCGACGACGGCGGCGGTCCGCAAGCGCGCGAGGTGGTCGCGGCGCTGGGTCGCGAAGGGTTGGCCCACGTGCGCCATCGGCCCGAAAACGGTGGCAAGGGCGCGGCGGTCAAGACGGGGTTTTCCTTTGCCGTTGAGCTTGGTTACACGCACGCGCTGCAGGTGGACGCCGACGGTCAGCACGACCTCGAGCGCATCCCGGAGTTCCTGGCGGCGGCGCGTCAGCATCCGCAAGCCTTGATCCTGGCCAGCCCGGTGTTTGCCGTGGGCACGCCGCGCGGTCGGCGGGCGGCGCGCGAAATCACCAACTTTTTCGTACACCTGGAAACGTTCGGGCTGGCGATCCAGGACGCGATGATCGGCTTTCGTGTCTACCCCTTGCGCGCGGCGTTGGCGGCCAAGGCGCACACCAGTCGCATGGACTTCGACATCGAGATCGCGGTGCGGCTGGTGTGGCTGGGCACGCCGGTCTTGAACCTGCCGCTTTCCGTGCGTTATCTCACTGCCGACGAAGGTGGTGTCTCGCACTTCCGCTTGTTCGGCGACAACGTCCGCATCAGTTGGCTGCACACCCGCCTGGTGGTCGAAGGCATCCTGCGCGCCATCGCAAGCCGCACCCGCTTCGGCCGCCGTCTCGAACTCGAGGTAATACCTTGAGTGAACACGCTGTCACCACTGCGCAAACCCCGAACGCCGGGTGGATGCATGCCGCCGAGAAGGGCAGCGTGCTCGGCATCCGCTTCATGGTCTGGCTGGCGACGGTGGCGGGGCGTACACCTGCGCGTTTCGTCGTGCGTTTCGTGGCGGCGTGGTACGTGCTGCAGCCCTCGGTGCGGCGGGCTTCCTCGGCGTGGTGGCGGCGCATCCTGGGGCGCGAGCCGACCTGGGCTGAGATGTACCGCCACGTGCTGCGTTTTGCCGAGACGATGGTCGACCGCTGCTTTCTGGTCCAGGGGCGCGGCGAACTGTTCCAGGTCACCCACACCGGCCACGAGTACCTCGCGAGTTTGCACGCCGGGCAGCGCGGGGCGATCCTGCTGTCGGCGCACCTGGGCTCGACCGCGGCGATGAGCATCGACGACAAGGGGCGGCGGATGCGCATTGGCATCGTCGGCTACTTCAAGAACGCGGCGATGATCAACGCGGTGATGAAACAGCTGAATCCGACTGCAGACGCCCGCGTTGTCCATGTCGAGCCGGGCAGCGTGGGCTCGGTGTTCGCCATCCGCGAGTGCATCGAAGCCGGCGACATGCTGGCGATTGCCGGGGATCGCGTCGGGGTGAACGATCGCTTCGTCGAGGTCGATTTCTTCGGCGAGAAGGCGGCGTTCCCGACCGGGCCCCTGCTGCTGGCCGGCATGCTGCACTGCCCGGTCTATCTCGTGTTCGGCCTGTACCGCACGCCCGACCGCTATGAATTGCATTGTGAACCGTTCGCCGAGAGTATCGACCTGCCGCGCAAGGACCGCGAGACCGCGCTGCGGGGCTACATCCAGCGCTATGCTGCCCGCCTGGAACACTACAGCCGCCTGGCACCGGACAACTGGTTCAACTTCTTTGACTTCTGGAGCCGGCATTGAGCTCAGCAACGACATCGCCCTCAGCAACGACATCGACAGTGCCCCTTGCCGCTGTACCCGCGCTGCCCCAGATTGCGCTGGGCTGCCAACCGCTGACGATCGAGGGCGTGCTGGCCCTGGCGCGCGGCCAGGCCCACGTCGCTCTGGACGACGATCCCGAGTGCCGACGCCGCATTGCCGCCGCCGCCGACTTCCTGGCCGCTCGCCTGGCCGAGGATTCGCACATCTACGGGGTGACCACGGGCGTCGGCGATTCGGTCACCACGCGCATCCCGGCTGAATTGGCGGCGCAATTACCCTTGAACATCCTGCGCTTTCACGGTTGCGGTACCGGCGACGCGCTGAGCGAGATGCAAGCGGCCGCGGTCGTCGCCGTGCGCCTGGCGTCCTTGACCCGCGGCCATTGCGGTGTGCGCGTGGAGGTCGTCGAAAGGCTGTGCGCTCTGCTCAACCAGCGAATCCTGCCCAGGATTCCTGCGATCGGTTCAGTGGGTGCGAGCGGCGACCTGACGCCCCTGTCCTACGTGGCGGCGCTGCTGGTCGGCGAGCGCGAGGCCCTGGTTCGAGGTCAGGTCGTGCGGGCCCAAGACGCACTGCACGCTGCGGGTTTGCCGCCACTGACGTTGCTGGCCAAAGAGAGCCTGTCGCTGATGAACGGCACCAGCATCATGACCGCCCTGGCCTGCCTGGCGTACGACCGCGCTCGGCGGCTGACGCGCTGGGTGGCGGCCCTGACGGCGACGGCGAGCGACGTGATGCGGGGCAATCCCGCGCACTTCGACGCGAGGCTGTTCGAACTGAAGCCGTTTCCCGGTCAAGCCGCGGTGGCGCGCTGGATCCGCACCGACCTCGAGTACGATCCCGCGCAGCCCGGGCCGCCGCCTGCGCGTTTGCAGGACCGCTACTCGATTCGCTGCGCGCCGCACATCGTCGGCGTGCTGGTCGACTGCCTGCCGTGGCTGCGCGCGTGGATCGAGACGGAAATCAACAGCGTGAACGACAACCCGATCATCGACGCCGACGCGGGCGTCATCTTGCACGGCGGCAATTTCTACGGCGGCCACATCGGCTTTGCGATGGACGGGCTGAAGACCGCGGTGGCCAACCTCGCGGACTTGTTGGACAGGCAACTGGTGCAACTGTGCGATCCGGCGACGAACGGCGACATGCCCGTCAACCTCGTGAGCCTGACCGGGCCGGAGCGAGGGCTGCACCACGGCTTCAAGGCGATGTCGATCGCGGCTTCGGCGCTGGCGGCGGAGGCTTGCAAGCTGACCATGCCGGCGAGCGTGTTCTCGCGCAGTACCGAGGCGCACAACCAGGACAAGGTGCCGATGGCGACGATTGCGGCGCGGGACTGCTTGCAGATCCTGGACTTGACCGAGACCGCGGCGGCGATCCTGACCTTGGCGGCGTGTCAGGCGGTGGACCTGCGCGATGGACTTGGTTGCCATGGCCGTGCCAAAGCGCTGCACGCCTCGGTGCGCAAAGCGGTGCCGATGGTGCGCGAGGACCGGCGCATGGACCTGGACATCGCCGCGGTCTTGGCGCTGTTGCAGGCGGACGGTCTGGACTTCGGCGAGGTGGACGTCGCATGAAACCTCCCGCCCACGCGGTTTCGGTCGAGCTGGAAGTGCCCTTTCACGACGTGGACGGCCTGCACATCGTCTGGCACGGCCACTACATGAAGTACCTGGAAATCGGCCGGACGGCGTTGTTGCGCAGTCGCGGCTTGGACTGGGCCGTCGTGGTCGAGATGGGTTTCGGCATGCTGGTCGCCGACACGCGCTTGAGGCACACGTTTCCATTGCGCTATGGCGAGAGGTTTCGCGTCAGTACGTGGTGCATCGATCTCGACCACCGCATCCACCTCGGCTACGAAGTGTTCAACTTGACCCAGGGCCGAAGGTCGGCGCGCGGACATACCACGCTGGTCACGACCGATGCGCAGGGCAACCTGCTGTACGAGACACCCGATGCGATCCGCAGTCTTTTGGCTGGTTAGCTTGGTTTTGGCGGCTCCGGCTCCGGCCACGGCCACGGCTCCGGCTCCGGGCACGGGTTCGGGTTCGGGTTCGGGTACGGGTACGGGTTCGGGTCCGGCTCAGGGCGGGTCTGACGCTCCGTTGTCGCTCTATGACCCGCCCGTTTTCGAGGAATCGAAGCTATCCGCTTCTCAGCCCTCGAAAACGGCCACGGCTCCGGCTCCGGCCCAGCCGGGCTCTGCCAAGCCCGTCACCCTCCCAAACC
>CAYHHL010000147.1:0-15170 GCA_964356325.1 uncultured Enterobacteriaceae bacterium | reverse complement strand
CGCGACCTCATCGACCTGCTCGGCCTCGAACGCCTCGACCGCGACCTGTTCCGCGGCCTGAGCCAGGATCTGGGTTGGGGCGCCATCTTCGGCGGTCAAGTGCTGGGGCAGGCGCTGTCCGCCGCCGCGCAGACGGTGCCCGCCGAGCGGCCCGTGCATTCGCTGCATGCCTACTTCCTGCGCGCCGGCGACCTGCGCCGCCCGATCGTCTACCAGGTCGATCGCATCCGCGACGGCCACAGCTTCACCACCCGCCGCGTCGTGGCGATCCAGGAAGGCACGCCCATCTTCAGCCTTTCCGCAAGTTTCCAGGTGATCGAGGACGGCTTCGAGCACGCCGACACGATGCCAGACGTGCCGGGGCCCGACGACCTGCCGTCCGAACGCGACCTCGCGCTGCGCCAGGGCGAGCGCGTGCCCGAGGCGATGCGGGCGGTGGCGACGGCGCTGCGGCCCATCGAACTGCGGCCGGTGGTGCCGCGCAATCCGCTGGCGCCGCGCAAGGCTGAGCCGGTGCGGCACATCTGGCTGCGCGCCATCGACCGCCTGCCCGACGACGACGCGCTGCACCGCTACCTGCTCGCCTACGCGTCGGATTTCTCGCTGTTGGGCACTAGCCTGGATCCACATGGTATTTCGTGGCTGACCCCGGGCCTGCAGATCGCCAGCCTGGACCACTCGATGTGGTTCCACCGGCCGCTGCGCCTCGACGAGTGGCTGCTGTACGCGATCGACAGTCCCTCGGCGAGCGGCGCGCGCGGCCTGGTGCGCGGGCGGTTCTTCGACCGCAGCGGCCGGCTGGTGGCCAGCGCGATGCAAGAGGGCCTCATCCGGATGCGCGGTCAGGCGGACAAGGCAGGATAGCGCCTGGTCTTTCGCTCAGGGGCACGACGGGTCGGCGTCCTGCAGCACGCCGATGGTGTCCTCGGACACGCCCAGGGGCGCACAGCCGTGGGTGGTGCCGCACACCAGGTCGAAGTCCTGCGCGGCGCTGTGACAGCCAAAGCATGCGCCGGCCGCGTTCTTCAGCTCGACGCCGCCGCGCTCAGCGATGTCCGCCTTGCCGTTGGCCAATTTGAGCTTGAACATCTCCCAGCCGCGCGTCGCCGCAAACGCCGAACCGCCGCGCTTGACCATCGCTTCCAGAGGGAACAGGCGGATCACGGTGCCCAGCGGGTAGTGGACCCCGGGCGTGCCGGACTTGGCCGCCTCGACCGCTTCAGCCAGGTGGCCGAGCTTGTTGTCGACGTAGATGTGCCCGACCTTGGTGCCGTTCTTGATGCAGTCGAAATCCGCGGCGGTGGCGACATACTCCGCAGCAGTTGCGGCGATGGGCAAGTCGCTGGCGCTGACATCACCGGCGGCAGCGGATTGACCGTCGGCCGCGTCGGCTTGCAGGGCGCCAGCCTGTGAAGCCGCCGGTGGGGTCGCTGGCGACGCGCATGCTGAGATCAACCACACGAAACAACAGAGAACTCTGCGCACGAGGACCGCCTTCCTGAAGGATTGAGGGCCGCTTGGGCACCTGGCCGCCGCGTCCCGGTGGCCATGCTGCCTTGCGAAGCCACCGCGGTCAATTCAAGCTTCAGCCCTCACTTGCCGATACAGAACCGCGAGAACACCGCGCCCAGCACGTCGTCGGGCGTCACCGTGCCGATCAACTCGTCCAAGGCTTGCGTCGCCTCGCGCAGATCCGCCGCCGCCAGCTCCAAGGGCTCGTCGTCCCCCAGCGCAAGCTGGGCCCGCTCCAGGGCTTGCAGCGCCTGGCGCAGCCCTTCGGCATGGCGTTCCCGGGTGATCGCCACCTGTTCACCGCGCGGCAGTTCGCCCAGGTCGCGCAGCGCTGCCACCACCGCGGTCAGCAACTCCGTCACGCCCAGGTTCGCGTGCACCGACACCGCCAACGTTCCCTGCTCTGCCAGGTAGGTAGGCAGATCCGCTTTGGTGCGCACGCGCAGCACCAGCGGTTGTCGCGGCGGCCTCGCATCGTCCACCGGCTGGCTGCCGTCCTGGATCCACAGCACCAGATCGGCATGCTCGGCCTCGGCTTGGGCGCGCGCGGTGCCTTGCTGCTCGACCGGATCGGTGGCGTCGCGCACGCCCGCCGTATCGATCCAAGTGACCTGCACTCCCTCGGGCGCGGTCGTCACTTCGATGGTGTCGCGCGTCGTGCCCGGCCGCGCGTCGACCAACGCCCGATCCGCCCCGCAAAGCGCGTTCAATAGCGTGGACTTGCCCGCATTGGGCGCGCCGTACAGCACCACCCGCGCGCCGTGCAGCCGCAACCTTCCCGCCCGCGCCGTGCCCAGCAGCGCCGCCACCCGCGTGTGCAGGTCATGCAGAACCTGGGCCCACGCCTGGCGATCCAGCACGCCGACGTCCGCTTCGGTGGCGAAGTCCAGGCGCGCCTCGACTTCGGCCAGGGCTTGCACGATCGGTTGGCGCAGGTCGAGCAGCGCGCGACTCAGGGCGCCATCCAGGTGGTCCAGCGCCGCCAGCCGGGCCGCTTCACTGCGCGCCGACACCAGATCCGCCAACGCCTCGGCTTGGAGCAGATCCAGCCGACCGTGCTGATACGCCCGCAGGGTGAACTCGCCGGGAAGCGCAGGCCGCGCGCCCAGTTGCACCACCACCGCCAACAGCCGTGCGACGACCGCGGGCGAGCCGTGCACCTGCAGTTCGGCCACCGCCTCGCCGGTGAAGGTGTGCGGCGGGTTCAGGACCGTCACATAACCGCGGTCGAGCAACCGCCCTTGCGGATCCCGGAGCGCACCGAATTTCAGCTGGCCGTGGCGGAGATCGGCAAGCGGGCGCCCGCTCAGGGTGCAGGCGATGTGCGGCGCCAGCGGTCCGGAAATGCGCACGATGGCGACGCCAGCACTGCCGGGAGCGGTAGCCAGCGCGGCGATCGTTTCCTGGGCGGGCTGCGGGCTGAACGGTGGCGCGTGCATCGGTGCTGTTCCTCGAAGGCTGCTCCCTACCACCCACCAGCGGTTCGCGCTACCGTGCCACCATCGATGGCGATCGGGGGCCAAGCCGCCCGTCAGCCGAATGGCCAGAACCAGCGCTTCTTCTTGCCCTGATTGACGTTGCGGCGCTGCCCCTCGTACCAGGGCTGCGTGGTTTCGACCATCGCCTCGACCAGCGCGCGGACTTCAGGCGGAAGACCGGATGCTTGCCCGTAGCCCAACTCCAGGCTGTGCGCGCTGTCGCCGACCTTGAATGTCAGTTCGAGGTTGCACGGCAGTCCCACCGGCTGTGGCGCGTCAAGTCGCCGGCCGACATAGGCCAGGATGTTGTCTTGCATCGCCGCCAGGACGTTGGCGAACAAGGGTTCCTTCACATGCCCGATGAAGAGGTCGGCCTGCGCGTCGCCCAAACGCCCCGAGCCCCTGCGCTGGACGTGGCCGTCTTGCGTCAGGAAGACGTGGAGAGCCGGTATGCCTTGCACCTCGATCTCGAGGGAGATTCCGCTGACTTGTGCTTTGGTGATGTCCACTTCGACGCGCCCCCAGGTCGATACCGCAAGCGCCACTGTATTCGACCGCTGGCAAGTTTAGCGCGTAGAACAGCAAAGGCCCATGGCGGCAATCGTCTCCTGGCCGGGCTCCGGGCTGAACTGTGGCGCGTGCATCGGTGATGTTCCTCGAAAGGGCTGCTCCCTACCACCCGCCCGCGGTTCGCGCTACCGTGCGGCACCGGCGCGGTCTGCCGGCGTGACACGGGACCATGAATCGCACGTCATCCTCCTCGATTGCCCAGCACGCCCAGGCCGACCTGCCCGGCGCGACCCAGGATCGCCTGCGTTTCGCCGCGGTGGCCCATCGCGACCACACCTTCACTTGCCCGCTGTCCTCGGAGCGCGCCGACCGTCTGCTCGGCCTGATGGACCTGCAGCCCGGGCAGCGCGTACTCGACATCGGCTGTGGCAAGGCGGAGTTGCTGCTGCGGGCGATCGAGCGCTACCGGGTCGGCGCGGTCGGCATCGATCGGTCGGCGCAGGTCCTGGAGCAGGCGCGCCAGGCCGCGGCGCTGCGCACGCCGTTGGCCGATCTGACGTTACACGAGCTGGACGTGGCGAGTTTCTCGGTTCCGGAAGGCAGCTTCGACGCGGCGCTGTGCATCGCCGGGCCCTATGGCATCGGCGAAGTGCGCGCGTTGGCCAGGATGGTGAAGCCAGGCGGGCTGGTGTTGCTCGGCGACCATTTCTGGCAAGCGCCGCCGCCGCCCGAGTACCTGGCCTTTCTGGGCACGCCGCACAACGTCCACGCCGATCACGAAACCGGCGTGAAGCTGGGCCTGCAGGCGGGGTTGCGGCTGCTGTACGCGTGCACGGCGACGCTGGATGAGTGGGACCACTACGAAGGCTTGTACCTGCGCGCAGTTGAACTGCACGTGGCGCAGAACCCAGACGATGCCGACGCGGCGGCGATGCGGGCGCGCATGGACGCCTGGCGCGATGCCTACTACCGCTGGGGGCGGCAGGCGCTGGGGTTTGCCTTCTATTTGTTCAGGAAGTAGCTATCCGGGGCAAGGGCAGGATCAACCGCGCATCGCCTTGATCTTCGCGACCAGCTCGGGCACGACCGTGAACGCGTCGCCAATCAGGCCGTAGTCCGCCACCTTGAAGATCGGCTCGTCCTCGCGCTGGTTGATGGCCACGATCACCTTGGAGTTCTTCATGCCCGCGAGGTGCTGGACCGCGCCCGAGATCGCGATGGCGAAGTACAACTGCGGCGCCACGACCTTGCCCGTCTGGCCGATCTGATAGTCGTTGGGTGCGTAACCGTCGTCCACCGCGGCGCGCGAGGCGCCGATCGCCGCGCCCAGTATGTCCGCCAGCGGCTCGATCACCTTGAAACCACCGCGTTCCGGCTTCAGGCCGCGACCGCCCGCGACCACGACGCTCGCCTCGGTCAGGTCCGGCCGGCTCGAGGGCGTGCCGTCGAACTTCACGAAGCGAGTCCGGCATTTCGCCAGTTCCGGCGTCGCCGCGAAGGCCTGCACCGCGCTGCTGCCACCGGTCGGCTCCGCGGCATCGAACGCCGAAGCGCGCACCGAGATGACCTTGTTGTCCGTGGCAATGATCACGTCGCCGAGCAGGTTGCCCGCCCACATCGGCCGCCGCAGCGCCAGGCCCGACTTGGTGTCGGTGAGGCCGACCACGTCCGAAGCCATGCCCGCGTCCAGACGCACCGCCACGCGCGGCAGCAGGTCCTTGCCCAGGGTCGAGGCCGCCGCGACCACGGTGTCCGCTCCGATCGCCAGCGCCAGGTCGGCCAGGACCTTGCCCCAGGTCGGCGCCAGCGCGTGTTCGAGCTCGGCGTGATCGGCGACGTGGATCGCGCCCGCGCCGTAGGTCTTCAACTGTTCGGCGATGCCCGCGACGTCCTTGCCCAGGACGGCGAAATCGAAGGTGGCGCCGGTCTTGGCCGCCAGTGCGCGCGCGAAAGCCACCGCGTTGAGCGTGACCTTCTTGACGTGGCCTTTGTCGTGGTCGGCGAGGACGAGGATCTTGCTCATGGGGATCTCCACAACGTTGGGGGTGCTGACCGACTAGAGGACGCGCGCCTCGGTGCGCAGCTTGTGCAGCAACTCGTCGACATCCTTGACCATCACCCCAGCCTTGCGACCGGTCGGCTGGCTCATGCCCACCACCCGCACTTTGGGCTTGGCGTCGCCCAGGTCCAGGTCGTCCAGCTCGAACTCGTCCAGTTGCTTCTTCTTGGCCTTCATGATGCCGGCCAGCGAGGCGTAACGTGGCTCATTCAAACGCAAGTCCGCGGTGATGACGCACGGCATGCTCACCGCCAGGATCTCCAGACCGCCGTCGACCTCGCGCGTGACTTCGATCTCGCTGCCCTTGATCTCGATCTTCGAAGCAAAGGTCGCTTGCGGCCAGCCCAGCATCTCGGCCAGCAACTGTCCGACTTGATTGGAGTCGCCGTCGATCGCCTGCTTGCCGAGCAGGATGATGTCCGGGTGCTCCTTTTCGGCGATGGCGGCGTAGATCCGCGCGATCAGGTCCGAATCGACCGTGTCTTCCTCGGCGCTGACCAGGATGCCGCGATCGATGCCGCGGGCCAGTGCACCCTGACGGATGAAGCGCGCGGTCTCCTCGTCGCCGATGCCCACCGCCACGGTTTCGATGCCGCCTTGCGATTCGGCCAACTGCAGCGCGCCTTCGACGGCGTTCTCGCAGAAAGGATTGAGGATGTACTCCACGTCGCCTTCGATCCAATTGCCGGCCTTGCTGATCTGCAGGCGGGCGTTGGGATCGCTGACTCGCTTGGCGGACACGAGGATCTTCATGCGTCGCTCCAGGGGCATTTGCGCGGTCACGAGAAACTGACGCAGTGCGTCAGGGCGCCAGAAAGCTAGCCCTGACCGTGGGCACTGTCAACGGTGCGACGAGGCTCGCCAACGCTCTGTTTGCCACGCGTTTGTCATTGCAGCATGGCTCGGCGCCGCGCTACAGGGTCCGCGCCGTGGGCGAAGGCGGGCCGGGCGGCAACACGGCTGGGCGTTCGCGCACCAGGCCGGCCAAGGGCGACAGCTCGACCTCGACTTCCTTCCACACCTTCAGGACCCAGGGATCTTGCGGATGGGAATCGCGCAGGTGGCTGACCAGATCGCGCGCTTCCTCGTGCTGGCCGACCTGGCTCAAGGCACTGGCCAACACCAGCGCGATTCTGAGGTCGTCCGGCAGCAGACCGTGCGCCGTCCGCGCCGCCTGCACCGCTTCGTCGAAGTCGCCGAGCATCATCCGGGCCGCCGCGACGCCGTACCAATACCGCGCCGCCCGCCCCGGTGATTCCATCATAGCCAGGCGGTGCTTTTCCAGGAATTGCAGGAGCGGACGCGCCTGCTTGGCCGCGAGCGCCGAATCCACCGCGTCGTAACAGGAGTTCGCGTCACTCGGCTGCCGGTTGCACAGATCCGCGAACAGGTGAAAGGCCTCCAGCGGATGCCCGGTGTGCGCCTGGATCATGGCCTCGAGCGCCCAGCCCTGATCGCGCGTCGTCGGATCGACCAGCATCGCGGTGGCAATCTGCCGGGCGGGCTCCATCATGCCGCGCTTGACGTACAGGTGGCCGCGCACGGCCTCGATGCCGAAGCGTTTGGTCGGGTACTTCTCGCGCAACGTCAGGGCAAGCCGTTCGAGCAAGTCCGCGCGGGTGCGTTCGTACTCGAAGCCGATCGCGTAACTCTGCTCGGTCAGCTCGGGAATCGCCGCGATCAGCACCGCCTCGCCCTGGCTCGAGCGCGCGCAGAGCTGAAGCGTGCGTTTGAACGTCTCGGGATCCGACTTCAGCAGCCAGCGCAGGTCCGCGATGGCACCCTTGGTGACGCCGAGTTCAACCCTCGTGGCAAAGCGGAACAGATGCGCGTGCTTGCTGTCCGGTCGCAACGTCACCGCGCGATCCAACGCCCGCAGCCCGCCCTTCAAGTCGCCTTTCTCGAGCAGGTTGCGCCCGAGCAGGTAGAACGCGTGCTGATCGTGCAAGAAGTGGTCGGCCACCAACTGCCTGGCCACCGCCGGCGACTGCCCGGCCAGTGCAGCGGGCACGCGCCGCGTCACCGAACTTGCCGCAATCGTCAGTAGCCACAGAGCGATCGCCACCGCGGCAGCAGTCCCCGCGAGCACCCGGCGACGACTGCGATAGGTGTGGGCCGACCGCTGACGGTCCAGCGCGGCGTCCGGTAACAGCCGTTCGGCACACGCCGCGAGCAGCAGCATCGGCACCAGACCGCCCGCCACTTCCAGCGAAAAGTCGACGAGATTGGCCATCAGCAAGGCGATCACCGCGACGACCATGCCGGGCACTGCCGTCACACCCTCCCAGCGCCGCACCATCCGCCTGACCAGCAGCACCAGCGCGACGGTGAAGGCGATCGCGAGCGGCAGGCCTTCGTCGATGGCCCGCTCGAGCAGCAGGTTCTCTGCGAAATCATGGCGATAGATACCGAACGTCGGATCCATGCCCGCCATCACCGGCAGCGCGCCCGGCCCCAGGCCCGTCAGCCAAGCGCTCCGCACGAGTTGGGTCATGTGCCCAAACAGCCGGAGCTTTTCGTCGTGTATCGACGTCGGCAGCAGTTCCTTTTCGAGCAGGGGCAGTGCCAGCAGCGCGCCGAGCACGAGCACGACCAGCGCAATCGAACCGACACGGCGCAGGGCCGAGAGTTGCTTGTCGCGTTCGTCACGGCGCAGGTATTTGGGCGGCTGGGGCAGCGAGAATACGGTCATGGCCAGGACCGCGCACAACGTCAGGTAGCCACCGCGCGAACCGACGAACAGGACCAGGAGCGCGAGAGAAGTCGCAATCACACCGTACAAGGTCTGCTGCCGGGTGGAGCCGCCTTGCGCGACCCGGCCCAAGGCCAGCGCCAAGCCGACGTTGAGCAAGCCCGCTTCGTGGTTGGGATTGACCAGGCACAGGCCGCGCAAGGCGTTGGCCAGGCTGCCTGGCAGCATTGCCGAGACCGGGGTGAACCAGCCCAGGAGCCAGGAGAAACCGCTGACCAGACTGAGGATCAGCACGAAAAGCGAGGTGTTGCGCGTGACGGCACGGCTGTCGTCGCCCATCAGCACGAGGCCTGCCAGGGCGCTCATCGCTCCCGCCACGAGGTACAGCGCGCCCTGCATCGCCGCGTCACCGGTCGCCAGGGCCAAAGGCAGCCAGTTGGGTCGCGGCAACCCCAGCGCGGCGCGGCCGGCATCGACGATCGCCACGGTTTGCGGGCGCAGCAGGGCGACCACGGCGTGAGGCAGGGGCACGAGTTGGAAAGCGGTCCACAACCCGAGCGCGATCCACAGCCAGGCCATGCGCGAGCGCGGCGACTTGTGGGGCATCGTCGGCATGGCGGCGATCCAGGCCAGCGCTGTCACCGTGGTGATGGCGAACATGGCCTCGATCGAAGCGCCGCCCTGCCAGAGCACCGCCATCGCCGTAGCCAGGAGCAACAGGACGCGCGACGCCCAGCGCGAACCGCGCATGAACCGGTCACTTCCAGTCCGCCGCGATCGCCGGGGCTGACGGGACGTGTCTACATGGGCGCTCTCGCTGGGCGCGTCCGTACCTGCCTCTTGCCCCACGCCACCTCCGTCCCTCGCTTACCTGACCCGAACCCGAACCCGAACCCGTTCCCGAACCCGTTCCCGAGATTGACGCTGGCGCGTGGGAGGGCGGGCTGGGAAGCCCGCCCCTACATCGAACCCGAACCTAACCCTGACCCGGCACCTTCTCCCAATCCTTCAAGAACTTGGCGTTGCCCAGGTCGGTCAGCGGGTGATTGAACAGCATGTCCATGATCGAGTACGGCATCGTGCACACGTCGGCGCCAATCTTGGCCGCCTGCAGCACGTGCACCGGACTGCGCGTCGAGGCCACCAACACCTTGGTCTTGAACCCATAATTGCGATAGATCTGCACGACGTGCTCGATGAGCGGCATGCCTTCCATCGAGATGTCGTCCAGCCGACCGATGAACGGCGAGATGTAGGTCGCGCCCGCCTTGGCCGCCAGCAGGGCCTGGTTGGCCGAGAAGCACAGCGTGACGTTGGTCGGAATCCCCAGGTCGCTACAGGCCTTGCACGCCGCGATGCCTTCTCGCGTCAGCGGCAGCTTGACGATCACGTGGTCGCCCAGCTTCCGCAGCGCGCGGGCCTGCTCCATCATGCCGTCGAAATCCATCCTGGTGACTTCGAGCGAGACGGGACCCTTGACCAGACCCAGGATCTCGGTGCGCACGTCCTCGAAAGTGCGGCCGGTCTTGGCCACCAGCGAAGGATTCGTCGTCACGCCGTCCAGGATGCCCCAGGCCAGCGCCTTCTTGATCTCGCCCACGTCAGCCGTATCCAGAAAGAACTGCATGCTAATCCTCCGAAATCCCCGAAATCCGGAGGCGGCTTGGTTGCCGTCCGGAAGCAAAACAGGTCAAGCACTTTTCGAGCGCCGGCAATCCGGGCCGTGAGCGCCACTTTGACTTCAGCGCAACCCTGACCTCAGCGCAACCCTGACCTCAGCGCAGCCTCGACCAGACGAGCAGCGCGCCGCCCACTGCCACCGCCACGCCCACCGCGGCCGCGAGCCAACGCAGCAGACTCTTTGACTTCTTAAGCGAAAGTCCACGTTGGGAGGCCCGACTCTTCTCGTTCAGACCTTCCAGGCGATCGGCGAGGCTGACATGGATGCCCTGGTCGGCCAGATCATCGAGCGGCACCTCGGTCAGGCGCTCCAGCAGCCCCTGCACGCCGATCTTGGAGACGGATTTGGCTTTCAGATCCGAGGGCTTGAGTGGAACCTGCCCGAGCGTCGGATCCAAATGGCCCACGTGGACCTGCTCTTCCAGCTCGGCGCGCAGAAGACCCACCACGTCCAGTAGTTGCACCTCGCCCGAGGCGTCCAGGTCGCGCAGGAACGCCGCCAGGTCCGAGTTGGTGACGCGCAAGTTGTGCTTGAACAGGAAGGCGGCCAGTTCCTGCTCGAACTCGCGGGCGGACTGGTAGCGGCGCTTCGGGTTCTTCGCCAACGCGCGCAAGACGATGCGGTCGAGCTCGGCGTCCACCGGCCCGCGCACGGTGCTCGGCTTGGGGATGTCGCCCTTGCGCACCAGCTCGATGGTCTCTACGTCGCTCTTGCCGGCGTACAACCGGCGCCCACACAGCAATTCCCACAAGATGATGCCGGTCGAGTACACGTCCGCGCGCGGATCGACGACCTTGCCTTCGACCGCTTCCGGGCACAGGTAGGCGAACTTGCCCTTGACGACGCCAGCGTCCGAGACCTGCGCGTTCGAGGCGGCGCGGGCCAGGCCGAAGTCGGTCAGCTTGACCTCGCCTTCCTTGGAAAGCAGCACGTTGGGCGGCGAGACGTCGCGGTGCACGATGCCCAGGGACTGGCCGTCGGGACCGTTCTTCTCGTGCGCATAGGCCAGGGCCTTGGCGATTTCCATGGCCAGGAAGCACGCGATCGCCACCGGGAACGGCTTGGCCTGATCCAGGGCTTTTTGCATCACCCGGCGCAGGTTGGCGCCCTCGACCATCTCCATGGCCAGGAAGTAGGTGTCGTCGACCTTGCCGATGTCAAAAATCTGCACGATGTTCGCGTGGTTCAGCTGCATGGTCAGCCGAGCCTCGTCCAGGAACATCGTGACGAACGTTTCGTTCTGGCACAGCGAAGGCAGGATGCGCTTGATCGCCACCGGTTTTTCGAAGCCCTCGATGGAAATCGCGGCACCTCGGTAGATCTCGGCCATGCCGCCGGCGTCGATCTTCGAGAGGATGCGATAGCGCTGGTGAACGGAAGCCATGAAATACCGCGCGGGATGGACGACCGCCGCGCGAGCATGCACCAGAGGTCGATCGTTGCAAAGCGCTGACGTGGGACGCTTCGTGAAGGATGCCCGTACAGGCAACAGGTTCGCCAACGAGGTGGACAAGCGCGCAGGCTGCGGGTAAAGGCGCGGGATCGTCGCGCGGTCGTGGACCTCGCACCAGGGACAACCTTTGAAGATCCTCACGCTCCTGCTCTGCCTCTGGCCCACGATGGCGCTGGCCGATGGCGACCTGCTCGGTCACGGCGATCGCACCGCCAGCCTGTACCGCGACGTGCTGCGCTTGGACGGGCAGGGCAATCCGTTGTTGCCGATGTCGGTGTTGTCGCACCAGGAACGCCTGGAGGTCTCGGCACCCGGCGGCCTGCGCATCCTGGGCACGGGCGATGGTCTGGTGGAGTTCCGCGTGCCGGGGCCGGTCGAGGTCAGCACGGTCGAGCACAAGCCCGGCGTGTACCAGCACTTCGTCGTGTTGGCGAAGGCCCCGGCGTACGATTTCGACACGTTGCGCAAGCAGAAGGCCGATTGGAAGGCGCGCGGCCTGGCGGTGCGCACGCTGGGGACGGGCACGAACTACAGCCTGGCGGGGCGCGGTTTCGATACCCGCGTGACGCTTTTGTGCCTGGACGAAGCGCTGCCGACGCGTGCGGCCGCTGACCAGAAGACTGCGGAACTGGAGCGCAAGTACAGTCTGGACCTGTCCGTGCACACCGCCGTGGCCGAACCGCCGACCGCCATGCTGGTGGCCAAGGGCCAGGGCGGCAGCGAAGTGCGCGCGGCGGATGTGCTTTGGTTCGAGGCGGTGGGCAAAGGGCTGTTGCATGTCGCGGGCACGGGCAAGGCCGGGCGACGCGAACTGGACCTGCCGGGGCGGATTTACGTGGTGCCGGGTGGGCAGGGCGGCCTGGAGATCGTCAACGAAGCGGAACTGGAGCGGATCTTGGAGGGCGTGGTGGCGTCCGAGATCTTCCAGTCGGCCCCGGAAGCGGCGCTGCGGGCCCAGGCGGTCGCGGCGCGCACCGACATGCTGGCCAAGGTGGGCACGCGCCACGCCACGGATCCGTTCGCGATTTGCAGCGAGGTGCACTGTCAGGCGTACACGGGCATGGGCAAGGTCAGTCCGCGCATCACCCAAGCGGTCAAGGATACCCGCGGTCTAGTGATGGTCGATCCGGAGGGCCACCTCGTGGACGCGTATTACCACGCAGTTTCAGGCGGTCACACTGAGAACAACGAGAACGCCTGGCCAGGTCGGCCGCAGCCGGCGCTGCGTGGGCGAGCCGATCTCGTGGCGGGTGCGAAGGACTGGTTCGGCAAGGCGAAAGTGACCGACGACCTGGTCGCGGCGATGCTGGCCGACAAGGACGCCTCGTGGGCAGCCGCCTCGGGCATGAACGCGGAGGCGGAGCGCTGGACCGCAGAGAAGACCGCGCAAGAACTCAGCAAAAACCTGCAGTCCGTCGGCGTGGACAAGCCGGTGACGGGCATTGTCGTGACGCAGCGCGGCGTGTCGGGGCGCGCGACCGAGGTCGAATTGACGCTGCAGGGCCAAACCAAGGCGCTGATTCAGGGCGAGTTGCGGATTCGCAAGGCGCTGGGCGGATCCGCGGGGCCCAAGGGGCTGCGATCGTCGCTGTTCCTGGTCAAGGCTGGGCCGGCGCAAGGCGGGGTGCCGCAGAAGTGGACGTTCACCGGCGCGGGCTTTGGCCACGGTGTCGGCATGGACCAGACCGGCGCGGTCGGGCGGGCCAAGGCAGGGCAGGATTTCCGCGCGATCCTGAAGCATTATTACAACGACCCCAAGCTAGAGACGCTGTACTGACGGAGGCGTGGCGATGGCAGGCAACAGTTTGGGCCAGGTCTTTCGCGTCACCACGTTCGGTGAATCGCACGGCCCCGCGCTCGGTTGCGTCGTCGATGGCTGTCCCGCTGGCGTGCCCTTGGACCCAGAACGCATCGCCGCCTGGCTGGCCCGCCGCCGTCCCGGCCAGAATCCGCTGACGAGCGCCCGCGCCGAGGCCGACGTTCCCCGCATTCTTTCAGGGGTTTACCAAGGCCTGACGCTGGGCACGCCGATCGCCGTGCTGGTGGAAAACACAGACGCCCGGGAGCAGGACTACGCGCCGTGGCAGGGTTCGGCGCGCGCGGGCCACGCCGATCGCTCTTGGCAAGACCGCTTCGGCCATCGGGATCCCCGCGGCGGCGGGCGGGCAAGCGCGCGGGAAACGGTGGGACGCGTGGCGGCGGGGGCGATTGCCGAGGCCTTCCTGCAAGCGCACGCCGCGGCCGAGGGGCGGACCCCGCTGCGGATCATCGCCTGGGCGCAGCAGATCGGCGCCGTGACAGCCGATGCGCCGCCGCCCGACTGGCTGCAGGCCGGCGATCATCGCCTGGATCCCGACACTTTGACGCACGCCGAAGTCGACGCGAGCCCAGTGCGCTGTCCCGACGCCCAGGCTTCGGTCGCGATGGTTGAAGCGCTGGAACAGGCGCGCCGCGAACGGGACAGCCTGGGCGGGGTGATCCGCTGCGTGGTCCATGACTTGCCCGCAGGCTGGGGCGATCCGGTGTTCGACAAGCTGACCGGGATGCTCGCCCACGCCTTGGCTTCGCTGCCGGCGGTGCGCGGCGTGCAGTTCGGCACGGGGTTTGCGGCGGCGGCGATGCGAGGCAGTGCGCACAATGACGCGTTCCTGGCCGGCGGACGCACGGCGACCAACCATGCTGGCGGGCTGCTGGGCGGCATCACCACGGGCATGCCGCTGGTGCTGGACGTGGCGTTCAAGCCAGCCGCAACGATTCCTCAGCCACAGCAGGGGCTTGGCGCCGATGGTCTGCCGGTGCCACTGACGGTGGGCGGGCGCCACGATCCCTGCGTGGTGCCGCGCGCCGTGCCGCTGGTCGAGGCCGCGGTGCTGGCGGTCCTGGCCGATGCCGCGCTGCGCATCGCGCGCCTGCCCGGCTGACGCAGCGCCATCTCTTGGCCGTGGTGGTGTCGGGGCCGCAGGAGCGCTATCCTCCCGCCCCGCGCGGCCACAGCTACCGGCCGCCCAACCGGAGTTCCCTGATGTTCAAGAGATTGCCGTTCCTCGTTCTCGTATTCGGTCTGACGACGCAGGCGTGTGGTGGCGCCGCGCCCAAGCCCGACGAGTCGCCTGTCGCGCCCGCGGCGGTGGCTGCCCCCGTTCCCACCGCGCCGCCCGCGGCTGCCGCCGCCACGCCGGTGGTCGGCGCTGCCGAGGAAGCCACCTGCCCCGTCAGCGGCGAGAAGTTCAAGCCCACCGCGGACACGCCTCGCAGC
Organism: uncultured Enterobacteriaceae bacterium; assembly: GCA_964356325.1. Lineage (GTDB taxonomy): Bacteria > Myxococcota_A > UBA9042 > UBA9042 > UBA9042 > CAYHHL01. Next base: position 529 of record CAYHHL010000147.1, on the reverse strand, counting down.
GACTACAAGGGCAAGTCGTATGCGTTTTGCTGTGCCGGCTGCAAGAAGAAGTTCGACGCCGATCCCGAGAAGTTCCTGGGCAAAGCCGCCGCCGCGCCCGCCGCCGGTGAAGTCGCCTGCCCGGTCAGCGGCGAGAAATTCGTGCCGACCGCGGAGTCGCCGCGCAGTGAATACCAGGGCAAGTCCTACGCATTCTGCTGCGCCGGGTGCAAGAAGAAGTTCGACGCCGCCCCGGACAAGTTCCTGGCCAGCGCCGGCAAGGCTGGCGAGCCGTGCGCGGGCGACTGTCCCGAAAAGGACGGCAAGCCGTGCGACGAGGCCGCCAAGCCAGCCGACAAAGCTGCACCGTCCGACAAGAAGCCGGCGGCAGTGAAGGGCAAGCGCTAGGCACGCTCCGAACGGGGTGCGGTTCCGAAATCTTGGTCGGGGTCCACGGCAAAAGCGCCGAATCAACGATCACCTGTAGATGCGGGCTGTAGGGGCGGGCTTCCAGCCCGCCCTCCCACGCGCAGCGTCAATCCCAGTCCGG
>CAYHHL010000146.1:0-15267 GCA_964356325.1 uncultured Enterobacteriaceae bacterium | reverse complement strand
CCGCTTCGATCCGGCAGCGACAGATCGAGGACCATGCAATCGAAAGTCGTGGCACGCAGTTGCTCCAGCGCTTCAGCGGAAGTCCCGACCGCGACGGTCCGCACGTCGTCGGCGGCGAGCAGGCGCGCGGTGCTCTCTCGCAAGACGGGATCGTCCTCGACGATCAGCACATGGCGGAGTTTCTGGGTGAACTTGGCTTCGAGGAGCTTGAGGGCTTCCAGGAGTTGTCCGCGCTCGACGGGCTTGAGCGCATAGCCGGCCGCGCCCATCTCGAGCGCGGCCTTTGTGTGGTCGGTCGCCGAAATCATGTGGACCGGAACGTGCCGCGTCTGCGAATCGCGCTTGAGAGCATCGAGGACCGAGAGGCCAGAGCGATCCGGTAAGCCAATATCGAGCACGATCGCGCTCGGCCGGTACCGCTTCGCCATGGCGAGACCCTCTTCGGCCGTGGTCGCCATCATGCACTGGAATTCGAGTTCATGCGCGAGATCATAGAGAATCTGCGCGAAGGCCGCATCGTCCTCGATGATGAGCAGCGAGCGAGACGTCGAGGCAAGCCGGTCACGATCGTCTTCCGCCGGTGCCGGAGGAACAGGGATGGCGGGCAGCGAGCGCGGTGTGCGCTGCGGGCGCAGACTTGTGGACGCCGGTTCCTGTGTCGCGGCGCCTGCCGAAAGTCGCAACGGCAAGGACAGCGTGAACGTACTGCCGTGTTCCGGCGTGCTTTCGACGTGGATGTCGCCGCCGAGCAAGCGTGCCAGGTCGCGCGAGATCGACAGACCGAGGCCGGTGCCACCGAACTTGCGGTTGCTGCGGCCATCGGCCTGGCGGAACGCCTCGAAGATCGAGTCGTGCTGATCTGCCGCGATACCGATGCCCGTGTCGCGCACGGCGAACCGGATGCGCCCATCGACGGCGCCGACCACGAGCGTGACCCCGCCGCGCTCGGTGAACTTGAGCGCATTCGAAAGCAGATTCTTGAGGATCTGCCGGAGACGCGTCGGGTCGGTCTCGATCGTGTCGGGCGCGCCCGCTTCGATGGACAGCGAGAGCTCGAGCTGCTTCTGCGTCGCGACAGGCTGGAACGTGTCCGAGAGGTCATCGACCAGACGCGCGATCGGGATCGACTCCGGGCGGACGTCGAGCTTGCCCGCTTCGATCTTCGACAGATCGAGGATGTCATTGATCAGCGTCAACAGTTCATTGCCCGCGGCGTAGATGGTCTGGGCGAACTTGATCTGCTCGGGATTCAGGTTGCCCTCGCGATTGTCGGAGAGCAGCTTGGCGAGGATCAGAGAACTGTTGAGCGGCGTCCTCAGCTCATGGGACATGTTGGCGAGGAACTCGGACTTGTAGACGCTCGCACGCTGTAGCTCCGTCCCGGCCCGCGCCAGTTCGTCGCGTTGCCGCTCCAGCGACTGGGTCTGCTCCTCGAGCTGGGTGTTGGTCAATTCGAGTTCAACTTGCTGATTCTCGAGCTCGGCCTGCGAGAGCTGCAAGGTACGGCTCTGCTGTTCGAGCTCCTCGTTGGACACGCGGAGTTCTTCTTGCTGCGTCTGGAGTTCCTCTGCCTGCTGCTGGGTCTCCGCGAGCAACTCTTCGAGGCGGCTGCGATCCCGGGCCGAGCGGAACGCGATCGCGACGGCCTCGGACACGCGCTCCAAGACCTCCAGCTCCGCAGGGTCGACCGCGTGCAGAAAGCCGAGCTCCGTGACGGCGAGCACCGTGCCGTCAGCACTCGCGGGCGCAATGATGAGTTCGCGTGGCTTGGCGCGACCCAGAGCCGACGTGACCCGCAGGTAGTCGTCAGGCAAGTTGCGCAAGTGAACCGCCTGATTCTCCTTGGCTGCTTGGCCAGTGAGCCCCTCGCCGAGACGCAGCGTGGCATCGGTCCCCGTCGACGGCTCGAGTGCGTGACTCGCAACCCGGCGCAGTGATTGACCAAGATCGGTCACGTACACGGCGCCGACCTGGGCGTCCAGACTTTCCACCAGCACGCCGAGGATCTTTTCGCCGAGGGACTCTACCCCCAAGTCGCCCTGCATCTGCCGGTTCAGTGCCATCTGCACCCGGCGCAGCCACGCCTCGGCCTCGCGGGAGCGGAAGTCGCCCGACGCGAGCCACGCGATCAACAGGAGCGCACACAGCAAGACCACTGCGCTGGAGAACGTGATGTAGGTCGACCGCGTCACGCTGTCGTGCCAGTCCGCGGTTCGCTCCGCGAGCAGACGATCCTCGACCAGGTTCATCGCCGCGAACACGGCGCGAAGCTGGTTCATCATCACCTTGCCGCGGCCGCTGCGAACGATTTCGACCGCTGCTTCGGCTTGCCCGGCCCGTTTCAGCGCTATGGTTTCGGCCAGTCCCTCGAACCACTGCTTCACCGTCGGTTCGAGCGCGTTCAGGGCGTGCTGTTGGTCGGGATGCACGATCAACTGTCGCAACATCGCGAGTTCGCTAGGCAACGACGCTCGCGCCTGGTTGTAGGGCTCGAGAAAGGGCTCCTGGCCGGTGAGCAGGAAGCCGCGCTGGCCGGTCTCGGCGTCCACCAGGTCGGCCGCGAACACATTCAGCCGCTGCCGGACCACATTGGTGTGATTCACAGCCGCGACGGCGGCAGCTCGAGCCTCCAGCGACTGAAAAGACACGGCGGCACTCACGAAAATGGCGACCGCCGCTACGACGAGCGCGGCGAGCGTCTTGCCCGGCAATATGGCATGCGAGCGCCGGCCGGCCCGATCCGGCGCCTCTGCTGGCCCTGTGCTGTCTTCCGGCATCTTGCAGACTCTCCGTTCCTCGAGCACGCCGATGGCAAGTGCGGACGCGCCCGCTCCGGCAGAGCCTATTTTCGTATTCTTGCTCAAAGCCACAGTACGCCCGCCCCCAGCCGCGTTCAAGTTGGCCCGGAAATCATGGCAGGATCGCGTCGCCCTCCTCAAACAGGCGTTGCTCGATGGCCGTCAGCGCCGCCGTCGCCGCGTCGGTCTCGACGTCGCCGTTGCTCAGCAGGATCACGCCCACGCCGTCACCCGGGCGGAAGAACATTTCCGTGTAGATGCCGCGATCGCCGCCGTTGTGGCCCATGTAGGTCTGGCCGTCGCGGTCCTCGAAGTACCAGACGAGCGCTTGCGCGTCGTCGACCTCGGGAAACTGCACCTTCTTCATTTCGGCGACGGTTTGCGCCTTCAGCAGCTGTTTGCCCGCGTATTCACCGTCTTGCATGAACATCAGCAGGAACTTCGCGAGCTGGGGCACCGAAGTGCGCAGGCCGCCGTCCGGATAGTCCGGATAGCCGTACAGACCATAGGACACGTAGCCTTCCGCGGCCTTCCAGCCATACGGCAGCGCGACGTGGCTCGGGTCCAGGCCCGCCAATCGGAACGACGTCTCGGTCATGCCCAGCGGCGCGAACACCTGGGTCGCACACCACGTATCGAACGAGACTTTCGTCGCCAGTTCCACAGCATACGCCGCGACGGACACACCGATGTCCGAATAGTCATATTTCGTCCCGGGCTTCTGCTTGCCCCAGTTCTGCCCTGCGTCCCAGTACTTGCCGTCCGGGGTCAGGTACTGCTGCAGGAAAGTTCCCAGCGGCACCGGCGAATCGCCTAGCACGTAGGTCGTGTCCATCACGTCCCAATTATCCGCAATTCCAGAGGTATGGGTCAGCAGCAGGCGCAAGGTGATCGGCACGGTCGGCGCGTGGGCACTGCGCAGAGGGAACGGCAGCCACGTCTGCACGTCGGCATCGAGCGTGACATGACCCTGCTCGACCGCAGCCATGATACCGGCCGCCGTGACGGTCTTGGACACCGACGCGATCATGAACACGGTCTCGGGGCGCGCGGGGACCTTCTGGTCGACATCGGCCCAGCCGTAAGCCCCTGTCCACGCTAGCTTGCCATTCTTGACGATGCCCGCCGCCAGACCGGGCACGTGCGCCTTGGCCAACTGCGCCGTGACGAAATCCGCCAGGGCTGCCGCGCGCGCCGGAGCCATCGCAGAGCCGGCATCGACTTCGGCTTCACCGGAAGAATCCGCACTGGTATCCGTGGTATCCGCGCTGCCACTCGGGGCATCCGAACCGGCATCCGAGGCGAAGGCATCGTGCGCGTCGGAATGCGCGACCGCGGATGGGCCCGCGCAAGCCGCGGTCACGCAAGCCAAAACCGCGAGCAGCGCAACCCCGGTGCAAGCGCGCGCCATCACGGTGGGTCAGCTTCCGCAGCGCGCGCCCGGTTGTCTGCCCACCAGCCCCACAGCCCGAACAGGGTCACCTGCACGGTCTGCGCCAGCCAAAGTGCCAGGGCGAACGCGATCGTGCGCGGCGCATCGGGCTTGATGCCGTACAGGCTCGCGGGCAACAGCAAGAAGTACCAGAAGCTGCCGACATTGCCCGGAGAGTTGGGGATCATCATGCCCACGACGACGCAGCTCATCATCGCGTAGGCGGCGACCACCGGCAGTTCCAGGCCGAAACCGCGGGCGAACAGGTAGATGCCCAAGCCGTTGAAACCCCAGTAGACGATCGTCAGGCCGATGAATTGCGCGATGGCCCAGGGGCTTTGCAGCACCGCCAGACCGTCGAGGAACGCTGTGACCAGGCTGACGACCTTCTCGGCCAGGTTCTTGGACACCGCGCCGAGGATGAGCCGGGTCATGCGCAAGGTGAAGTCGCGTGCCACCAGGGTCGCCATGAGGCCGCCCAGCGCCACGCCGAACACCGCCAGCGCTGCGTAAGCACCGATTTGCACTTCGGGATAACGAGCCAGCGTGGTCGGGTGTACTTCCATCAGCACGGTGAACAGAATGGCGGTGACCAGCAGGCCGTCGAGGATGCGCTCGATGGCGATGGAGCCGAGACCCGCGCCGAAAGGGACCGAGTCCCCCTCGCGATCCCCTGCTGGTCCAAGTGGTTGTGGCCGGGCGAGCATCCAGGGCCGGGCAAATTCACCCAAGCGCAGGGGCAGCAGGAACACCGCCGCGAAGCCGACCGCGCCCACCCGGTTCAGCACCGAGACCGGCACGTTGGCATAGGGCTGTAGCAACGGCCGCCAGCGCAACACGCGCAACCAATGGATCACGAACAGACAAACCGAGTACTCCGTCAGCGACCACACCGTCACCGACCAGACCACGGTGCCCGAGGCCGCCTGCATCAGGAACGCCGCGTGATCGTGGCCATCGCGACCCAAGGCCATGGAGCCGCCGAAGAGCTTGTCCAACGGCCACGAGCGCGCCGACAGCCAAGTGAACAGAGCGCCCAGCGTCAGGCCGATCAGCCAACGCAACCAAGCAGTTCCACCGCGCGCCGGACGCACCGGCGACGGCGGAACGGGCGCTCGGGGCTCGGCGCGGTTCGGATCGGGGCTGGGCTCGAGGATCACAGCGTGTAGACGTGGCTCCGGTCGGACCGCACGGCCTTGGTGGCGTTGCGGGTGTCGACGACGACCGGGGCGCGGCGGACGATGTCGGCAAAGTCGAAGGCGCGGTGATCCGTGGTGATCAGCGCGAGATCATAGCTTTCCAGTCGCGACAGGTCGGCGATGCCGGTGCGCGAGTCCGTCTCGTGGCGGTACGACGGCACGTGCGGATCGTAGTAGTCGACGTGGGCGCCCTTGGCCTCGAGCTTCTCGATGATGTCCAGCGCCGGCGATTCGCGGTAGTCGTCGATGTCGCGCTTGTACGCCACGCCGAGCACCAACACCCGCGAGCCCTTGAGCGCCTTGCTGTGATCGTTCAGCGCGTCCTGGCACTTCTGCACGACGTGGGCGGGCATCGCGGAGTTGATCGCGTCAGCCAGTTCGATGAAACGCGCCTGATAGTTCATGGTCCGCAGCTTCCACGACAGGTACAGCGGATCGATCGGGATGCAGTGGCCACCCAGACCGGGACCCGGGTAGAAGGGCATGAAACCAAACGGCTTGGTCGCGGCAGCGTCGATCACTTCGAAGACGTTCAGGTGCAGCTTGTCGCACATCAGCGCCAGTTCGTTGACCAGACCGATGTTCACGGCGCGAAAGGTGTTTTCCAGCAGCTTGACCATCTCCGCGACGTCGGGGTTGGAAACGGTCTTCACCGTGTCGATGAACGTCGAGTACAGCGCCTGCACCGCCTCGCCGCACGCCGGGCTCAAACCGCCGACAATCTTGGTGGTATTCTTGACGCCGTACTTCTCGTTGCCCGGGTCGATGCGCTCGGGCGAGAACGCGACGTGGAAGTCAGTGCCAGCGCGCAGACCGCTCGCCTTCTCGAGCATCGGCACCATGACCTCGCGGGTGAAGCCCGGGTAGGTCGTCGATTCCAGGACAAAAAGCTGCCCCGGGCGCATGTACTGGGCGACGCTCTCGGTGGCGCGGATGATGTAGCTGTTGTCCGGATCGCGCGTCTTGGACAGTGGCGTCGGCACGCAGATCACCACAGCGTCGGCGTCTCGGACCACTTCGAACGTCGTGTGCGCGCTCAGCGTTCCGGCCTTGACCAGGGGCGCCAGCAATTCGCTCGCCACATCGCCGATGTCCGAAACGCCGGCGTTGATCCGATCGACCCGCGCTTGCTGCACGTCGATGCCCATGGTGCGCATGCCTACGCCGGCCATGCGCACCGCGAGCGGCAAGCCGACATAGCCGAGACCGATGACCGCTACCTTGGCGGTGCGGGCGCGAAATTTCTCTGCAAGCGCGGACTTGGCGGGCGAGGTCGTGCGATCTGGCATGGCGGTAGGAACTCCTTGCGCGGCGGGATTTCGCGCATTCGGGCTCAGCCTTGGCGGCGAGGCGGGGGATTGTACCCATGCTCTCGCCGCGCGTCACCTCGCCGGTAATGATTGACACGCTCCAGATCGGGGTCTAGATCTCCCGCCCCGTCGGTCGGTGCTCCATCGGCCGCGTTCTCCCCACCTCGGCATCCTCGCCTTCCTCGGGCGCCTTCGGGCGCGTGTGCTCACCCATGGGACTCGTCAGCGGCGCCGTCAGTTACCTGCGTTTTGTCGCCAACCCGGTCCCCGAGGGCTTCGAGGAACCGTACTGCGACATGCTTGCGCAACACGCCTTCCACGAGATCGATCCGCGCTCGGAACTCGAGGAATCGGTCGGTTGGGTCCAGGCCGACGACGCCTTCATGGCCGAATTCGACCCGCGCACGCTCGTCACCACTTCGGGGCACGTCGTGCTGCGGCTGCGTGTGGACAAGCTGAAGATCCCAGCAGGTACGCTCAAGGCCTATGTCGACAAGGCGGCGCGGGAAAATGCGGTCACGGCTGGACGCGACAAGCTGAACAAGCGCGAGACCGACGTGCTCAAGCTGGAAGTGAAGAAGACCTTGCGGGTACGCAGCCTGCCGCGCATGACCCTGCTCGAGGTGATCTGGAACGTGCAGACCGGCGAAGTGCGGCTGATGTCGACCTCGAAGTCGGTGGCCGCGGTGTTCGTGGACAAGTTCGAGAAGACCTTTGCCCAGGCGCTGCAGCCGGTTGGCCTGCTGACGATCCTGTGGTTGCGCGGCATGAGCGAAGCGGATCGCGATTCGCTGGCCTTGCTGGAGCCTGAGCGCTTTCACCTCGCCCGGAGCGCGTAGCGCCCGAACCCGCACCCGAACCCGTTGCCGACCCCGTTCCTGTGCCGGAGCCCCACGATGGAAGACACCCAAGATCAGCCCCGCCAAAGCAACGAACGGTTCGCCTTCCTGGGCCGCGAGTTCCTGACCTGGCTGTGGTTCGAGTCCGAGCGCAACAACGGCATGGTCGAGGCTACGGTCATCGGCCCCGTCCGCGTCGAGTTCGGCCAGCGCCTGGTGCTCGAGTCCGGTGGCAACGTGCGCGAGGGCTCGACCGTGCAGGCCGAGGCGCCGCACCACACCGAAGAGGCGCGGACCGCTTTGCGCGTGGGCAAGAAGGTGACGCGCGCCCGGCTGATCCTCGAACTGGGCGAACGGCAGTTTCAGCTGGGAATCGACGCGGAATCGCTGACCTACAGCGGTGTGAAGCTGCCCAGCGAGTTGTCCGGCAAGGACGATCAGCGGCTGGACGAGCGCCTCAAGCTGCTGGACGAACTGGAAGGCGTGGTCGACGACTTGTACATGACTTTCGTGCAGTTGCGTCGCGACGACAAGGCCTGGGGCAAAGTGCGTGAGGACATCCGCCTGTGGGTGGCGCAAGCTGCGGACGCCTAGGCTCTCGTTGCCCCAGAACCCGTGACCCCGACGTTTCTGACGCAGGTCGATCGTGCTCTTCAACAGTGTGCTTTACCTGGTCTTCCTCGCCGTGGCCGTCCTCGGTTCGTGGCTGCTCGTGCGCTTCCAGGCGTGGCGGCTGGCGTTCCTGTTCGCGGCCAGCTGCCTGTTCTACATGGCCTGGAACCCCGTGTTCGTGCTGCTGATCCTCGGCTCCACGTGCTGGGACTTCACCGTCGCCAAGTTCATCGAGTCCACACCCGACAGCGACAAGGTCAGGCGGCGCATCCTGCTGGCCTGCAGCGTCGGCATGAACCTGGCGTTGCTGTGCTATTTCAAGTACCTGAACTTCTTCTTGCAGTCCTTCAGCGGCGCCTTGCACGTCGTCGGCTTCGATGCGGCGATCCCGGTGCTGGACATCGTGTTGCCCGTCGGCATCTCGTTCTACACCTTCCAGACGATGTCCTATTGCATCGACGTCTACCGCCGCGAGATTCCAGCCGAGAAGAACCTGTTGCGGTTCGGGCTGTTCTCGATGTTCTTCCCGCAACTGGTCGCGGGGCCGATCGTGCGCGCCCAGATCCTGCTGCCGCAACTGCACCGCGCGCCGCAATTGACCCGCGACGACGTCGGCGAAGGTCTGTTCCGCATCGCCCGCGGCCTGGCCAAGAAGGTGGTGATCGCCGACTACCTGGCGGTCAACCTGGTCGATCGGGTGTTCAGCCAGCCGCGCGTCTACAGTTCGGCCGAGATCCTGGTCGGGCTGTACGCCTATTCCCTGCAGATTTACTGTGATTTCTCGGGATACACCGACGTCGCGATAGGTTCGGCGCGGCTGCTCGGCTACCGGCTGCCCGAGAACTTCATGCGTCCCTACGGCGCCCGCTCCGTCGCCGAGTTCTGGCGGCGCTGGCACATGACGCTGTCGGCGTGGCTGCGGCATTACGTGTTCTTTCCGCTGGGTGGCTCCAAGGGGCCGCTGTGGAAGACGCAGCGCAACACCCTCATCACCCTGGTGCTGATCGGGCTTTGGCACGGCGCCAACTGGACTTTCGTGCTGTACGGCGTGTTGCATGCGTTGGCGATCATGCTGAACCGTCTGCAGAACCGGCGGCGCGTCAAGGGCTGGACGCACGACCTGCAGCCGTGGTGGCAGAACGCCTGGAAAGTCGCTTTGACGTTGCATTTCGTGGTGCTGGCGCGCATCCTCTTTCGCGCTCCGGGGCTGGCGGCGGCCGGCGACGTGGCGCAGGCGCTGCTGACGTCGGACTGGAGCCTGGCGCGGGTGGACAACGGCGTCTGGGCGATTCTGGTGCTGGGGTACGCGTTGCACTTCAGCCCGCCTGACCTGGCCGAACGGGTGCGCCGGCAGTTCGTGGCGCTGCCGGCCTATGCGCAGGGCGTGGCGCTGGCGCTGCTGGCGGTGGGGATGGCGGCGGTGGCTGAGACTGAAATTGTTCCGTTCATCTACTTTCAGTTTTAAGCAGGGCACTAGGTTTCAGTTTTAAGCAGGGCACTAGGTGCCAGTCTTGTTGCTACCGCTCCTTTGACCACAGGTTTCCGGTGTTTGCATGACGGATACGCTTGCACAGGCAGTTCAGGCGTCGCTCGATCAGGAGCCTCGGGCTTCGATCCCGCGCGGGGCATTGCTGCACCTGCTGGCGGTGGCCGGCGTGCTCGCGGTGGCCAGCCTGCTTCCATATGCCTCTGAAACCCTGGCGGATTACCGCTACTGGGATCGCCTGGACGCCAGCGCGCTGGTGCGAGCGGTCACCTTCACCGCGCCACCCGACGCTGACGAGGCGATCGCGGCCGGCATGCCCAAGGCCGATGGCGATGAACTGGCCGAGACCGATCTAGACCAGCTCGCCGGCGTGAAACACCCAGGATCGCCAACTGTTACTGATGGAGTCACGGTCGCCCAGGCGCCCACCTCGACCGACGAACCGGCGCCACCGACGCTGGTCGAGGCCGGCGGTCCGCTCGACGTGGCGGCCAACGCGCTGGGCGATCAGAAGACCTGGTTCGAGGGCGATCCCAAGCTGCTCGATCCGCTGTGGCAGGCGTTCAGGGATCTCGCGGCAGGCAAACGATCGCATGTCCGCATCGCGCATTACGGCGACTCGCACACCGCCAACGACGGCATCACCCACGTCACCAGGCTGTTGCTGCAAAGGCGGTTCGGCGACGGCGGCCACGGCTTCACGCTCGTGCAGGGCCGCACGCAGTGGTACAGCCACAAAGGCGTGCAGCGCAGTGCGTCAGCAGGTTGGAACCTCAAGGACTTCCTGCACGGCAACGCCAAGGACGACGCCTACGGCTACGGCGGCGTCGCGGCCGATGGCGGACCCGGCGAGTCATTCGGCCTGGACAGCACCAGCAAGCGATCCGCCAGTCGTTTCGCGCTGTACTACCGCAGCCAGGGCAAGGCCTCGGTAAGCGTCAAGATCGACGGCAAGCCCATGAAGGTACTCGCGATCACTGCCCCGGCCGGCACCGACGCGGTCGAGACCTGGACTGTGCCCGACGGCTCCCACGGTATCCAGTGGCGAATCACCAGCGGCAAGGTGCGGATCTTCGGCGGCGCGGTCGAACGCGACCAGGGCGTGGTCTATGACAGCCTGGGCGAGGTCGGCGCGCGCGGCACCCGCTGGCTCCAGGCCGACGCCGCGCATCTCGGCACCGTGATGGGCCAGCGTCCGCCTGACTTGTTGATCGTCAATTACGGCGGCAACGAACGCACCGACAAGGTGAGCGAAGCCACGTACTTGCTGAACATGGCCAAGGTCGTGCAGCGGCTGCGAGCCGGCAACGCGACCGGCGCCTGCCTCGTGCTCGGCCCGGGCGACCACGGCGAGCGCGATCGCGGCAAGATCATCAGCGATCCGGATATCGCCCGCATCAACCGCTGGCAGAAGAAACTCGCGGTCCAGAGCGGTTGCGCCTTCTTCGACGCGCGGGCCTTCATGGGCGGCGAGGGCGCGATGGGCCGCTGGGTCAAGGCGGGCCTGGGCTGGTCGGACTACTCGCACTTCACCGGCAAGGGCGAGCAAGCGATGGGCCTCGGGCTTTACCGCGCTCTTCTCAGGGGCTTGCAGGACTGGCAGGGCCGCACCCGCACAGCGTCGAACTGGCGCGGGGGCAGGCTTGCCGCCTTTGCGACCCCGCACTTGCCCGCGCTACAGAAGCAAAGGTAGAGTCCACGCGCAGTTCGCCTTCCGTCCCAGCGCCATCCGAGGTTGCATGTCCCCGATCGTCCACGAATGGCTGAACCTCGTCATGCGCTGGACGCACGTCATCGCGGCCATCATGTGGGTCGGCGATTCCTTCTTGTTCATGTGGATGGACAGCCACTTGCGCAAGCCGTCCCAGCAGCGCCTCGCCTCAGGAACGAGCGACGGCGGCGAGGTCGTCGGCGAACTGTGGCTGGCCCACAGCGGCGGCTTCTACGAAGTGGTCAAGCGCAAGTCCCTGGACGCGTTGCCGCCCGAGTTGCACTGGTTCAAGTGGGAATCGTACTTCACGTGGATCACGGGCTTTTTGCTCATCATCGTGGTCTACTACCTCGGCGGCAAGGCGATGCTGGTCGACCTCGGGTCGCCGTTGTCCCACCTCGCCGCCGTGCACTTGAGCCTGGGCCTGCTGTTTGCCACCGTGGGCGTCTACGACCTGCTGTGCCGCACGCCTTTGGTCAAGAACAACAAGGTCTTCGGTGTCGTCGGCTTCGTGTTGGTCACCGCCGTTGCGTTCGGCCTGTCGCAGGTCTTCAGCCCGCGCGCGTTGTTCCTGCAAGTCGGCGCGATGCTCGGAACGCTGATGGCCAGCAACGTGTTCCTGCGCATCATCCCGGCGCAGAAGCACATGCTCGCCGCGACCAAGGCCGGCACGCCCGTGGACACCTCGTATGGCATGCGCGCCAAGCAGCGCTCGACGCACAACCACTACCTGACGCTGCCCGTGCTGTTCACGATGCTTTCCAACCACTTCCCGAGCCTCTATGGGCACTCGCAGCCGTGGGCGGTGCTGGCGCTGCTGTTCCTGTTCGGCGCCGGGCTGAAGTACACGATGAACTTCCGCCGGCAGACTCCGCCCTTGATTCTAGGTGGTTCCCTGGCGGCGCTGATCGGCGTGCTGGTGCTCACCGCGCCGGTCTCGGCCAAAGTCGACCCGCAGCTGGCCGCGCAGCCCAAGGTGTCGTTCGCGACCGCCCAGTCGATCGTGCAATCCCGTTGCGTCACCTGCCATTCGCCCAAACCGACCAACCCCGCGTTCGCCGCGCCGCCGTCTGGCATCGTGCTGGACACGCCCGAGCAGCTGGCCGCGCTCGCCGATCGGGTGCTGGTGCGCGCCGTGACGACCAAGACCATGCCGTTGGGCAACTTGACGGCGATGACCGACGGTGAACGGCTGCTGCTCGGCGCGTGGGTCGTGCAAGGCGCGGACGTGCATGCGCCCGGACCGGTGGACCTGACGGCTGCGCTGCAAGCTGGCCTGCCGACAGTGTTTGCGACTCCCGCGCTCGAAGCCCGCTCCCTGTTCGACACGCGCTGTGCCGCTTGCCACGGCGCGCTGGGCCATGGCGACGGTCCGGCGGCTGTGAGCTTGACGCCAAAGCCGCGCAATTACACGGACGCCGCGTGGCAGGGCGCGACCACTGACGCCAACATCACCAAAGCGATTCTCGAAGGCGGTGCGGCAATCGGCAAGTCCGCGGCCATGCCGGGCAATCCCGATCTCGACGGCAAGCCCGAGGTCGTGGCCGAACTGGTCAAGATCATCCGCAGCCTCGGGGCCAAGCCGTGACGACCGCGGTCCTCTTCGACGTCGATGGCGTGCTGGTCGATTCCCTGCCCGCGCATTTCCTCGCCTTTCAACAGCTGGGCGAACAGCTCGGCGTGCCCTTCACCCGCGAAATGCTCGACCGCACGCTGGGCCAGCACAACGGCCGGATCTTCCCGATGTGGCTGGGCAATCAGGTGGCGAGCGAACGCTTCGGCGACCTGGCGGACCAGAAGGAAGCGCTGTACCGCAGCCTGGCCGCGACCGAACTCCAGGCGATCGAAGGTGCGGTCGAGCTGGTCAAGGCGTTGCACCAAGCGGGGCTGCCGCTCGCGGTCGGATCGTCGGGGCCGCGGCTGAACGTCGAACTGGCGATTCGCGTGCTGGGCCTGGAAGCCTACTTCGACGTGGTCATCACCGGCGACGATGTGACGCGGGGCAAGCCGGCGCCGGACATCTTTCTGCTGGCGGCGCAACGTCTTGGCGTAGATCCAGCGACTTGCGTGGTGGTCGAGGATGCCGAGCAGGGCGTGCAGGCGGCCCTGGCGGCGGGGATGCGCGTCATCGCGGTGACGACGTCGCTGCCGGCGGTGCGGCTGCAAGCGGCGACGCGGGTGGTGGACTCCCTGACTCAACTGGACGCCCAGGCGTTTCGCGACCTGCGCTGACTCGAGCTGAAGTGGCGTGCCCACGCCCGAGGTGTCCCGATGGCCGATCTCGTCCTGCGCGGTCAGCGCGTCTTGCTGGCAGAAGGCTTACGGCCCGCGGCCTTGCACATCGCTGACGGCAAGATCGTCGCGGTGACGGCCTACGAGGCCTGGGGCGACGCGGACCGCATCATCGACGCCGGCGACAAGCTGGTGACCCCGGGCCTGGTCGACTCGCACGTCCACATCAACGAGCCGGGGCGCACGGAATGGGAAGGCTTTCGCACAGCTACCGAAGCGGCGGCGGCGGGCGGCATCACTACCGTGGTCGACATGCCGCTGAACTGCATTCCGGCCACGACCACACGCAAAGCGGCGGAACTCAAGCTCGAAGCGTTGCGCGACCAACTCCACGTCGACGTCGCCTTCTGGGGTGGCGTGGTGCCCGGTAATGTCGATGAGCTCAAGGGTCTCGCTGACTTCGGAGTGCCGGGCGCCAAGTGCTTCCTGTGTCCCTCGGGCGTCGACGAGTTTCCCCACGTCCAGCGCCAGCACCTCGACGCGGCGCTGCCGATCCTGCGCGATCTGGGCCTGACGCTGTTGGTCCACGCCGAGGTGCCCGGGCCGCTGGATCGCGCCGAACTCGAGGTTGCGCATCAGGATCCTCGCGCCTACCAGACCTACTTGCGCTCGCGCCCGAATGCCGCCGAAGACGAGGCGGTCGCGCTGATCATCGAACTTGCGAAGAAGCACAAGGCGCCCGCGCACATCGTCCACCTGTCGAGCGCGTCGGCGCTGCCGCTGCTGCGTACCGCCCAGGCCGAGGGTGTGCCGATCAGCGCGGAAACCTGTCTGCATTACCTGGCTTTTGCCGCCGAGGACGTGCCGGACGGGGCGACCACCTACAAGTGCGCGCCGCCGATTCGCGAACGCGCCAACCAGCAGCGCCTGTGGGCGGGCCTGGAGGACGGCGCGCTGGGCATGGTGGTGTCGGATCACTCGCCGTGCACGCCGCAGCTCAAGCATCCGGAAACAGGCAATTTCCTTGCGGCGTGGGGCGGTATCG
Organism: uncultured Enterobacteriaceae bacterium; assembly: GCA_964356325.1. GTDB lineage: Bacteria > Myxococcota_A > UBA9042 > UBA9042 > UBA9042 > CAYHHL01. Next base: position 603 of record CAYHHL010000146.1, on the reverse strand, counting down.
CGTCGCTGCAGCTGGGCCTGTCGGTGCTGTGGACCTTGTCGCAGCAGCGCGGTCACGACGTCGCGCGGATGTTCACCTGGAACGCCGAAGGTCCCGCGCGCCTGACCGGCCTGGACAAGCGCAAAGGCAAGCTGGCCGCGGGGTTCGACGCCGACGTGGTCATCTGGGACGATACCGCCCAGTTCACTGTCGAGGCCGCTGCGCTGCGCCACAAGCACAAGGTCACGCCGTACGCCGGCCGTACGCTGCAGGGTGTCGTGCACCAGACCTGGGTCGGCGGCAAGCTGGCCTATGATCGCGTGCTGGGCCTGGCCTCGCGCCCGGTCGGAAGTTTCGTTGCCGTGCACCGTTAGTCTCCAAGTCTCCAGGAGTTCCTCGTGTCCAACGTCCAAGTCCCCGCCGCCTTTGCCCATCTCGTGGATCTCGCCTCGGACGTGACCGGCGCCTTCGCGCTGTACGCAACCGACGATTATTTCGCGGAGAAGGAAAACCTGCTCAAGCCGACCGCGCCCGAAGGCAGCGAGGACAAGTACACGGAAAAAGGCAAGTGGATGGACGGCTGGGAATCGCAGCGCAAGCGCGAGCCTGGCCACGACTTCTGCA
>CAYHHL010000145.1:3716-15356 GCA_964356325.1 uncultured Enterobacteriaceae bacterium | reverse complement strand
GCCGGAGCCGGAGCCGGAGCCGGAGCCGGAGCCGGAGCCGGAGCCGGAGCCGGAAGCCGTGGTCGGAGCTAACCTCACGCCCGAACCCGAACCCGAACCCGAACCCGAACCCGACCCCGAACCCGACCCCGACCCCAGCACCGAACCTTGACACCGCTCACCACTTGCGGCATACCTGCGCCCCGCCGACGGCTCCACACGAGCCGCAGACATTCGGGGTGTAGCGCAGCCTGGTAGCGCACTTGCTTCGGGAGCAAGGAGTCGCTGGTTCAAATCCAGTCACCCCGACCACACAGCAGCCAGGGCGTCGCGCCACCGCACTGACCGCACAGTCAGCGTGGAACGGCGCGGCGCCCTAGCTGTTTTTGCCCGCGCGGCCGCCACCGAACTGGGGTGTCGCCGCCGCCGCTGGCTGAGGTTCCTGCCATGACCGCGCCGGCCCGACTGGAGCCCAAGGTGCTGTTCGAGGACGAAGTCCTGATCGCACTCGACAAGCCCGCGGGTCTGCTGGCCCACGGTGCCGTCGACGTCGCCTCGGCGCTGCGCTGGCTGCAAGAGCGCGAAATTGCCGCGGGTCGCGATCCGGACCGCGTGTACCTCGTGCACCGCCTGGACAAGGACACCAGCGGCGTGCTGTTGCTGGCGTTTTCCCAGGAAATCGCTTCGGCGCTGGGTGAACTGTTCCGCAACCGCCGTGTGCTCAAAATCTATCTCGCGGTGACCTCGCCCGTGCCCGGTCTGCGCTGGCAGCGGGTCGAGCATTTCCTCAAGCCGCGGCGCATCGGCGGCGGCGAATACATGGCGGTGGCGGACGAAGGCCTCGAGGCGACCAGCGAAGTCGAAGTCCTCTCGCGCGGTCGCCGCCTGGCCCTGGTGCGGGTGATTCCGGACCAAGGCCGCAAGCATCAGGTCCGCGTCGCGCTGGCGGCCTCGGGCGCGCCGATTTGCGGGGACTTCCTGTACGGCGGCGCGCTTTCGGTTCGACTGGCCAAGCGCACCATGCTGCACGCGCGCTGCCTCGAACTCGCGCATCCGGTCACGCACGCGCACCTGACGCTCAAGGCCCCGCTTCCGGCCGACTTTCGCGAACTGATGCAGGAGGACGGCTGCATCGTGCCGCCCGACTTGGACCGCCGCCATCGCACCGAGCCCAAGACCCGCGATCGCGCGCGCAAGGCCCAGGATCCGCAGGGCAGCCAGGCCAAGGCGCGAGCGCAGGTCATCGAGATGCCGCGCGGACTTCCGGGCCAATACCACCGCAAGCCGGACCCGAAGCGCTGATCTTTCAGGCAGGTTGGCTCAAGCCGCGTGGGCGTCCAAGTAGCGCGAGCGGACTTCCAACAGCCGGTCCAGGCACTGCTCGAACGCCGCCACCACCGCGGGATCGAAATGCTTTCCGCGCTCCCGCTGGATGTGCGACACGGCGTCGTCCACGCTCCAGGCATCCTTGTACACCCGCGGCGTCGTCAGCGCGTCGAACACGTCGGCCAGCGCCACGATGCGCCCAACCAGCGGGATCCCTTCGCCTAGCAGCTGCTGTGGGTAGCCGCTACCGTCCCATTTCTCGTGGTGCGACGCGGCGATCGACTCGGCCATCTGCAACAGCTTGGACCGCGAACCGCCGAGGATCTTGGCGCCGATGCTGGGGTGCTCCTTCATCTGCTCCCACTCTTCCGGAGTCAAACGGCCTTGTTTCAATAGGATAGAGTCGCGGATGCCGATCTTGCCGACATCATGCATGGGCGCCGCCAGCTTGATAAGCGCCGATTCCTCGGGGGCCATGCCCATCTGTCGGGCAATGACCTGTGCGTAGCTGGACATGCGCTCGACGTGCTCGCCGGTGTCGCCGTCCCGGTACTCCGCGGCCCGCGCTAGACGCATGACGGTATCGCGACTGGACTCCAGGAGTTGCGCATTGACCCCGCGCAGTCGCTCCAAAGCCGCGGTCAGGTCCGCCGTGCGCGCCTCGACCATCTCCTCCAGCCGGCGATTGCTCGCATGCAATTGGATCTCAGTGGAAATTCGCTCCGCCGCCACCCGCAGCACGCGCAAGTGCGGCCCCGAAGGCAGCGACGTCGTGCGCGTTGCCTCGCCCTGGCCCCAAGCGTGCAGCACGCCCAGCACTTCGCCGTTCTGGCTGCGCAGGGGCAAACCGACGTAGGGCAGCGTCGCCGGACTCTCGCCCGCCAGCACGCCGTCCGCTTCGTCGAGCAGCAACATCTCACCGCGATTGATTAATTCTGCGTGGCGCCGGTCGACCAGCGTTCGGCTCTTGCTCGGCGCCGTGCCCTTGCGGTGCTGTTCGGCGACCACGCGCGGCTGGCTCGCCGGCCCCAGCGTGACGACCACGTGGGCCAGCCCGGACCATTCCGCGACCCGTCCCGCCAGCGCCATCAGCACTTGATCCGTGTTGGCATAGGCCTGGTTGAAGGTCGTCAGCTCGAACAGTGCGTTCAACAAGTCGCGGTCGCGCAACGCCTGGGCCGTCAACCGGTGCACGCGCACCAGGGACCGCACCCGCACTTGCATGTCCAGGTTGTCAAACGGTTTGTCGATCAGGTCGTCGGCCTGCACCGCCGCCAGCAACCGTTCGCGCAGGGAATCGTCCACCCGCGCCAGCAGCAGCACCTGCGGACGTACCGATTCGGCGCGAACCCGCTGGAACACCTCGGTCATGCGCTCCACGTCGCGACTGACCGCACCATCGGCGTCGACGATCACCAGCTCCGGGCGGAGGTCGTGCAGCCGCGACCCCAGTTCGTCCAGGCTCGCCGCATGCAGCAACAGGTAGCCAAGCGGCTGCACCACCGCCGCGATCGACGCCAGGATGTCGGTATCGTTGCCGACCACGAGGATGCGGGCTTGACCGGACACGGGGCTCTCCTCGCCAGGGTGCGTGCGCTCGGGCAGGGGCCGGGCGATCGTCCGAGGACGCGGGAGGATAGCCGACGCGGGCTATCGCGCAAGCCGAGTTTGCGCGTTCGTGTGCCGCGTTTGGCAGCGTGGGCTTCACGGTCTATCCTGCGTGGCGTGAAGCTCCGTCGTCATGACAGCCTGCCCGCGTACGAGTCTGTCTCCAACCCGGGACCGCGCCGTGGACCGTGACCTGCCCCAGAAGCCAGCGACGCCGGCGTGGGTCTGGGTGCTGGGCTTCGGTCTCATCGCCGCTGGACTGCTGCTGGCGATCGGGATGCGTGGCACCGAGCCCGCCCAGGCGGGGCTGACCGGCCAAGCCGCGCCAGGGTTCCTGTTGCCGGTCGTGACCGCTCAGCCGAGCGCTCCAGGGCCGGCCGAGCGAACGGGGCCACAGGCCAGCCGAGGTCGGGCGCTGCTGCTGCACTTCTGGGCGCCCTCGTGCGGTCCGTGCGTGGCCGAGCTGCCGCGCTGGCAGGCGCTGTGGGAACGAGGTCGGCGCGAGGGGTTCGACGTGCTGACGGTGGCGGGCGATGAGGCCCTGGAGGTCAGCGCGTTTCTGGCGGCGCATCAGTTGACCCTGCCGGTGCTGCACGACGCGACCGGTCAGGCGCACCGGGTCTTCGGCGTCGAAGGGATTCCGCATACGGTGGCGATAGATGCACGCGGCCTGGTGGTGGAGGAACTCTCTGGCGCCCGGCCGCCCGCGCAGTACGAAGCGGCGTTGCGTGAGGCGATGGAATAGAGCCGCGCCGAACCCGAACCCGAACCCGACCCCGAACCCGAACCCGAACCCGAACCCGAAACCGGAGCCGGAACCCCACCCTGGAAGCTAGAAGCTATACAGCAAAGCCAGATGCAGTCGACCGAACTCGTCCTGCACGCACTGGTCGCTGCCCGCCGGCAGATCCCGGCAACGCCTGCCCACCGCGAAGCCGTAGTCCACGCGCACGGGAATCTGCCCGGACAACAACCACCTCAGGCCCAGGCCGACGCCGTGGCGAACCGACTCCGCGTGCAGGCCGTTCTCGCCGCTCCACGATTCCGCCACCGCGCCGAAGTCCCAGAACGCCGACCCCCAGAAGCCCGAGTCGCGCAAGAGCGGAAAACGCAATTCCACCGAGCCGTTGGCCACCACGTTGCCGTCCGAGGTCAACAAGTCCCCGGCCAGCGGCGATCCGCACTCCTGGCCGACCGAGACCGTCTCCACCCGTGTGACGTGGCTGACCGGATCGACGACGTTGCGCTTGGCTCTGGTGCAGCCCTGGCTGTCGTACTGGCGTAAACCATAGTCTGCAAAGCCACGGACGCCGTACTGGCCGCCCAGCCTGAAGCGTTCGGGCTGGGGCAGGGCGGGCGGACGGTCCTTCTCGATCGAGGTGCCGAAACCGGCGTGCACCATGGCCGCCAGAGTCAGGGTCGAGCCGAAGGTGAAGAACGACTTGCCCGTCGCCTCCCACTTGACGAACTGCACTTGCGGGAAGCTGTAGGTCTGGGCGCGGCAACTACTGGTCAGGCTTGGGCAATCGGGAGGGTTCGGCACCTTGATGATCGTGTCGATGAGCGGAATCGCCGCGGTCAGGAAGAAACCGCGCGTCGGGTTGAGCGGGCTGTCGGTGTTGTCGTAGGTCAGGCGCGGAATCACCTGGAGTTGCGGTTGCAGGCCGCCCGTGGTGGTGAAATCTGGCTCGTCCGGGCGCTTGGAGCGGATGCCGCCGACATCGATACCCAAGGAAGACGCGAGCTTGCCGAACCGTCGCGAGACTTCGACGATCATGCCGAACTTGTCGAGGTCGATCGCCTGGATCGCCCAGTCGTGGACGAAATACGGCACGATCAGGCGCAGTCCCCACTCGCTGCCGAGCAGTCGCGAGTCGTAGTAGGACGGCAGCAGCGACAAGAACCGCACCCGGCTGGCGAACCGATCGCCGAAGCCGTCGCCCGGACAATAGCCCTGCTCGGCGACGGCGCCGATCGTGTCCTTGGCGCCGAACGGGGTCCGACACTGCACGTAGGCAGGCGAGAAATTGCCGCCGATCTTCAGGGGGATACGAAAGTCCTTGCCCAACCGGGCGAAGTTGCGGTTGACGTAGGTGAGTTCGAGGATGGCCAGCAAGTTGGGCACGCTCAGGCCGATGTTCTGGCCGAAACCCAGGGTCAGGCGGTCGGCGCCCGAAACCAGGTGCCCGACCGCGTCGACCAGGGCCGGCACGCTCTCGACCTCGCCCGCGCTCGCGACGTTGCCCTTGCTGTCCCGCGCCGCCGTCGCCCGCAGCGTATTCACCGTCTGGAAGCCGACCGCGCCTTCCATGTACTCGTTCTGGCCCTCGACGACCTGCACGACGATGGCGACCCGCTTGCGCGGCGGCGTCTCCTCGCGGCCCACGTATTGCAGCGCGACTTGAGTGAAGATCCCAAGATTGCGCAGCTTCCTCTGGGAGTCGAACAGCACGTCCTCGGCGAACGGCACGCCGCGCTCGGGCATGTCGCGCAGGATCACGTCCTCGCTGGTCTGGAAGTTGCCCGTGACGAACACCTCGCCCACGTCCACCTGCTCGCCCTCGTCGATGACCAACCGCAGTTCGACCGTGCCCGCGAGCATGTTTTCCGCCGAGCAGACTTCCTCCGCCGCCGCTGGATCGCGGGTCGTACACAGCATTTTCAGCGTCATGCGGAAGAAGCCGGCATTGCGGTAGCGCGCCACCACGCCTGATCCCGCCGCGACCAGCTTTTCGTACGAAATCACGTGCTGTTCGGTCAGGCGGAACAACTGGCGCACTTCGCTCTCCTCCACCTGGCGCGCGCCGTCGATTCGCAGCCGGCCCAGTCGGGTCTGCTGGCCTTCGGTGACCGGCACGTCCACGTAGATGAAGTTCTCGTCGCGCGGCTTGCGGATCTGGAACCCTTTGCCTCGATAGCGGTATTGATAGATCGTCGCCGCGCGGGTCTCGATGCGGCCACGGCCCAGGGGCAACGTCGTGGTCGTATCGGCTTCGGGCAGCGCGAGGTCGAACTGGAACTGGTAGAAGCCTTCGTTGCGGTAGAACTGCTTGAGCGAGTCCAGGTCCGCGAGCAGTTGATCGACTTGGGCATAGCCGCCGGTGTCGAAGAAATCGTAGGCCCTGGTCGACATCTGCGCCTTGAGCGTGTTTTCGTCGAACGCATGCCGCCCTGGGAACGAAATGCCACGCACCTGCGACACGTAGCCAGTCGTCACGTAATAGGTAATCGCTGTCTCGACTTGCGTGCCCAGAATCGCCGGGACCGGGCGAAAGTCCAGGCGTACGTCGGCGAACAGGTAGCCGCGGTTTTCGAGCACGGCCTGCAGGTCCTCGCGCCCGCGATCGGCCTCGTCGAAATCGAACAAGCCGCTCTCCGCGAACGGCAAGGCGTCGTAGAAGGCCGCTTCTTCGCTCAGGGAAAACCCCGTGGTCGCAGCCGAGCCGTTCGCGCTGTCAGAACTCATTGCGCTGGAGCCACTTGCACTCGAGCCACTGTCGTCCCGCGTCAGGATGCGCACGAGGTTGCAGCGACCCAGCGCCGCGCCGATGGTGACCGCCCCGCTCGGGTCGCGCTTCACGTCGACCTGCGAACTGGGATAACCCCGTCGACGCAAGTAGTTGCGCACGCGAATCTTCGCCTTGTTCGCCGACCGCTCGGTGAAGACTTCGGCCCCCAGCAACTCACTGGCATCACGCAGGTTTTTTTCGGTCACCTTCGCGCACACCAGGCCTGCGGCGACTTCCTCGACCGTGGGCGCCGGTGGTTCGGCAATGGCGACACGCAGTTCGGTCACGTGTTGGCGTTCGCCCTCCTCGATGGTCAGCGTCACTTCCAACTCGCCCCGGCCCGACACCCTGGTGGCCGCCGTCGCCCGTGCATGGTCATAACCGGCGCGCTGGTAAAGCGATTCGATCGACCAGCACTCGCGGTTCAGCAGGTTCTTGCCCTCGCTGGTGTCGGGATTCAGCACGTCGCCGGGATGGATCAGGCTCTTGCCGCGCAGTTCGTCGGTGAAAAGCGTCTTGTTGCCAGCGAATTGCACGCGCCGTACGAAGGCGTTGCCGACGACGCGGAAGGTGACGTGGGCCTGGCCGCGGATGTCCGGCAGGCACGAGATGTCGACGGTGCGAAAGAATCCCAGCCGTTGCACGCGATCAAGGGCCAGCGCCAATTGCCCGGCGACGAGCGGTTTGCCGGTGTGCAGATCCGTCAGCGACACCATGCGTTTCTGCACCGAGCCCTCGCCGCAACGGGTGCCGGGACAGCCCGCGAACTCCACGCCGCCCATCTGCAGGCCGAGGCACGCCTTCTCCGCTGCCGCCACGCCCGGTGCCCCAAGCGTTTCTGTCGCAATGGCCGCCAGTTCCATCGGCGGTCCACCCGCGTTTTGCGTGACCGGGGTCGCGTCTTGGTTCAGCGGGGTAGCGGCAATCGGCCGGGACCTGCCCGTTCGTGTCGCTTCGCCTGGCAGCTGTCGCGCGTCGGTCGGCGTGGTCGCACCCGGCAACTTCGACACCTCGCGCCCCTGATCGACAGGCGTTTCGACGCGTTCGGGGCGCGGCGCCGGCTTGCCGACCTGGGCGCTGCCCTGCGCCGCTGCCAACGAGCACGCCGCGACGACGGCAAGCCGAACGGCCACCGCGGCACGGCTCCGGATCGAAGGCGTTTTTGCTGATCCCATCACTCGATCGGCACCCGATAACGCAGCTTGAAGTCGTAGATGTCGACGGGTCGTTCAGCCAGACCACCCACCGTCAGTTGCTGCCGCCGCCACAAGCCGTTGAAGGAAAGCTGGTCGGATAGGCGAAAGGCAAACGTCGCACTGTAACGGTTTTCCTCGCGTCCGGTCAGTACCTTGGCGGCCAGGGTGATCTGCCGGCCGACGTTCTTCTTCACCTCGGCGATGGCGGCGTTGGACGCGGGATCGAAATCGACGACCACCGTTTCCAAACCGACGTATTTCGTGAACGATTGGATGACGTTGTTGCCCGTGGCGCCGAGCAGTGCCGAAGTGCCGATCTGCGGCGCGCCGCCCGAAGTGTCCGTCCGCCTGCGGCCCATGGCGATGATGTACTGCACGTCCGCGTCGGAATCGCCCTGATTGGACGAAAAGCCGAGCTTGAAGTTCGGGTCGCCCAGCACGCCCTGGGCCGTGACCGTGATCGTCACCGTGTCGCCGGTGCTCGTGTCCGGTGAAAGGTCAGCACCGATGCCCATTTGCGCCCGCGAACCGACGTTGGCACTGCGCACCGGGATGTTCGAGGTCAGCACCAGGTCCAAGTAGGGCTTGGTCGGATCGCCGCGGAAGTCCAGGGCGCCCCGCACCACGTCGAACTCCAGGTGATTGATCGCATAGTGCATCTTGCTGTCGCTGCCGCCCTTGACTTCGACACGATCGAAGATCCTCGGCTCGAACAGCGGGCCCTGCACGAGCAGGCGCGGAAACTGGGCGAGCACGTCGAACTTGAGCAAGGGAAACTGGCTGGTGAACTCGAAGTTGTCCGAACTGACTTCGATGTCCAACTCGATCTCACCCAGCCACGGCATCGTCTCCTTGATCGGCTTGCTGAACGATTCCACCTTGCGATCCGTGACGTTGCCGAACACGCCGCCCAGCTTGTCGAAAGACTTGAAGTAGGCGCCCTCGCGCACGTCCACCTTGCCGGACAGCGCCATCTCGCGCCGCTTCGGATTGTCCAGGTGCGTGCCGAGGAAGCGCAGCGCCGGCGTCACGGTCACCGCGTATTCCTTGGGAGAACTCCACGGCACGTCGCGGCCGTCGATGCGGAAATCGATCGACACCGGCTGGCCGTCGCGGATTTCCGCCTGCCCCCAGGTCGACCACTTGCCGTCGTCGAAGTTGCCCTCGAGCGGATGGTCGCTCGGCACGCGGATCGACATCTGCTGGCCGGTGGCGTCGATCAGCAACCGGCCGCCCGCCGCGATGGTGATGTCGTGGCCGAACCGCCGCAGTGCCACGTGCCCGGCGCGCGTCTGCAAACCACCGTCGATGCGCAGGGCTTGCAGCGGCCCCTCCACGCGCAGCCGGCCCTTGCCCGACGTCGACTTCAGGCAGGCCGAACGCGGGTCGGCGACTACGTCCGGATTGGGCAACAGATCCAGGCGCAAATCCAAGGTCGCCAGCGATTGCGCCAACGGACCCACGCGTGGAATATCCAGTGTTCCCGCGGCGTACAGCAGCAGCGTCGCGGGCGTGCCCTTGATCAGGTCAGCAAACGCGAAATGCCCGCACAGCTCCAGTTGATGCCGGCCCAGGTCCATGAACAGGCTGCCGATCTCCACCCCGCCCGGATCCACCGTGACCGCCAGCGGCGTGGCATTCCTCAAGCGCTGCAAGTTGTTGCCCAGGTCGACGTCCAGTCCGAATGGTTCCAGCTTGGCCACCACCATGTACAGCGGCTGGCCCGGGCGCAGGTCCAAGGTCACCGTCACGTCGGTCTCGATCGCCACGCCGATGCCCGCCGGCCGGTCCATGCCGAGCAGTTCGAACGGATCGAGCTTGCCATCCGTAGCCAGGTGCAGCACGACCTGCTGCGGCTTTTGGCCGGCAAAGGATGCTTCGGTGCCAGGCAACAGCTTGAAATGCGGGAAGAACCGCTCGCTGCTGAACACCGCCGGGCCATCGTGGGTCTTGTCGATGTGCAGGTCGGCACTGCCCAGGTCGATCTTGTCGTAGCCCAAGTTGGTCAAATGCAGCACAGTGTCATGGATCTGTACGCCACGCTTGTCGCCTTCCGCCTCGATGTGCGCCGACACGATGCCCCGCAGCGGCATGTCCCCGGCCGCGATCTGGTGCACCGTCTTCAGGTCGATCTCGGGCACGTCCAGCGACGCGGTAAAGCGTTGACTGTCCAAGTGATAATCGCCATTCGCCACCACGTCGCGGCCATTCCACAGCTTGACGACGGCGTTCTTCAGGATCGCGTGCCGGCCGTGCAGCCCGACGTGGGCCGCCGCTTGCAGAAGAGTTTCGCCGTACAGCACCAGCTTGCTGCCCTGCACATCGCCGTCGAACTGCAGCGTTTTCTCTGGATTTGCCAGATCCATGGAAAATTCACCGTGTTCCAGCCCGGCCTGGCCCGAAATCTGCTGCACGCCGAACTGCGGCAGCGTCACTCCCAAGTCCAGCTTGGAAATCCGCAGCTTGTGCACGTGCAGCAGGCGGTGGGCCAGCGGCACGCCGGCCTTGCTCAGCAAGTGCACCTCCACGTCGGCCTGCACTTGGGCGATGTCGGTATCTGCTTGCAGTCCAAGCAGTTGTAGCGAACCGTCCTTCATGCGCAACTTGGTTTGCAGCGTGCGGATCTCGTGGCCCTGCGCGGTCAGGTGGCTCACCCGCAACTCACCGGCGACCTGCGGCGAAGTGATGCTGCCTTGCACTTTGGTGGTCTGCAGTTCGATGGCGCCGTCGATGCCCTTCACTCCCAGCGGCGCCAGCAAGCGCGCCAGATGCGGGATGCTCGCCGAAATCCGCAAGTCGGTGTCTTTCGCCAGCATGTCGAGCCGACCCGAGGCGCGCACCCACTCGTGCCCGGCGAGCCGCGCGTCGGGCCGGTCGCCGGTGTGGACCACGACGTCATCGAGGTCAATCAGCGGACCGCGCGCCGGCCCCATGCCGAAGAGCATGCCGCCGCGCGCATGCAACTGCGGTACTTCATGGGATAATGGCACCGCGGCGCCGCTGCGGACCAGGCTCAGATCCATATCCAGCGCCAGATCCAGGTCGATCTCGGGGTCGGTCGCCGGATCGATCTTGACCCGCACCGCCGCGCCGATCTCGCCGGACAGCGCGCCCTGCATGGCCAGCGGCACAGACCCCTGTAACTTCACCGCTTCACTGGTCAGCAGGCTGCCCGGCGCCATGTCGCGCAGCCGGAAGCGACCCTGGACGAAGTGCACCGGCAGTTCCTGAGCCGCGCCGAGCATGCGGTACTCGATCTCGGGCGACGTGACCGTGCCACCGTAGCCGCGCGCTTCGACATTCGTAGTCACCACGCGCACTTGTGGCCCGCCCGGCGGACCGGCTTCGACCACCGTGTGCGCGCGCACCGCCTGCATCTCGAAGCCCGCCAGCAGGCCGTCGCCCACCACGTCGCCCTCGGCCCGAAAGCCGCGTTCGTCCACGGTGAAGCCGCCATCCAACAGCGCTCGGGCGGCGAACTTCTTGCCCAGCAACTGGCTGAGGAAGGCCGAATCGGACGAAGTCGCCAGGCGCAGGTGCTCGGCTTCCACCTTGACCTCGGGCGCCAGATCCACCGCCAACTCGGCGTCCAGCAGCGCGGTATCCGGCAGCGTCAGGTCGTACCAGGCTCCCTTCGGCGCCGGCAATACCGCATCGATGCCGAGGAGATGGATGCGCTCCAGGCTGCCGTCGACCCGGGCGACCTGCAGCGTCAAGGGCGGCGTCGGCGGCAGGTCGCGGATCGCGTCCGGAAAAGCCTCGCCGTAGGGAATGTGCACGTCGCGGATCGACCAGGACACGTCGGGCGCCTCGTCCTGCCGGGTGCGCAAATCGAAACTGCCATGCAGTCTGGCCTGTTGCGCCTTGATACGGATCGCTGGGATGTCCATCAGGAAGCCGATGTCGTCGGCATGCACGCTGGCTATCGACAAGCGGATCTGCCGACCAGGCCCGGTATCCTCCGATGGCTTGTCCGGATCGCTGAACGCCTGGGGCAGCAGCAACCGGCCGAGCCGGTCGTT
>CAYHHL010000145.1:0-3616 GCA_964356325.1 uncultured Enterobacteriaceae bacterium | reverse complement strand
ACGCGGCTGACCAGACCCGGGGCCGACGGCGAATTCACTCCGAGATACAGGAACAGCACCAGCGCGACGGCGCCGACCAGCGATTGCACCGCCAGCAGGTACAGCGCGCGCCCCAAGGTGTGCAGCCGTTCGAGCCAGGGCCGACGGCGCTTGGGCGCGCGTTTCCCGGTCATCGACGCGATCCGCATGGCATTTCAGCCACTTGCGATGATCGGAACCGGGCGGTGGGCAAGCTGCGGGACATGGCCCGAGTGTAGCCGTCCCGAGCCTGACAAGCCAGCTTAGGGCCTGATCGCGCAACGCTGCGTGGCTAGGGAACGAAGAGGAAGTCCAGGCAGACCGGCAGGCCGAAGCACTTGATGCACGCGCTCTTGCAGCCGGGGCACGAGTAGCCCTGCGGCGTAGAGGTGGGCGTACACTTGCCGTCGCTGGTGCACACGCCGGCGATGGGCACGCTGCCGCACAGGTCGACCTTGACCTTGGTCTGGCAGGTCTTGTTCGGCGCCGAAAAGCAACTGCCGCCCGAGCATTGGCCTACCGGGCACTCGCTGCTGCCCGACGTGCACGAGGCGAAGTCGTTGTTGCTGTGAACGCAGCCTGCCTCGGGGTTGCAGGAATCCTTGGTGCACGGGTTGTTGTCGTTGCACAGGTTCTTCGGGCCGGCAATGCACTTGCCCGCGGAACAGACGTCGTTCTGGGTGCAGACGTTGCCGTCCTCGCAGGCCGCCGTGCTGAACGGGTGGTCGCACTTGCCGGCCTTGCAGACGTCCTGGGTACACACCAGGCCGTCGTCGACACACACCAAGCCATCCGCGGGGTTGTGCTTGCACAGGGCGTTCTGGCAGATGTCCGCGGTGCAGGCCACGCCGTCGTCCGCGCACGCCGTGCCGTCATTGACTTGCGGGTGCACGCACTTGCCGGTCTGGCACAGGTCCTGCGTGCAGGAGTTGCCGTCGTCCGTGCAGATCGCGTCGCTCGAGGCCGTCTGCTCGCAGCCGGTGAACGGATCGCAGGTGTCCGCGGTGCAAGGGTCATTGTCGTCGCACTTCAGGGTGTTGCCGCCCGTGCACACGCCGGCCAGGCATTTGTCCGTCTGGGTGCACACGCTGCCGTCGTCGCAGACGATGCCGCTCAAGGGTTTGTGTGTGCAACCGGCCGCGTCGCAGGTGTCCTTGGTGCACGAGTCGCTGTCGTCGCATTCCGGCACGTTGTCCGTGGTGCCGTCGCAGTTGTCGTCCTTCTGGTTGCAGGTCTCGGGCTCGGCGGCCGGTGCGTCGCAAATCGCGATGCCGTCAACGCATTCCTTGACCACGCCCTTGCACGCGCCGAACTCGTTGGCCTTGCCCGTGCACTTGGCGTTGGCGGCGTCGAAGTCGTCGGTCTTGCCGTTGCAGTCGTCGTCCACGCCGTTGCATTCCTCGGGCTTGGGCACGGCCGCCTTGCATTCGGACAAGCCGCCGGTCGAACACTGGCGCACGCCGGTGCACTTGCCGTTCAAGTTCTGGTTCATGCACGTGGTGGTGAGCGCCAGGGTCTGGGCGTGCAGGCTGCACTTGCACTCGCCCTCGGCAGGCAGGCACTGGTCGACGGTAGCGCCGCTGGCCGGATCGGTAATCTGCTGGCAGATCATGCCATTGGGGCAGTCGGGCTTGGCCGAGTTGCACTTGGCGCCGCAGAAGCTGCCCTTGTTGCCGAAGCTCACGCAGACATTGCCGGTTTCACCCTCGCCGTTGCAGTCCTTGCTCGCGTCGCACGGGTCGCAAATGTGGCGAAAGCGCGGCACGCATTCGTACAGGTTGTCGCCGCCGGGCGAGAGGTGGCTGGCGCAGGCGAAGCCCTTGGGGCAGCCATCTCCGCAGGATCGCGAGCAGATCTTGCCCTCCGCCGAGTCCACGCAGATGCCGCTGTTGCACTCCGCCGGGTCCTCGCACGGCGCGCCGAACTGGCCGGGCAACGGCGCTTCGACCTCCTCGACCCCGATCGGGAATTCGAACAGGCTGACCATGTCCAGGGTGGACGCGTCGCCGGAACCGAACAGGCTGTCGGCCAGGCCCACGACCTTGCCGGGCTTGGCCGGATCCGAACAGGCCGAGGCCAGCGAGGCCAGCGCGACGAGAAGGACTGCCGCGAGAGCCAGGGCTGGCTTTTGCGTTTGTGTGTGCAGGGCTACCGGCGTCTTGGCCTCCGTCATGATCCGCTCCGAGCACGCAAACACTCGCCCGGGCAGGCAAAACGCCGGCAGGGCAGCGGGCAGTATAGAAAGCACCTGGGCGGGCGGCAACCCGAACCCGTCACAGCAGGGCGCGCAGACCCCGAATCGCGGTGGTTTGCCGCCGCGGTCGCGGTGCCATGACGCGCTGGCGTTGATCCCAGCGCCCCGATGCGACAACGAAAACAGGCGAGGTGCGCCCGCTCGCCGTTCGCTCGCCTTTCGACAAAGCGATAACTTGCGGCACCGGCAACCTGTCTGGTATGTTCTTCGACTTGCCAGAACCCTGCTTGGGTCTGGCTGGACCTGGGGACGTCATGGTTTGGGGAGGTTCTTCGATGCGCTGTCAACTTGCATTGCGCAACATGGCCGGCACGTTTGCCTTGGTGTTCGGTCTCGCGTTGGCGGCGTGTTCGCCGGGCGCGACCACGCCCGAGCCCACGCCGGTCGAAGATGCCGAAGGCACCGACCTCGACGGCCAACTCGGCGACGCCGAGGACGGCGCCGACACCAAGGACGTCCCCAAGCCCGACGTCCCCAAGGATGTCGACATCATCATCACGGGTTGCACCGATGACAAGGCGTGCGAATCGTTGACCGAAGCCGACAACTGCAAGGTCGGCCGCTGCAACCTCGCGAGCCAGAAATGCGAAGCCCAGGCCGCCGATGACGGCGCCACCTGCAACGACGGCAAGGAATGCACCACCGCGGACAAGTGCACGGCCGGCAGTTGCGCGGGAAGCGAACCGGGCGCCTGCCCGGACAAGTCGTGCCAGATCGCGGCGTGCGCGCTCGACGGCAGCGGCAAGTGCGAATACGTCAAGGCCCCGAGCGGCGCGCCCTGCGACGACGGCGACTCCTGCACCGAGGGCGACAAGTGCGCGGCCGGCACCTGCGCGCCGGTCGGCGCCAAGACGTGCGACGACAACAACGCCTGCACCACGGATTCCTGTGACGCCAAGACGGGTTGCGTCTCGGTGCCGAACCCGGGCAAGACCTGCGACGACGACAACGCCTGTTCAGCGGGCGACGTGTGCGACGCGGTCGGCTTGTGCAACGGCCCGACCGCCGTGGTGTGCGACGACGGCAACCCGTGCACCACCGATTCGTGCAGTCCGACCAAGAGTTGCCAGTATTCCGCCGTCAGCCCCGGGCTCGCTTGCCAGACTGGCGGCGGCTGCCAGGAACCAGACGGCGTCTGCTCCGGCAAGGTCTGCAAAGGCAAGCCCGACCCGCTGATCGACGACCAGAACGACTGCACCCTCGATGACTGCAAGATGGTCAATGCCAAGAAGGACATCACGCATAAGCCACAGCCCGGCCAGCTCTGCAACGACGACGCGCCGTGCACCAAGGGCGACACCTGCGACGCGCAAGCCAGTTGCAAGGGCATCGCCCTGGTCTGCA
>CAYHHL010000144.1:0-15375 GCA_964356325.1 uncultured Enterobacteriaceae bacterium | reverse complement strand
AACGGGCGGGTCATAGAGCGACAAAGGAGCGTCAGACCCGCCCTGAGCCGGAACCCGAACCCGAACCCGATCCCGAACCCGATCCCGATCCCGAACCCGATCCCGATCCCGAACCCGCTCCCGACGCCCGCAACCTTGCGCGGGATCCGACGCCCAGCTAGGCTGGGGTGCGAACCGGACCGCAATGGTCGCTCATGAACTGCAATCACCTGGGGGGGCAGATGGCCAAAGAGTACACGCTTGGTGTCGAAGAAGAGTTTCAGATCATCGACCCTGTCACGCGTGAGCTCAAGAGCTTGATCACGCAGTTGATCGAGGCCCACACGCCCCTGGACGAGATCACGCTCCAGCCCGAACTGCACCAATCCGTGGTGGAAGTGGCGACGGGGATTTGCGACGACATCCAGGACGTGCGCCGCGAGGTGATCAAGAACCGCCGCATCGCCTCGAGCATCGCCGAGCGCGTGGGCGTGAAGATCGGCGCCGCTTCGACCCACCCGTTCTCGCGCTGGGAGGACCAGCAGATCTCGGACAAGGCGCGATACCAGCAAAGCGTCGACGAGATGCAGGACGCGGCGCGCGGCAACCTGATCTTCGGCCTGCACGTGCACGTCGGCATCGAGGACAAGGAACTGGCGATCGCGGTCTACAACTCGGCTCGCTATTTCCTGCCGCATCTCCTCGCGCTTTCATGCAGTTCGCCGTTCTTCAACGGTCGCAACACCGGCCTGCGCTCGGCACGAACGCTGGTGTTCCGCCGGCTGCCGCGCACGGGCATTCCAGAACGCTTCAACGGTTACAAGGAGTTCGAGGACTTCATCGAAACGCTGGTCGCCACGCACTGCATCGATGACGGCCGCCGCGTGTGGTGGGACCTGCGCCCGCATCCGACGTATTCCACCCTGGAATTCCGGGTTTGCGACCTGCCGACGTTGGTGGAAGACACGATTGCGATTACCGCGATGGTCCAGGCCCTGGTCGCCAAGCTGGTGTTCCTGCACCGCAAGAACCTGACGTTCAACCCGTACCGCGTCGGCATGTTGGACGAGAACAAGTGGCGGGCGGCGCGCTACGGCGTCAAGGGCAAGCTCATCGACTGGGGCAAGAAGGAAGAAGTGCCGTTCGTGCAACTGACCGAAGAGATGATCGATTTCGTCAGCGAAGTGGTCGACGATCTGGGCTCGCGCAAAGAAGTCGAGGACGTGTTGCGCATCGCCCAGACCGGCACGAGCGCCGATCGCCAGATTGCCGAGTTCGAGCGCACGGGCGACCTGAAGGCGGTGGTCGACCTGATCCTCGAGGAGACGATGCGCGGAGTGACGCCAGCGCGCGACGAGACACGGAACGGCGCGGCGCTGGTCGCGTAAGGGGTCCGTCAGCCCAGCTCGACCCGCACCAGGCTCACCATCCGCTTCAGCGCGTGCCGCACGGTCGCGGTGTCCGGCGCGCTGACGATGGCCCAGCCTTCGCCTTCGTAACTGTCGCCCTTGGGCATGCCCACGCGCGGCAGTTCGCGGTCGACGACGTACTGGCCCACCTCCTCGTTCGCCTCGCGCAGCCCGTGCACCGCCCGCACCCGCCCGCCGCGCCCCTGGCCGCGAAAAAACGCCACGCCCGCCGCGGTTTGCCGCTTCAGGGGCGCGAACTCGCCCAACACCATCAGCCGCGTCCACGCCTGCACCATGTCGGTGCCGTTGACCAACCCCATGAGCGGCATGAGGTGCACACCCGGAGGCCGCGCGCCTACTTCGGAGACGCAGTGGCTGCCGTCCTTGCGCTGGAACCACTCCATGTGCGAAAGCCCCGTGTCCATGCCCAACGCGGTCAGGGCCGCGGTGTTCGTGTCGCGAAAGTTCTGGAATTCGATGGATTCCTCGCGCGGCAACAGCACGCAGTACTGAATCCAGGGGTTCTCGAGCACTTCCAGCGGTCCCGGCAGGTAGTGCGTGCCCGAGTGCCACACCGGCTTGCCACCGATCGTCACGGTTTCAAAAGTGTTTTCCGCGCCGGTCACGAACTCCTCGGCCTGCAGCGGGCGCTCCAGGCTGGGGCGCAACGCCTTCAAAGCCTGGCGCAGTTCCTCCTCGGTGCGGATCCGGTGCGTGCCCTTGGAGCCCAGGCCGTCGATCGGTTTGACGATGATCGGATAGCCCACGGTCGAGACGAAATCCCAAACGTCAGCGTCGCTTTCGATCAGACGGTGGCGCGCGCACGGCACTCCCGCGTTGCGCAAGACGTCCTTCATCTGCGCCTTGTCGCGGAAGTTGCGCGCCGCCTGACTCCGCATCCCCGGGATATCACAGGCGTCGCGTGCCTCGGCCAAGGGTACCTGCAACTGCTCCAACGGTCCCAGCAAGGCGTCGAGCGGCCCGAGTTTCGCCTTCAGGCTGCGGCACGCCTCGGTAATCTGCCGTCCATCCAGGCTGTTTTGCACCCTCGCCACAGCCGCTAGCTTCTTGCGCAGGTCGGGCGGCAGTCGGTCCGCGGAATCGCTAGTAATCACCGCGGGTCGCACGCCAGGCAGGTCGCATAGGGCGCGCAGATAGCGTAGCGTATTCGGCTGGAAGAACGGGGCAACGAGGACGGCATTCTTCATCGGTTCCTGCAAGGTGGAAGGCGGTGAACTGGACGCTCAAACATCGACCGATACTGTAGCGTGGGCATGCGCCAGCGGGCAACGCGTTGTTGCACGGTTGCCCAGGCGATGATTTGTTTGCTGCCGCGGACCTTTCGTGAGCTAATTTTCCGCCTTGCCGGCCCGAACACGGAGTCTCCCATGCGTCTGTTCCTGCAACTCGTGGCCCTGCTGATAGGCGGGCTTGCGGTCGGCTTGGGTACGGGCTTTCTCGCGCTCGGCCAGGCCTCGACGCCGCCCCAGATTGCGCCGCAGGGGGAGCCCCTTGCGCCCGCCGTGGTCGTCCAGGCTATGCCTGCGCCGCCGACCCCGACAGCCCCCTCGACGCCGATGGGCAGCGGCGTGCCGGCGCCGACCCAGGATGCCCGAATCGCGCCGAAGCCTGGAACCGCGCCGGCCGTGGCGATCCAGGCAGGTCTGGCGCCGGTGCCGCCGCCCCCGGATGCGCGCCCACGTGGCGTCGATCCCATCGAAGTGAGTCTGGTGCCGCGAGGACCGGGCCGGTTCGCGCTGTTGGATCTGCAAGCGGCGGGCGTGTCATCGCTGATCGTCCGGCAGGGCACGCTGTTGCGCGATGGTGCGGCGAATTGGGCGACGTTTGTCAACCGGCCGAAACTGACCGTCTTGAAAGGTGCGCAGGTACGCGTCGAGTGGCTGCATCTGGGGTTCGACGCCGAGGCGAGGCCCATCGTCGCCCACGTGCGCACCACGGGCCATGCCGCCGGTGAGATCGAGGGCGTCGTCACCCTGAAGGTCGGCGAGGTGTTTCTGCCTGTTCGCGCCGACGCCCCGTAGGCCACAGCCGCCGCCAAACACTTGATTGATGTCCACGAGACGATCGATGTGTGCGGGCCGAGGCTGCTGTTCGATCGTGCAAGACGATCGCCAAGTAGATCGAATCACTGAACACCCGTTCAGCAACACTGCGAGTTGACAGCAAAACATTTGAATCGTCGGATGCTTGCCGAGTTAGCCCTCGCCATGCCGACTCGATGATCATGCCGGTCACGTGGCGCACCAGAGCCAGTGCTAGACGATCGTCCAATGCTCGATCCAGCCACGACGATCGTCCTTCTGCATACTTCCTATAAGTTGTTCACAGCCTCGAAACGCCCAGGGCCGACAAGGCGCGGTCGGAGCCGCCCTCCGTTTTCTCTAGACGGTTGTCAATCAGATGCGCTGGGGCGATGATGCGGACCGTGACGGCGCTGGCGGAAAAATCCGCACTTTGGGAATGACTGAAGGCAACGTGGTTTCCCGCAAGGACGCCCCGCTCGTGCACGCCGCGAAGTCGATGCAGCCAACACGGTCGGGGGGCGCGTGGGAAAGCCACTGTACGTAGGTGAAACGACACAGTTTGGCAACGAAGCGACCACGCGGTTGCGTTCCTCTAGCCAGGACAGCGCGGGCAGGCGGATCATGGAAGACACCAAGCGTGAGCGGGCCCGATCTCGAACGATTCCGATGCGCAGGTTGACCCGCGCGGAAATCAACGAAGGCATCGCGCTTTCGGACTCGATGGACTACCGCCGACCGGAGACGCGCGCCGATTGCCGCGAAGGCATCCGCCCGTGCCCGTTCGTGGCGTGCAAGCACCACTTGTACCTGGACGTCAATCCAGTCACGGGTTCGATCAAGGTCAACTTCCCGGATATCGAAGTTTGGGAAATGAAGGAGACCTGTGCGCTGGACATCGCCGAACGGGGCGGCATCACCCTCGAGGACGTCGGCGCGATCATGAACCTGACGCGCGAGCGCATCCGCCAGGTCGAGATGACCGGCCTGGACAAGCTCAAGCAGCAAGACGTCGCGCTGGACATCGAAGACGTGTTCGGTAGTTGATCCACGCACTTCCGCTGATGTCGTGCTAATACCGACCTGCCGCGGCGCTTGCCTTTCAACCTGACCGTGGCCTAGCCTCCCGCTCACACTGCTCAGCGGAGGCATCGCATGCGCGGCCTGGCCCTCATTTCCGTCGCGGACAAGTCAGGCGTCGTCGAATTGGCGATCGAACTGGTGCACCAGGGCTACGAGATCGTCTCGACCGGCGGCACGGCGAACGCGCTGAAGCAAGCCAACATCCCCGTGACCCCAGTGGAATCGCTCACCCGCACGCCGGAGATGCTGGACGGTCGGGTCAAGACGCTGCACCCGGCGGTGCACGGTGGCATCCTGGCCAGGAGAGACCTCGAAGCGCACATGCAAGCCATTTGGAACGCAGGGATTCGTACCATCGACGTGGTGGTGGTGAACCTGTATCCGTTTCGCGAGACGATCGCCAAGCCGGACGTGTCCTTCGAAGAGGCCATCGAACAGATCGACATCGGCGGCCCCTCGATGATGCGGTCGGCGGCGAAAAACCACCGCGACGTCGTGGTGGTGGTCGATCCGGCGGATTACACCGGTGTGGCCGAGGATCTGCGCGCGCGGAAGATGACGCCCGAGCGCCGCAAGACCCTGGCCCAGAAGGCATTTGCCCTGACAGCAAGCTACGACGCGGCGATCGCGGCCTGGCTGGCGGGCAAGCCCTTGACCGACGAAGAGAGCGCGCCCGCCGAGACGGTGAAGGTGGCCGCGCTGCAACGCCCTGCCCCGGCGCCGCGGCCAACCCGTGAACTCGACGCGGGACCGCCGGCTGAAGGGGTCTTGCGCATCGACCTGGACAGCCCCGAGACGCTGCGCTACGGCGAGAACCCGCACCAGGCGGCGTGGCGCTACCGTGACGTCGGCGCGGTGCTGGTGGACGCGGCCGACTTCCACATCCACCAGGGCAAGTCCCTGAGCTACAACAACCTCATCGACGCCGACGCCGCCTGGGCGCTGGTGTGCGATCTGCCGACCGATCGGGCCGGCGCGGTGGTGGTCAAGCACACCAATCCGTGCGGTGTCGGCTGCGTGTCGACCTCGGTTGCGGGCGCGATCCTGCGGGCGTTCGACGGCGATCCGGTCAGCGCGTTTGGCGGCATCGTCGCGGTGAATCGGACTTTCGACGTCACTGCGGCACGGGCGATCGCGGACAAGTTCCTCGAAGTCGTGCTCGCCCCCTCGTTCGAGGAAGAGGCCCTGGAAATCCTGGCGGAGAAACCCAACTTGCGCGTGGTCGAGATGGGCCCGCTCGATGCCACGCGGGTGCGGCGCGTCGTGCGACCGACGGTTTTCGGCGTGCTGTTGCAGGAGCCCGATCTGGGCCCGATGGCGCTGGCCGGCGCGCGCGTGGTCACCCAGATTGCCCCGACGGACGCTGAATGGCGGGCGCTGGATCTTCTCTGGCGCGTGGCCAAGCACGTGAAGTCAAATGCGATCGTCATCGGCGATGAGAATGGCACGGTCGGCGTGGGCGCGGGCCAGATGTCGCGTGTGGACGCCGCGGTCATCGCTATCGGCAAGTCGCGCAAGGGCTTGAAGTCGATCGCCGCGGCTTCCGACGCGTTCTTCCCGTTTGCCGACGGCATCGAGCAGCTCATCAAGGCGGGGGTGCGCGCGGTCGTGCAACCTGGCGGATCGAAACGGGACGCTGAAGTGATCGCCGCTGCCGACGCCGCGAAGATCGCGATGGTGATGACCGGCCAGCGCCACTTCCGCCACTAGAGGTGTTCTAGGAGGCTCCATGCGCGTGCTGGTGGTCGGTCGCGGTGGACGGGAGCACGCGATCGTGCGGGCGTTGCGGGCGGCCGGCTGTGAGGTCCTGGCGACCCGGCCGAATCCGGGCATGGCCCTGGAATCACAAGGGATCGATGTAGACACAACGGATGTGCCCGGCATCGTGACGGCGGCGGCGGACGTCGATCTGGTCGTCATCGGCCCGGAAGCGCCGTTGGTGTTGGGGCTGGCCGATGCGCTGAGGGCACGCAACATCCTGACGTTCGGTCCGAATCAGGACGGCGCGCGACTCGAGGGCAGCAAGGCGGCGACCAAGGACTTCCTGTTCCGCCATGGCATTCCCACCGCGAAATCTTGGACTTGCGCGAGCAGCCAGGAGGCGAGGTCGATCGTGCGACGTCACGGCGTGCCCATCGTGATCAAGGCGGACGGACTGGCGGCTGGCAAGGGAGTGGTCATCGCGACGACGCTCGCCGAGGCGGATGCCACGCTGAGTGCGTTCCTGGACCAAGGCCTGCTGGGCGAGGCCGGGCGCACGGTGGTCGTCGAGGAGTGCCTGCAAGGGCCTGAACTCTCGGCGATGATGCTGCTGGACGGCGAACGGCTCCTGGCGCTCGATCCGTGCCGGGACCACAAGCGACTGCTCGACGGCGATCGCGGGCCGAATACCGGCGGCATGGGTGCGGTTTGTCCGGTGCCGCTGTCGCCTGAGCTACGGCTGCGGCTGCGTGAAGAGATCCTACTGCCGAGCCTGCGCGGCCTGGTCGCGGACGGCATCGATTACCGCGGCGTGCTGTACGCGGGCGTGATGCTGACCGCGACGGGGCCCAAAGTCCTCGAATACAACGTCAGATTCGGCGATCCCGAGGCGCAGGTGCTGCTGCCGCGCATGGGCACGAGTTTCGCGGAACTGGCGATGGCGGCTGCGCAAGGCCGACTCGGCGAGGTGAGCCTGCCGCCACAAGCGCAAACCGCCGTGACGATCGTGTTGGCGACCGCGGGCTATCCCGAAGCACCGCGTTCGGGCGACGTCATCACCGGCATCGAGGCGGCCGAAGCGCAACCGGGAGTGCAGGTCTTTCAAGCCGGAACGGTCCGGAACCAAGCCGGAAACCTTTGCACTTCCGGCGGTCGGGTGTTGACCGTGACCGGCTTGGGTGCCAACGTCCGGCAGGCGCGCGAGGCGGCGTACCGGGGCGCCGATTGCATCACCTTCGCGGGCAAGCAGGTGCGGCGCGACATCGCCAGCAGCGTCGTGTGACGCCGGCTCGCGGATCCCCTTGACGCTCGCGCGCTCCCCGCCGAGTCTACGCAACAGGCGCGAACGCATCCCTGGTTGAACCCGGTTGGTCGCGCGGGGGCTGTTTCTGATGCCGATGCGCGTCCAATGCGACCAGTGCGCCTCGACTTACACGTTGCCCGACTCGCGGTTGACGCCGGGACGGCGCGTGCAGTTCCTGTGCCGCCATTGCCAGCATCGCATCGTGGTCGCGGTGCCAGAGCAAGCGCATTCCGGCGAAGTACCCACAGCCGAAGTCGCGCGTGCGCCGACCGGTGCCCAGGCCATGTGGTTCGTCGTGCTCGAGCAAGGCCAACAGCGGCTGGGCACCGACGGCGTGCGAGCCGCCATCGACGGCGGCACGATTGGCGCCGAAACCCTCATGTGGCGCAAGGGCTTCGGCGAATGGAAGCGCGCCGGCGAAATCGACGAGTGGGCCGCCGCGGTCCACGGTGCCCAGGGTGGCGCGGCCCGGACGGCGACGCCTGCCTACAACCAACCGCCAGAGATCGCAGCGCCCACCATGGCGCCTCCTGCCAACGGCCAGGTGTTCGCAGCGCAAGTAGCGGGAGCTGCATCGATCTTCCGGGGGCACGCCCATGCCTCGGACCAGTCGCAGATCGCGGTGGCCATGCCGGTCATCCGCCCCTCGGCCGAGCCAACGGGCCACGGCCAGGAATCGCGCAGGGGCCTGCAACGCCTGGAACCGCGCGCCGCCGCGGCCAGCCCGCGTCGAGAAGCAACCAGGCCGCGAGACGACGCCAAGGGGCGCGTCCAAGAAGCCAACACCGCGCGCGGCAACGAGTCGAGCGAGCGATCCAAGGGCAATGCCGTCAAGGGGCGCTGGTCGCCAGCGACGGACACGTGGACGGGTCCAAAGGGCAACGTGACGCGGCGCGTGCCGGAGGAGCAGCGTCAGGCCCTGCTGCGCCAGGTCGCGGAAGATGATGCGGAACAGAGAATTACCGACGCCACTGAGGCGATGGAAGCCGCCAGCGCTGAAGCACGGTCCTGGCGCCTGGTCGCCGCCGCTGCACTGGCCGCCGCTCTCGTCGCCGCCGCCGTGGCCCTGTTCGCGATCGTGAAATGGCGCCACGCCGACACCGAACTCGCCGGCAGCCTTCGCTCCGCACCCGTTGCGGCGCCGGTCAAGGCGACGCCCTGACCTACGGTAGGTGCAGTTCCAATTCCCACGGCACGAGCACGCCTTGCCTTGCCCAGGCAACCTTGCCCTCGGCGTCCACCACCACCGTAGTCGGCAGCGCGTTGACCTTGTAGTCTCGCGCAATCGCTTCAGTTTCCGCCACCACGGCAAATGAACGCTTCGGTTCGCGCCGGGCATCGTCGGCCGGTTCCATGGCGATGCCGAGCACGTGTACGTTCGGGTGCTGGCGGGCGAACCGCTCGAGAGTCCCCGTCGTCATCGAGCAGGCGGTACACCAAGACGCGTGGAAATACAGGATGGTTGGCGCGCCACGCAGGCTCTTCAAACTGACGCTCTGACCGTCGAGCGCCACTGCGGCGATCTCGGGTGCTACTCCTGTCAACGGCGGACCTCCGCGCAGGGCTCCGATCGCCATCACCACGCACGCAACCAGCAGCAATTCCAAGGTCCAGCGCGACAGGCGGCGCAGCAGGCCTATGAGCCTCTTGGCCCACAGTCGTTCGGGCGCAGGCAACTCTTCATCCGGCGAGCCCTGGGGCAGCGTGGTCATCGCGATCCTGACTCGGGGCAGGTTCGCCCCCTGCAGAGGATTGTGCCATCCTCGCGCGCCATGGACGAATCGCTGGCCATCACAGGCGCTCAAATCGTGCTTCCCGATGGGGTGCGGCGCGCCGATCTCGGCATTCGCGAAGGGCGGATCGTCGAGTTGGACCTGCCTTTGCGCGGGATCTATGCCCAAACCCTGGACGCTACCGGCCTGCACGCGCTGCCCGGGCTCATCGACACGCAAGTCCACTTTCGCGAACCGGGGTTGGAGCACAAGGAGGACCTCGCGTCCGGATCGCTGGCAGCGGCGGCGGGCGGCGTCACCACGTTCTTCGAGATGCCCAACACCAAACCGCCCACGACGACTAGGGAAACATTCGACGACAAGTTGCGACGGGCGGCGGGGCGGGCCTGGGTCGATCACGCGTTCTTCGTCGGCGCGACTCCGGAAAATGCCGAAACCTTGCCGCAGTTCGAGGCGTTGGCCGGCTTCGCGGGCGTCAAGGTGTTCATGGGCAGTTCGACCGGCTCGCTGCTCGTGGCGGCGGACGACGATCTGCGCAGGATCCTGCGGTTCGGCAAGCGCCGGGTCGCGGTCCACGCTGAAGACGAATTCCGGATGCGTGAGTTGGCCCAACGGGTTGCGGCGAACCGTCCGCACGATCATCCCCTGCGCCGCGACCCGGAATGCGCGCGGCGGGCGGTGCAGCGCTTGCTCGATCTGGTGGCGGAAACCCTGCGTCCGGCGCACGTGCTGCATGTCAACTCCGAGGAAGAACTGGAAGTGTTGCGCAGACATCCGGCTCGCCGGCTGGTCACGGCCGAGGTCACGCCCCAGCACCTGCTGCTCGCCGCGCCGGAGTGCTACGACCGCCTGGGCACGCTGGCCGTGATGAATCCGCCGATTCGCGAGGAAAGGCACCGCCTTGCCCTGTGGGAGGGTCTGCGCGACGGCACGCTGACCTGCATCGGCTCGGACCACGCGCCGCACACGCTGGAGGAAAAAGCCCTGGGTTATCCGGCGGCGCCCTCTGGCATGCCGGGCGTGCAGACGACACTGCCGCTGCTGCTCAACGAGGTCGCGCAAGGTCGCATGACGCTTTCGGAAGTGGCGCTGTGGACGGCGCAGAGGCCGGCGCAGATCTACCAGATCCGCGGCAAGGGCGGCCTGGTGCCGGGGCTGGATGCGGACATCGCTTTGTGCGATCTGGGGTTGGAACGCGAGTTGACGCCTGGCCTTTTGCGCACCAAGGTCGGCTGGAGCCCGTGGACCGGCACGCGCCTGCGCGGTTGGCCCCGCATCACGATCCTGCGCGGCCGCATCATCTTCCGCGACGACGAACCCGTTGGCATCCCGGGCGGACAACCGGTACGCTGCTCGGCGGCCGTACCGATTCTGGCCTCGTGAAACCTGCCGTGCTCACACGAAAACTCCTGCTCCTGACCTGCCTGCTGTGCTTGCATGCCTGCGGTGATCCGGCCACACAGGAGTCCGAAGATGCCGGGCATTGCGGCTCGGCAGACGCGATCACGCCGGACGTGGCGGTTGATCAGTCGGGCCCGAAGTACCTGCAAACGATTGCGAACTGGACGGAATACGACGCCTTGGCGGACATCTCGGACAGTGACGCCGGGCGGATCCACTCGCTCAAGTTCCTGATCCTGGACGTCGCGACCGATCCCAAGCTGTACTTCATCCACCGACGCTTCGCATTGCACTACGATTTCGGGCACTTTCTACTACCCACGCTGTTCCCGACGCGCAATATTTTCGACAGCATCGTCTACCCCGCGCCGAGTCAGCCGCACCCGCACGTGGTCGGAACGCTGTTGTGGTACGAGCAGTTGACGGTGCCGCCCGGGCACCTGCCGCTCGGAGCCCAGGCGCCGGTGACCCTGCAGTTCTTCTCGACCGACGCGATGACTGTGCCGCTGGTCTTGGCGACCTACGCGGCTTTGCTGCCTCATCTCGCCTACTTGCCTGCCCAGGGCGCGCAACAACGGCTGATCTACACGCCGTCCTCGGGTGTGCAAGAAGGCCTCGCATTGGCCAACGAGGCGACCCTGACCGCGGCTGGCGTACCTTGGCTGCAACAAGCGGATCTGCTTGCGGGCGTGCAGCAACAGGCGATGAATCCGGGCTTGACGTTCGGCACCTTGCGCGCGGTGGCGTGGGACAATCTGGGCGCGGGGTCGGTGTCGTATCGCGACGTGGTGGTGCTGGAACGCCTGCCGTTGGACCTGCCCCTGGTAGGCGGCACGATCACGGCGGAATTGCAGACACCGCTGGCCCACGTCAACGTCGCGGCCAAGACGCGGGGCACGCCGAACCTGGCCTTGCGCAACGCCTTGACCGACCCGCGTGTGCAGCCGCTGCTGGGCAAACCCGTGCGTTTCGAAGTGCTTGCGGGCGGATTCACGCTGCGGGAGGCGACGCTCGCCGAGGTGGACACTTACTGGAAGGACCGACAAGCGTGTCGCGTCGCGTTCAAGGCCAAGGCCGACTTGACGGTGTTCGGCGTGCACGACATGGAGGCGGAAGGCTTCGGCTTCAAGGACTCGACGCGATTCGGGGTGAAGGCCTCGAACTACGCGGAATTGCGGCGGGCGTTCACGCTGCACGAGAAGTCCAAGCCCGGGTTCTTCGCGCACATCAACCAGGGTCTGGACAACTTCACGACGCCGAGCCTGGCGGTCGCGTTTGCCGAATACGATCGCCACATCCACAGCAGTCCGGTCGTCGCCAGCGATTGCGCAGGGATGGCGATCGTGTGTCCCGAGGCGGGCGATGTCGACGCGGCAACTTGTGTCCGTGCCAAGACCGTTTGCGAGGCGGTGGTCAAGGCGAACAAACCCAAGGATCTCGCGGCCTACATCCACACCGTGCTGGGGCGCAGCGACTTCGCGGCGGACAGCCCGTTGCGCGCGGCCCTGCTGCACGGCTTTCGTTGGAAGATCGAGAAGACGCCGGTCGACGCGAAGTTCGGCGCCGAACTGGACGCCGCCATTGCCAAGAGGTTCGGTGCCGAGACGGTGCGCCTGCGCAGTTCGACCAATGCCGAGGACTTGCGCGGCTTTACCGGCGCCGGGTTGTACGAATCGTTCAGCGCGACCGCCTCGGGCCCCAAGCGGGCCAGCCTGCGCATCGTCAAGACCTGGGGTTCGGTGTGGACGTTCCGCGCCTTCGAAGAGCGCTCGTTCTGGAACATCGATCATGAATCCGTGTACATGGGCGTACAAATCAACCCTGCCTTCCCCGAAGAGGTGGCCAACGGCGTGCTGGTGACGCGCAACCTGGTCCAACCGACCGGCTGGGGCTTCTACCTCAACGCGCAGAAGGGCGAGGAATCCGTGACGAATCCGACCAACGGCATCACGGCCGAGGTGCTGACGACGACCTGGGGCTGGACGCCGTCGACGTGCGCCACGAGCAAGTGCCCCATCTGGAAGTCGACTTGCGGCACGTACGACCCGAAATGCGAGGGCGTGCCGATTCCGTTCGTGACGCGTCAGGCCTGGTCGAGCCTGTCCCCGGGTGTGCCGCTGCTGACCGACGCCGAAGTAGGCGTCCTGACTCAGGCCGTGCTGATCGCGCAGGACCATTTGGCGCCGATGTACGGAGCGACCCCGGCCGACATCGCGTTCGAGCTGGAGTGGAAGGTCTATGGGCCCAAGCGGCAGATCTACTTGAAGCAAATCCGGCCGTATTAGCGCGCGCAGCATTTTCGCACGGCGCCGTGCCTGTGTTTCGCTGCGCTGATTACAAGTAGAGTTTCGGCTGGTTTGAGACGCTTGCAGGAACTTGGCTCAGGCCCGAGCCCGTACCCGAGCCCGAACCCGAACCCGTACCTGAGCCCGTTCCCGCGGCCGGAGCCGGAGCCGGGGCCGGAACCGGAACCGGACCCGAAGCCGGAACCGGAGCCGTTTTCGAGGGGCGAGGAGCGGATAGCTCCGATTCCTCGAAAACGGGCAGGGCGTGTAGCGACCGCAGGGAGCGGACGTCCCTGCCCTGAGCCGGAGCCGGAACCCGAACCCGAACCCGAACCCGGATCGCCTACTTCGCCCGGATCTCCGCCAGCAAGCCCACGCAAGCCCGCTTGCACATCTGGAACACGCGCTCGAAGCCGCCCGGGCCTCCGCTATACGGATCGGGAACTTCCAGGTTCTCCGCGGTCGGATCGAAGCTGCGCAGGAGATACAGCTTGCCCAGCCTGGCCATGTCGCGACCCGCGAGAATGTGCAGCCCGTCCAGGTTGTTTTGGTCCATCGCCAGCACGTAGTCGAAGGTGTCCAGGTCGTCCGCGCTGACCGGTCGTGAACGGTGCGTCAGGACGATGCCGTGCAATTCGCTCGCGGCGCGCGTGCGGGAGTCGGCCAGATCGCCCTGGTGGTAGCTCGACGTGCCGGCGCTGTCCGCCTCGATCGAGGTTTGCAGGCCGGCGCTGTGCACGAGCTCGACAAAGATTCCCTCGGCTTGCGGGGAACGGCAGATGTTGCCCAGACAGACGAACAGCACACGCGTCACGACGTACCTCCGTCGGGCAAGCTCGCACGGCCCGCACGGTGCCGTCAACGCTCGGAGCAACCGGCGGTCGAAGTCGTCAATGCTCGGGCAGGGTTGCGCGGCGGAATGGCAAACCTTTTGACACGCACCCGTGGCGCGGGGATCCTCCGGTCCCCTACACCGTGAACGTGACGATGCCGCGAATCCTGCCTCTTCTGCTCATGCTCCTGACCTTGCTGGGTTTTCCGGCGGCGCCAGCGCAGGCGAAGAGCCACGGCAAACCCGCGGTTCACGCCGGGAAGTCGGCCAAGCCTGCCGGCAAGTCCGCCAAGGCCGCGGGCAAGTCGAGCAAGGCTGCGGGCAAGTCGAGCAAGGCTGCGGGCAAGGCGCCGAAAGGTCTGGGCAAAGTCGCGAAGACAGCGGAAAGGACCGGCAAGAATGCCTCCAAGCCGGCCCACCGTGCGGACAAAGCCAAGGCCGACAAGGACGCCGACGCCAAGCCCTTGAGCGCCAAGGACAAGAAGAAGCTCGCAACACTTGCCAAGACCTGCGCGACCGCCAAGGCCAAGAAGACCGCGTCGTGCAAGGCCTACTTCGCCGATCAGAAGGAGCGCAACAGCTCAGCGGCGCGGGCCGCGCTCAAGAAGACGTGCTCGCTGGCCAAGAACAAGAAGTCCAAGGTATGCAAGGCTTTCCTGGCCAGCGAGAAGACGCGCTCGACGTCGTTCGGCGTGTGCGGGCGCAAGTACGGCGTTGCCAAGAAGAACGAGAAGGTGGCCGCGTTCGCCCGACGCTACCGAGTCGCGGAGGCGAGACTGCGCGATTGGAACGCCCTGGGCTCGGCGGCCAAGCTCAAGGGCGGCAAGCGTTATCTCGTGTTCAAGTCGCCGCACGACGGCGTGACGCTGCAAGGTGGCGTGCTGCTCGAGCCCGAGCCGAACGCGTTTGCGTTGCAGCGGCCGTTCCGCGGTTGGGGCAAGCCGCTGCTGGTCGACGCGCTGAGGCTGGCGACGCACCAAGTCCAGGCGGCGGCACCGGAAGGCACGACACTGGTGTTCGGCGATCTGTCCAAGGAAGGCGGTGGCTGCCTGGCGCCGCACAAGTCACACCGGGGCGGGCTGGACGCGGACATCGGCTTCTTCTACCGCGGCGCGAACCAGCGCAAGTGGTTGGGCAGCGCGACCGCCGAGACGCTGGATGCCGACCGTACATGGCTGTTCATCAAGGCCTTGCTGGCGACGGGTCGGCTACACATGGCCTTCATCGAATACACGTTGCAGCCCCTGCTGTACGAAGCTGCCTTGCGCGCAGGGGAGACCCCGCAATCCCTGGAGCCGATCTTCCAGTTTCCGCGGCCCATCGATCGTTCTCACGAAACCGTGGTCCGGCACCTGGGCGGCCACGACAACCACATGCACGTACGCCTGTCCTGCCCCGAGGGCAGCGAGTGCGCCCTGGCCGAGGAAGCGCGCGACCGCATGATCGCGGTCAGGATGGACCGGCGCGGCGGCGTGATGGCCGAGGGCCGACGCCCGAGAGTGCCGACGGGCGCGGTCCCGGAACTGATGAGGTAGAAAGATGGAACCCGGAGCCGTTTTCGAGGGCTGAGAAGCGGATAGCTTCGATTCCTCGAAAACGGGCAGGTC
>CAYHHL010000143.1:0-15449 GCA_964356325.1 uncultured Enterobacteriaceae bacterium | reverse complement strand
CCATGCTACCCTACCCGCCACCATGCCCAACACCTGCCCGCACCCCGCTTTCCACCCGCTGCCCCAGCACGGCCGCTACCTCCACCAGTGCGGGCCGTCGCCGCTCGCGCCCGTCCAACTCGAGGCCGGCGGGCCGGTCATCTGGTGCAAGCTCGAGTTCCTCAATCCCTCTGGCTCGACCAAGGACCGCATCGCCCGCTACATGCTCGAAAAGGCGTGGCGGCAAGGTATCTTGGGCGAAGGCAGCCGCGTGGTCGAGGCGTCCTCGGGGTCGACCAGCATCGCCTTGGCCGTCGTCAGCGCGCAGATGGGCCTGCGCTTCACCGCGGTCATGCCCGAGGGCGTCAGCGAGGAACGCACCCTGATCATCCGGGCTTACGGTGGCGAGGTCCGGTTCACGCCGCGCGCCCTGGGCATCCGCGGCTGTCTGGCCGAGGCCGAGCGGTTCGCCGCCGAGACCGGTGCCTGGTACTCGCGCCAGTTCGAGAATCCCGACAACGTCGAGGCGCACCGGGTCTGGACCGGACAGGAGATTCTCGCACAGATTCCGCGGGGTCTGGTTCACGGCGTCGCGTCGGGCGTGGGCACCGGCGGCACGTTGGTCGGCTTGTACGCGGCGTTTTCGCAAGCTGGTTGTCCGACGGTGCCGTTCGCGGCCAGGCCGGTGGGCCATCGCGCAGTGACCGACGTGGAGTGCTGCAGTTTCTCGAGTCGGGTGCCCGGCGTGGTCGAAGGCATCAGCAAGCTGTACGTGCCCGCGCAACTGCCTGGATT
The DNA here is from genome assembly GCA_964356325.1 of uncultured Enterobacteriaceae bacterium. Lineage (GTDB taxonomy): Bacteria > Myxococcota_A > UBA9042 > UBA9042 > UBA9042 > CAYHHL01. The sequence continues at coordinate 14,675 of CAYHHL010000143.1, read as the reverse complement.
GCAGGAGCTGGACATCGACGACGAGTTGGCGTTGGAGACGACGCGACGGCTGATTCGGCGTGGCTTTCCGGTCGGGCCGAGCTCGGGGCTGAACTACGCGGCGGCCGTGCTGGCGAGCGAACGGCTGGGCGAAGACGCGCAAATCGTGACGGTGTTCGCGGATCGCATGGAGCGGTACTTCTCCACCGAATTGTTCGCGCGCGGGATCTGACCAGGGACGTCAGTAAAACGTCGTGCGCAACACCGGCTGGAACAACAGCTTGTCCTTGGCGCACGCCGGCTCGACCGGACAGTGCGCGCAGTCCGGCTCGTCCATCTCCGGGCACCGCCGCCGCGCGCCGAAGAAGAACCAGTCGATCGCGCCGATGTCCCGCCCCGACACCGCCACGAGTTGTTCGACCGCAGCGTAACAGGCGTTGCGCACAGCGGCTTCGTCCACCGGCGGCACCAGCTTGCGCTGTTCCAGGCTGTGCCGCAGCGCCGCGTCGCGCACTTGCACCAGGCCCGTGCGCAGGCACGATCGCATCAGGTGGTAGTCGATGATAGGCGCCAGATCCGCGCCGTCCTTGGCATCCAGGAACCGCTCGGGCCGCTGCGTCAGCGCCACGACCAACAGCATCGACTTCTTGCGCAGCGGATCCTCGCGATAGCCGCCGATGTGGTCCAGCGCCTGCAGCAAGAAGCGCACCGGCCGTTGGCTCTGGTTGGCCGCGGCCAGCAGCGAGGCCGGTGTCCAGCCCAACTCCCACATATCGCGACCATAGCCGCGGGCCAGCGCGTGGTGGTTGGCCAGCACCGGCATCGGTACCGTGCCGTCGTCGCTGCGGAACAGCGCTTCGGTGTCCGACCAGCGCAGGGACGCCTGGCCGCGCGGCGTCAACTGCTCGGGCCGGGCGTCGAGCACCCTCTTGAACGCCGCGAAACAATAGTCAGAACCCTTGAGCAGTTCGCCCTGGATCTGCGCAATCATCGGCTTGCCGTACGCGCCATGCGCCGGGCTCCAGAAGCCGAACTGGTGCAGGATGCCCGCGAACAGGAAGTCGAGCGCCGCGGGATGGCCGACCGGCGGGAAGTGCGGCCCGGTGAAGTCGAAACCCTGCACTTCGGGCAAGCGGGCAAGCTGCGCGGCGACGCGTTGCACCTGCTCGGAATCGACCTGGACCCGACGATCGCGCAGCGTCTCCTGGCGCTGCAGGATGGTCTCGGTATCGGTCGCAAGAAGCTTCAACATTCCAGGCGCTTCGATGGTCATCGCGGCCACCGCGGCACCGAGCCGGACCGCCCGGGTCGGATGCAACCCCGCGATCAGTCCCGCCAATGTCCCACCGCACACGGAATCGCCCGCGCCGGTCAGATCGATGGGCTGCGACGGGCAGCACGGCACGCGCGTGCACCAATCGCCTTGCCAGACATCGGCGCCTTCGGAACCCCGCGTCACCACGAGGATTTGCCCGGGGCGCACCGGCGGATCGTCCTCGCCGAAGATGTGGCTCGCCTCGAACGCGTTGAGGAAGAACAGGTCGCACGCCTCGAACAGCGCCCGCACCGCGTCCGGCGCACGCTGGACCATGTAGCCGAACGTTCCCGCGGAGATGCGAGCCGAGGTGCGTTGCCTCAGGGCCTGCACGAAGCGCATCTGCAAGGACGGATCGTGGATCGCCGCGATGTGGATGTAGTCGGCGTCGAGGATGGAATCCGGAACCATTGCAGGGTCCAGCGTGTCCTCGGTGCCCCAACTCGCCCGTTCCAGGCGCGCGTCGCCCGCGCCGTCGTACACGATCTCGAAATGTGGCAGATCCTCGACCTGGCACGCCGGGCCCACCCAGTCCACTGCGCTCGCAGCCGCCTCGAACAGCGCCGGCAGCGGGTCCGGCCGGAAGCCGAAGAAGCGCACGGTCGCCCCGGCTTTCCTAGCCGCCACCGCGGTATACAGCGCGCCACCGCCCGGCGTGACGACCGCCTGGCCGTCGGCGCGCAACCGGTCCACCGAAGCGCCGCCGATGATCAGGATGTGGGGTGGGCGCGACATGGGCGCGCATGGTGGCAGCATGCCTGCAGGCGTTCAACTGCTGGGGCGTCTACCAGCCCGCGTCCGGCGTGGCGGCGGCGGGTGGCGCAACCGCACCCGGGTCCGGCGCGGGAACTCGAGGCGCGGCCGGCACTTGCGGCGCCGGGGCGGGGCGTCTTGGTGGGCGAGATGCAGCACGAGGGCGCAGCTCGGACGGTTCGCGGTCTTCCACGAAACCGCCTGGATCGGTGTTATCTGCCGCGCGCGTCGATTGCAGCCAGGGAATCAGGCCGCCGATGAACAAGGGCACGCCCACCGCCGCGAAGATGCCGCCGCTCTCCTGCCCACCGGATTCATTCGACAAGTAGGTGAGCGCCGTCATGCTCAACAGGCACGCGCCGACCGTCACCAGCACGTTGCCCGGGTGGTCGATGTCGCGGATGGTTCGGCGCGGCACGGCAAACGTCTGGTCGTCGTCGCTGATCACGTACACGTTCCTGTCATCGCTGCCGACGATGCGCGCTTCGAGGTTCGGTGCGCCTATCCTTTCGATGGTGGCCGATCCGCACGCGCCCAGTGCAAGAGCTGGAACGACAAAGGCAATGCTGGCAAGAATGGTGAAACGGCGCATGGCTCTCGATCGCTCCGACGACGTCCGAAGCGCAGGCTGACCAAGATGCCAGATCGGATCGGCAAATACACGTTTTTGCGATCCTGCTCAGTAGTTGCTCGCAAACGGCGGGCGCGCGATGCTCACCTCCACCTCCGTCCAGGGGTTCGCCGCCATTGCCGGCAGGTCGCGCACGTGTCGACGAAAGGCTTCGATCCCCAAGACAAGTTGGCCCGCCTCGCGCGCACCGAGCGCCACGCCGCGCCCTTGCCGTCCTCGCAGCGTGCGCCGCAACAGCCTGCCATGCCACAGGATGTTCGCGCCGATGCCGATCGGAACGCCCGCGATGCCGCGCGCCCGGTGCAGCCGTTTTCGCCCCAAGGTCCGCAAGCCAAGGACGTCCGGCCCGGTGTGCTGGTGCGGCGCGATACTGCGGCGGCCCTGGCTGCTTTGGCGGGTTCGCGGCCGGATCTGCTGCAACGGGCGCTTCAGGACCACCGAGACGGCACGTTTTCAGTGCGTTTCCTCGAGCAAGGCTTCGGGGGCGCCCGCCAACCGCACGTGCAAACCGTCGACGGCTACCTGCCCGCCAACGCGCTGGCGATCGAACGCGGCGAGGCTGGACAGTGGGAGCGGCTGTGGCCAGCGATCGTCGAAAAGGCTTACGCGGCGTGGAAGGGCTCGTATGCGGCGGTCGGGCCGGATGGTCGCAGCGGCGAAGTGCTGGCGGCGCTGACCGGAGCCAACGTGCGACAGGTCTCGACCTTGACGCCGCCGGTGCTGCTGTGGCACGCGTTGCGGGAGGCGCTTTCCGAAGGTCGCCCAGTCACTTGCACATCAGGCGGCGGCGATGACCAGCCCCGCAAGCGCTTCACCGTCCACGTCGTCGTCGCGGTGCGCGAGCAGGCCGGCGAGCAGACCGTGGTGGTGCGCGACCCGCTCGGTGGCAACGACGAGCATGGGCCTCCCGACATCGCCATGCCGCTCGCGCAGTTCCGGGCGACCTACGACGACGTGTCGGTGCTGGCCTGAACCACGGGTGGGCTCCTGGCCAACCGCGCCGGAGTCTTGCATAGTCTGCGGCAGGTGCTCGCACGGGTACCCGAACGGCGGAGGAATCATGCGGATCGGCCTTGGCGTGTGCGTGTTTTCGATGGTGCTGGCAGCCGGTTGCACGACAAACGTGGTGCAAAACGTCGTGGCCAATCCGGACGGTGGCGCCACCGACACCAGCGACACGGCGAGCAGCGGCCCCTGCAAGTCGCTGCCCGCGCCGGCTGGTACGGTCAAACCCTGGACCGAGTTCGCCTTTGCCGGCAAGACCTACAAGCTCAACAAGTGCGAAATGGGCGATCCGCTCCTGCAGGGCTCCTGGCGCCTGGTCGATTTCGAGACCGAGGACCCAGCCACGCCGCTGAGTGACACCGCGAAGGAAGTCTTCACCTTCGACGGCAACACGTTCACCGATCACCTTTCGGGTCCCGACCTCGGCAAGGAGGCCGAACAGACCAACTCCGGCTGGTACTTCTGCGGCGACGTGGCCGAACTCAGCAGCAAGCGCCACGTCATGATCATCGACAAGGCCACACCGAATGGCACGTTCGGCAACAGCGTCGGCGACACGTACTCGGTCGAATTCCTCATGGACGGCGCCAACAAGATGGCGTTCGGCCTGGCCAAGAGCTTCGAAGGCAAGGTCGAAGGCTACAACAAGTTCTGTCGCATCGGCAGCACCATCAAAGGCCACTGCTGCAGCGACCCGTTCGCGAAATAGCCCTCCCAGCCTGGAACGAACCGCTTCGCTTCGGTGTTCTCCGCCCCGCGCCCCACTTCGCGCCGGAACCGCCGATGCACCGCCCGCTCATTCAAATCCTGACGTTTCTGGCGGTGGTGCTGCTGCTGGTCGGCGGCACGCACTACTACTTCTGGACGCGGTTCGTGCGCGCCACCGATCTGCAAGGTCCCTGGCGCCAGATGGCTACGGTGGCGATCGCGCTCCTCGGTCTCTCGCTGCCGCTCGGCTTGGCGCTGGGCCGCCTCGTGGATGCTCCCTGGGCGCGCGCTATCACCATAGTTTCTTATACTTGGATGGGACTCGTGTTCCTGCTGCTGGTCGGCCTGGGTCTGGCGGAACTGCTGCACGCCGGCGTTCGCTTCACCCATCTGGTGCGCGGCGACCAGGTCATGGATCCCGAGCGGCGGCTGTTCCTTGCGCGACTGTTCGGCGGTGGCGCGGCGGTGCTGGCCACGGGTGCGGGCGCGGCGGCCCTGCGATCCGGGCTGGGCAGGCCGGAACTGCGCGAAGTATCCGTGACCCTGCCCCGTCTGCCCAAGTCCATGGACGGCCTGACGATCGTGCAGGTCAGCGATCTCCACGTCGGGCCGACCATCCGCAAGGAGGACGTCGTGGATCTGGTGGCGCGCATCAACGCGTTGAAACCGGATCTGGTTGCTTTGACTGGCGATCTGGTCGATGGCGCCGTCGAGCACCTGCGCGATCACACTGCCGCGCTCCGCCACCTGGAGTCGCGCCACGGCACCTTCTTCGTGACCGGAAACCATGAATACTACTCGGGTGCCGACCAATGGCTGGCCGAGCTGCGCAGCCTGGGCGTGAAGGCGTTGCGCAATGAACGCGTGCGGATCGGCACGGCAGAAGCTGGGTTCGACCTCGCCGGCGTCGACGACTGGACCGCGCATCACTTCGGCGGCAACCACGGCGCGGACATGGACCGGGCGATGCAAGGCCGTGACGTCACGCAAGAACTCGTACTGCTGGCGCACCAGCCGCGCCACATCGACGAGGCGGTCAAGCACGGCGTCGGCCTGCAACTTTCAGGACATACGCACGGTGGTCAGATCTGGCCGTTCAACTACCTGGTCAAGCTGGCGCAACCCTACGTCGCGGGCCTGGACAAGCGCGCGGACACATGGATTTACGTCAGTCGCGGCACCGGCTACTGGGGTCCGCCGATGCGCCTCGCCGCGCCGTCCGAGCTGACCCGCATCACCTTGCGCTCGCCCGCCTAGCCTTTTGCGCCCCGGCCGCGCTAGGGTGCGCCGCCCATGCCGAAGCCTCGCCACGCCCATCGATTGCTTCTCCCCCTGGCCCTGCTGTCGTCGTGCGCACTGCATGTCCGCGCGCCGGAGCCGGACCTGCCGGCGCAACGGCCGCTGCCTCCGTCCAACGAAATCTCCCACATCGCCGCGGTGGCGCGCCTGCCGCTGCCGATGCTCGCCGCCCTGCTCGAGAAGGAAGCGCTGCCTCCCGTTCACATGGAGGATCACAGCGGTTTCGTCGGCTGGTCGTTCGATGTCCAGCGTTCGGGCCGAGTCGGGGCGCGGGCCCAGGACGGCATCCTGTGTTTCCAAGTGCCCTTCCACGGCACGGGGCGCGTCCAGGCGCTCGGCGGCTCGATGGAGAAGGCCCTGGACGCGACCATCGACGTCTGTTCGCGGCCGAAGCTGACGCCGTCTGGGCTGTTGCGCCTGGAGGAGCCGGCGGTGCGGGTGTCCATGGATCGCGTCGACTTCGGCGGCCCGGCGCGGCCGATCTTTGACAACATGGCGGCACACCTGGAGAGGCTGACTGGCAAGCAGATCGCCGACTACCTGCGCACGCTGCAGGTGCCCGTGGGCGACTTCGTGCGGCCGACGACCGCGGCGCTGTACAAGCCATTCCCGCTGCGGCCGGGCACGTGCCTGCAGTTGCGGCCCCTGTCGCTGCGTCTGGCGCAACCCGAAGTAGATCCAGTGAGTTTGCGCTTGGCCGCCAGCATCGCCACGCAGCCGACGGTGGAAGAGCCCTGCGGTCCGGCCCAGAGGCCCCAGAGCCTGCCGATGGTGGTCGACGACAATCTGCAACACCCGGAAACCACGCTGGTCCTGCCGATCGCTGTACAGCTCGACACCGTGCGGAGCCAAGTCCTGGCGCAGTTGCAGGCGCTCGGGCCCATCCAACTCGCGGGCGCGGGCGATCCGAGCCAGGGTTGGATCGAGGTCACCGGGCTCAAGCTCTACTCGGCGGGCGGCGCGCTGCTGGCGAGGGCGCAGATCCGCGGCGAAGTGCGCGACCGGTTCCTGTTCATGCCATTCACCCGCAAGATCGATGGCGAATTCCTGCTCTGGGGCACGCCGCGCATCACCGACGCGGGCGTCGACTTGCGCAACGTCCAGGTCGACCTCGAGACCACCGATCGGCTCGCCAGTCTGGGTGCCGCCCTGCAACGCCAGCACATCGCGGAGATCTTGGGAGAAAAGCTGCGAATTCCGCGCACCCAGGTCGAACAGCAGGCGCGCCAGGCCCTGCAATCGCTGGCGACCGGGGTGATGGTCGCGGGCGAACACCTGCCGGTGCGGATCGACACGCGCACGCTGACGCTGCAGGACGTGCGCACGGCCGGTCAGCGGCTGGAAGTGCTCGTGCGGTTCACGGGTTATGTCGTGCTGGGCGACACTACGCGCAGGTAGCGGTCAGCGCAGCACCACATGACGCGTGCGCGGCTGGTTGAACGTGATGCGTGGCGCCGTGCGCAACCGTTCGATGAAGCCGAGCGGCTTCTCGCCCTCGATGAGCCGCATCAGGTGCAGCAAACCGCCGACCCCGTCGCGTACATAATTGAACTCACGGGCGATGTCGCGGATGTTGTGGCCCAAGAAGGCGTGCCGGCTGTGCGCGATGTCGTATCTCGACTTCAGCAACCTCTTGAATTCGTACCATTCGTGACTCTCGCTGATGTCCGATAGCCGCGAGTGGGCGAACGTCTGCAACCACAAGTCGACCTTCTGTTCGAGCGAGTGGGCAGTCTTGAACGCCTCCACGTCGACCCGGCGCGTGCGGGTGTGACTGTACATCAGCACGTAACGATTGATGAACGCCTCCAGCACCGTTTCGCAAGCGACCAGGTAGGCGCGGAAATAGCGGCACGTATCGATCAGATCGTCGGCATCCGAATGGCTGCATGCGGCCGCCCGAAAATACAGGATGTCCTCGACCAGTTCGCCTTCGATCGACGCGTACCGGCACGGCACCGAAAGCTCTTTGAGGAAGCCGGCATATTCGCCCTTGAGCTTCATCGAGTGACCGCTACCCGAGATCGGCACGGGGACCGAGAAGCTCGAGCCGAACACATAGTCCGCCGCATCGAGATCCGCCTGCAATTCCCGGACGATGCCGTTGCGCCGGGCGTGCTCGACCAGTTTCTCGAACGCGAGCTTGACGACCTTGCCGTCGCGGTTGGTCCACGACATCGTCAGTTCTTCCCAACCGGCGTCGGGTTTGGCCGCGCCGCGTTGGGTCAGCAGCGCTATCACGGACTCGTAGGCGTCGGTATGGGCGAGGTGGTACTCGTCCAGGACCAGGTAGTGGTGCCGTTCCATGCCACCTCCCTCTTGAAAATCGGAACGCCCGACGTGGTGCGGGAGCGTCGGCCGTTCTCCTGAAGGCTACCGGGACGGGCTCGGGCAGGCAAGCCGCGCCGGCTTGTAAGCCCTGTAGCGGCAGGCAATTCGGGGCGCGCGCCAAACCTCTGGTCAAGGTCGCACGCGACGGCTACGCTGACGAAAGTTTGCTGGCACCCATGCACGCACAACCGCACCAGCGCCCGGCGCGTCGACGAGGTAGACATGTCCCGTGACTTCCGGCGGTTTTCCCACGTGGCCTGGATGTCTGCCTTGCTGGTGCTGTGCGGCTGCGGTCAAAGCGCGACCCAGACCGGTCCCGGAGCGGTCGGCGGCACCGGTAGCGACACCGCCGGTCTCGACCTCAACTTGGGCAGCGACGGCGAGGCCGAGACGGTGACCAGCGACGGCAGCGGCGCCGAGACGGTGGCCGACGCGCCCGAGCCCAGCGATCTGCTCATCGGCACCGACACTTCCGCAGGCGACTTGCCCTCGGTCGACGCCGGCATCTGCACGGGCGCGGCCGGCTGCACGTGCAAGGCCAACGGCGAATGTGACAGCGGATTTTGCATCGACACGCAAAAGGGCCAGGTCTGCGCCCAGACGTGCAGCACGGATTGCGCCGAGGGCTTCGCGTGCAAGGCGGTGGCGTCCGGCAACGATCTGGTGAACATCTGCGTGCCCAAGCTGCCGAACCTGTGCGAGCCGTGCAAGACCGACAACGATTGCAAGGCATTGGGCGCGACGGCGTTGTGCGTGGCCTACAGCGACGAGGCGGGCCAGGCCATCGGCTCCTTCTGCGGCGGCGCGTGCAGCGATACCGACCCGTGCCCCACGGGCTACGGCTGCGCGGACGTGCCCACCTCGGGCGGCAACACCGTGAAGCAGTGCAAGAAGACCGACCTCGCGTGTACGTGCAGCAGCCACGCGGTGCAGTTGAAGCTCGCGACCTCGTGCAGCGCCAGCAACGCCGTCGGCACCTGCAAGGGCACGCGCAGTTGCGGCGAGGGTGGCCTGTCCGCCTGCGACGCCATCTCCGCCGCCGCCGAGACTTGCGACGCCGTAGACAACGACTGCAACGGCAAGACCGACGATGCCACGTGTGACGACAAGAACCCTTGCACTAGCGATAGTTGCAACTCGACGACCAAGGAGTGCTTGCACGAAGCGCTGGCGGGACCGTGCGACGATGGCAACCTGTGCACCACCGGCGACACCTGCGCGACGGGCGCTTGTACCAGCCAGCCCAAGAAATGCGACGACGACAACCCTTGCACCGACGACACTTGCGACCCGGCCAAGGGCTGCGGCTATGAGAACGCGACCGGTCCGTGCTCGACCGGCAACGCGTGCGAGTCCGGCGGCAAGTGCCTGGACGGTCAGTGCTCGGGCGCCAAGCCGAAGGGCTGCGACGACGCCAACGGCTGCACCATCGACTTCTGCGACGCCAAGATCGGAGAATGCCAGCATAAATCCGTGGACGCCGCTTGCGACGACAGCAACCCGTGCACGAGCAACGACTTGTGCGTCGAGGGGTTGTGCCTGGGCAAGCCCAAGAACTGTGACGACAAGAACTCTTGCACCGACGATACTTGCGACCAGAACACCGGCTGCAAGCAGACGACCAACGCCGACGCTTGCGACGACGGCAACGCCTGCAGCCAAGGCGACACCTGCGACGCGGGTTCGTGCAAGGGTCAGTCGGTCAGCTGTGACGACAAGAACGCTTGCACCAACGATAGTTGTGACGCCAAGACCGGCTGCCAGCATGCCGGGTTGAGCACACCCTGCAACGACGACAACGCCTGCACCCAAGGCGACGCATGCACCGACGGCCTGTGCGCCGGCAAGGCCGTGGTGTGCGACGACAACAACCCTTGCACCGACGATGCTTGCAACCTGGCGAGCGGCTGCACGTCGACGGCGAACGGCCTGGGCTGCGACGACAACAACGCCTGTACGCAGGGCGACGTGTGCCAGAGCGGCGTGTGCAAGGGCGCGGCGGCGGTCAGCTGTGACGACAAGAACTCTTGCACCAACGATAGTTGCGACATCAAGACCGGCTGCCAGAACACCCAGGTCAACTCGCCCTGCGACGACGGTAACGCCTGCACCCAAGGCGACAGTTGCGCGTCCGGCGGCTGCGTGGGCAAGCCGGTGTCCTGCGATGACAAAAACGCTTGCACCGACGACGCTTGCGATCCATTGCTCGGCTGCAAGTCCACCGCCAACCTGTCCGGCTGCGATGATGCCAACGCCTGTACGACCAATGACTTGTGCTCGGGCGGCACCTGCAAGGGCCAGGGCGGGCTGAATTGCGACGACGGCAACCCCTGCACCACCGACACGTGCTCGACCGCCGGTGGCTGCAAGAACGCCAACAGTACGGCACCTTGCGACGACGGCAACCCGTGCACCGAGGGAGACAAGTGTGGGGGCGGCGATTGCAGCGCGGGGACGCCCGTAGCTTGCGACGACAAGAACCCTTGCACTGACGAGGTTTGCAACCCGAAGTCGGGCGCTTGCGGCTTCACCGTCAACGCCGCGGCCTGTGACGACGGCAACGCCTGCACGACCGGGGACAAGTGCGCGTCGGGCCAGTGCGGCGGCAAGGCCATCTCGTGCGACGACGGCAACGCTTGCACGACCGACTCGTGCGACAAGGTCAAGGGCTCGTGCACGCAGGTGAATTCAACCGACGCATGCGACGATGGCAGCGCCTGCACCCAGAACGACGCGTGCCAGGCCGGGGCGTGCAAGGGCGCGGTCATCAGTTGTGACGACAAGAACACTTGCACCACGGATAGTTGCGACGTCAAGAGCGGATGCGCCAGCGTCAAGAACAGCGCGCTCTGCAATGACGGCGACGCTTGCACGAGCGGCGACTCTTGCGCGGACGGCGCATGCAAGGGCGCGGCGGTTTCGTGCGACGACAAGAACCCGTGCACCAACGACTTGTGCGACAAGAACACCGGTTGCGCGAACAATGCCAACACGGCGGTGTGCAACGACGGCAGCGCCTGCACCAGTTCGGACACGTGCGGCGGGGGCGTCTGCTTGGGCAAGCCGGTGCCTTGCGACGACAAGAACCCCTGCACGACAGATAGTTGCGACAAGACGACCGGTTGCGTGAAGGTGAACAACAGCGCGGCCTGCAACGACGCCAGCGCCTGCACCAGCGGCGACACCTGCACAGGCGGGGCATGCAAGGGCGCAATCGTGCTGTGCGACGACAAGAATCCATGCACCACAGATAGTTGTGACGCGGCGAAGGGCTGCGTGTTCGCCAACAACACCGCGGCATGCGATGACGGCAGCGCGTGCACGAGCGGCGACACCTGCGGCGGTGGCGCGTGCTTGGGCAAGACCATCGTTTGCAACGACAACAACGCTTGCACGACCGATGGTTGCGACGCCAAGACCGGCTGCACGACGGCGGCGAACAGCCTGGGCTGCGACGACCTGAACGCCTGCACGGGCAAGGACTTGTGCGCGGGTGGCAAGTGCACGCCGGGCGCTGTGGTCAGTTGCGACGACAAGAACCCTTGCACAAACGACAGTTGCGATAAGGCCAAGGGCTGCGTGCACGTCAGCAACACCCTGGCTTGCGACGACGGCAACGGCTGCACGATTAGCGACGCGTGCGTGGCGGGCGTTTGCAAGGGCTCTGGCGGCCCCGACTGCAACGACAACAACCCTTGCACCACTGATGGTTGCACCGCAAAGACTGGCTGTACCCACGTGAACAACACGGCGCCCTGCAGCGACAACAACGCGTGCACCACCGCGGACAAGTGCCTGACGGCCAAGTGCGTGGGTGGCGTCGCCGCCGATTGCGACGACAAGAACAGCTGCACGGCCGATGCCTGCGAACCGGTCAAGGGCTGCACGCATGCCAACAACACCGCGGGATGCAACGACAACAACGCTTGCACCGTGGGCGACGTGTGCGCGGCCGGCGCGTGCAAGCCGGGAGCCGCGGCCAATTGCGACGACCAGAACCCTTGCACGAACGACACTTGCGACGCGATCCAGGGCTGTGCCCACGTCAACAACGCGGTGACCTGCAACGACAAGAACGCATGCACGCAAACCGACAAGTGCAGCAACGGCGTCTGCCTCGGCAGCGGCGCTCCCAGTTGTGACGACGCAAACCCTTGCACCACCGATAGTTGCGACGTGACCTTGGGATGCACGCACAACGCCAACAGCAGTCCTTGCGACGACAAGAACGCCTGCACCAGCGGCGACAAGTGCGCGGCCAACGCGTGCGCGCCCGGAGCGGCCGTGGTTTGCGACGACAAAAACCCTTGCACCAATGATAGTTGCGACCCGGCCAAGGGCTGCGTGGTCACGGCCAACACCGCGACGTGCGACGACGGCAACCCGTGCACTTCGGGCGAGAAGTGCGCCACCGGGGCATGCGGCGGCGGCGTGGCCAAGGTGTGCGATGACGCCAACCCTTGCACGAACGATGCCTGCAACACCGCCAATGGAGCGTGCGGCTTCAAGCTCGGAACCACCTGTGTGGCCAAGGGCTTGCCGTACGTGGACGTCATCGACTGCGGCGACAAGGACTGGGTCGGCACGCCGTTGTCCGGCACGACCGGCTGGGGCATCGACGCCACGCCTGGAACGCCGGGCAAGCTGAGCGGATTGTGCTCGCTGAACTTCAACAACGGCACGAACTACAGCAATGGGAGTTCCGCCAGCGCCGGGTCCAGCATGTCCGCCTTCCTGTTCGACGCCACGACCGCGGGCAAGGTCACGCTTTCGTTCATGTCGTTCAACGGCAACGACCCGGGCGAGACCTCGGATAGCTGGGACCAACGCTGGGTCGAAGCTTCGATCGACGGTTTCGCGACCCTCGCCGTGACCAAGCAGCTCGGAACCAATGCCAACAAGAACGCGTGGGTGAACGAGGCGATCGACCTGAGCCTGCTCGCCGGCAAGAAGTTCCAGGTGCGCTTCCGCTTCACGACCGGCGACGGCAACGTGAATGCCGGACCGGGTTGGTTCGTCGAAAATATCAATGTTTACGCCGGTCCCATCTGGGCTCCGACTGTTGCCGTGCCGGTCGTCGAGGCTTTCGCGGCCGGCAATGCCAACGGCTGGCGCTTCAGCACGGCGACCGGCGGCGTGACTTGGGCCATCGACGCAACGGCCGGCAATCCGGGCAAGCTGGATGGTGACGCGAGCCTGAACTTCAACAATGGCACGAACTTCACGATCACCAGCGGCAGTTCGGCGCAAGGGACGGCTACCGCCCCGGTCATCGACCTCACGGGCGTCGCGGCAGGCGTCAAGGCCTCTCTCTTGTTCCGCTCCTGGTATGACACGGAGTCGGGTGCGACGTATGACCAGCGCTGGGTCGAAGTCTCGGCGGACGACTTCACCACGACGCCGATCAAGATCCAGCTCGACAGCAGCAAGTCGGCCAAAGGCTGGACATTCGAGGCGATCGACCTGTCCACGCTGGTCGGCAAGAAAGTGCGCCTGCGCTTCCGCTTCGATTCGATCGACTCCAGCGTGAACGGGGGCGCCGGCTGGTTCGTCGACGCGCTGAACCTACTGGTCGAACCCAAGCCCTCGTTCGGCGACGGCATCGTGTGCTCGAACAAGACCGCGTGGACCTTCGCCAATGCCCAAGCCGGCGTAGGCTGGGACATCGACGCCACGGTCAGCCCGCCGGGATTCGCCTCGGCCGACTGCTCGCTGAACTTCAACAACGGCACCAACTTCAACTGCCCGTCAGGCGCTTCGAAGGTGGCCGGCACCGCGACGAGCGTCACCTTCGCGACCACGGCGCCGCCCGCTGGCCAGAAGATGTACTTGCGTTACAAGGCGTTCATCGAGACCGAGACCGACCCGTACGACCTCGTGAAGATCGAGGTCTCGGATCACGGCTTCGGCACGCCCGCCAACCTGGTGTTCAACGTACCCAAGACCAGCCTGGGCACCTGGACCACGCAGGCGGTCGACATCAGCGCGCTGGCCGGCAAGACCTTGCAAATCCGCTTCAATTTTGACTCGGTGGACTGTGTCAGCAACGCGACCAAGGGCGTGTTCATCGACGACGTCCTCATCCAAGCGGGGCCGTGACAGTAGATGCAGCTGCAGAATCCAGATTACGTGAACAAAGCCCAGGAGTTGTTCAGCCGCGCCGCCTTCGTGCAGGATCTGGGCATGACCCTGACCGACGTGCATCCCGGTGATTGCACTGCGCGACTGCTGCTCACGGCGCGACACCTACAACAGAACGGTTTCGCCCACGCCGGAGTGCTGGCGACTTTGGCGGACCACACGGCAGGCGCGGCGGCGATGACGTTGGTGCGCGCCGACCAGACGATCCTGAGCATCGACTTCACGATTCACCTGCTGCGGCCGGCGCTCGGCGAGGCGCTGACCTGCAGAGCGCTGGTGCTGCGGCAGGGGCGCACGGTCAGCGTGGTGGAGTCCGAAGTGTCGTGCGCAGGCAAGCTGGTCGCGAAAGCTACGGTGACGCTTGCGGTGCTGGAGGCCCAAAGCCTGGTGGGCCCGCCTTGAACCGGAGCCCGAACCCGATCCCGGAGCCGGAGCCGGAGCCGGAGCCGGAACCGGAACCGGAGCCGTTTTCGAGGGCTGAGAAGCGGATAGCTTCGATTCCTCGAAAACGGG